>DYHL01000043.1:2662-14201 GCA_020724185.1 Candidatus Nitrosymbiomonas sp. | reverse complement strand
CGCCCAATTACCTCAGGAGGCATCCCGCCCCGGGATGCCTCCTGAGTAGTTACCACGACCACTTCCCTCGAAGAAACCTGAGTCCGTGCCACCCGCCGAGATAGTGCACCAAACTACTCAGCAGAAGAAGGAGGGACGTACCACATGGCAAGATTCAGCCCCCGAACTCTAAGCCAGTGGGCCATCGTGGTAGTGGTGGCATTCCTGGTGGCGGCGTGTGGGACAACCGGCACCGTGACACCCACGCCCACGCCGACGCCGACACCCACACCCACACCAACACCGGGCCCCGCGGCTGTTTACGTGCAGGGGAAGGTGCTCGTGGACATTACAGTTAGGGAAACCTATCTGACGCCGCCGCAATTCCAAGGTATCCCTGCTGCGGATACGACGACCGTCTCCCTCTGGGACGACGCCGTCGTACCGTTCTCGGCGATTGCGGCAGCCCGCGCGCAGGCCAAGGACCGGCTCGTGGCAAGCCTGCGACAGACAAAGGGTGGCGCTGCTGCCGCGATCTCGGCGGTCGAAGCCGAGTTTGCGGCCCCGGCGAACGCACGCACGACAAAGATCCCGGGCGGGCTCGCCCCGGCGTTCACCACTTCCACCAGCAACGGCAACTACACCTTCGGACTGCCGGCCTCCTGGATCGGCAAGCAGGCTCTCGTCTGCGTAAACGGGCCGAACACCACCGGCGCGCCTAACCCGGGCAACCCCTTGATCATGGGGGTTTGTTCCACGATGACGGTCATGCCCGGCACAGGGGGCGCCACCGGCATCAACATCATGAACTTCCTCACGTTCACAACGGAGATCCCGTTCATCACCCGTTTGGGCAAGGAAAGCGACCCGGCCTGTTTGGATAGGGTCATCGGCCAGAAGGAAGAGGTCTGCGTCGAGTTCCTGACCCCGTTGTCGGCTGCCAACAAGGCCATCGCAGATTCACGGGGCCGCTTCGGTGTCAAGGACTATCCCGCCTCTGCGTTGTACACGGCCATGGAGGCTTACCGAGGCACGACCACAAGCGCACTTACGGGTCCGATTCGGACTGTGACCCGCACGAGTGCCAACCGCTGGTTCATGCGGGGCATCGTGCAGTGGCGGTCGGATCTGGCAGCGCCCGTGGCCTACACCTTCTGTTTCACCAGCTTGCCCGGTGGTTCGTGCGCGGGCACGTTCTTCTTCCTCGTTCCCGGGGTGTTCGGGGTTTCGACGGTTTCGGCTGATGTCGGCCAGTTCGCCTACCCCTTCGTGTACTACCTAGTCTCGGCGGGCTACACTGTTGCCGCGGACACGACACCGTTCACATTCGGGCCGCCTTCGGCGACAGGCGACACCGCCTTTGGCGCACCTGCCGGCGCGGCCGGCCTCTACAACCAAAACGGCACTGCTGGCCTTGCGAACCTCGGTGATGACCGCCTGTTGATCGGGTTCAACGAGCCGGTGGCCGAAGACCCGCAGATATCCGCCGCCAACGGGGAGATCTGTGACGTGGGCGACTACAACCCGCCGAACAGCGTAGGCGACATGTGGGCCCACTTCGTCCCGGCGCCATCCACGGACTTCCTGTGGCCCAGCGAAGCGGTCTCGGTGTGGGATGCCCAGGCGACAGCGTGGTTGGATTGCTCGGGAGTGATCCTACGCAACATCTCAGGCAAGCACGTTGACTTGGCCGGGAATCCGGACACGATCATGGGCGTGCGCCTGGGTCTCGACGGGGCCGCTACCGCCGACGGCATGAGGAACGACCCTGCCTTCCCGGTCCCGATCCTGACCACGGGCCAGACGGTTCGGACCCAGTGGGGGTACCCCGAGTTCTACGGCCGGCTGAACGACCTGGCTGGGAACGTCACGGTGGCGACCTTCCTGTCGAAGATCGGCACCGTCATCCTCGGGCCGTAACCTCTCAGGTTGACGGCTCAGAAAGACGCGGAGGGGGCACCGCCCGGTGCTCCCTCCGCTTTATGCAACCCCAAGGGAGGTCGTGGTGTGGAGGCGGAGGGGAAGGGAAGAGGAGGCCGGGCGATCTGGCTCGCGGCCGGACTGCTGGGAGTGGTACTTCTGGCCGGGTGCGGTCCGGCAGGTCAGGCGCGCACGGACCGGGACCCGGACCCGAAGACCGTGGTGGCGGTCGTGAACGGCGATCCGATTCGGATGCACCAGCTCCTGGTGGATGAGCGGATTTTCCGGCTACGGGTCAAGGATCTCACCCCTGAGCAGCGCAACGCGGTTCTGAGACGGTCGCTGGACGGCTGGATCGCCATCCTCCTGCGGCTGCAGGAGGCCAACCGGCGGGGCCTGCAGGTGGAGCCAGGGGAACTCGAACGCGCCATCGAGGCCGCACGCAGGCAGTACGTGAGCCCTGCGAAGTTGGTGGAGTTCCTCAAGCAGGTCGGGATGACCGAGGAGGAGTGGCGGCAACGGGTTCGCTCGGGCGTGCTCACCCGCAAGCTCGACGACGAGATGCGGCGTGCGGTGCCCATCACGGACGATGAGACGCGCAGGGAGTACGGGGCAAACCCCAAGGCCTATACCCGGCCGGAGCGCGTGGTGATGACGCTGATGTCGGTGCGGACGAAGGAGGAAGCCGAGGAGGTCCTCCGCCGGCTGGCCGCAGGGGAGTACTGGAGCCAGTTGGTGAGGCAGCACTCGTCCGTGCCCCAGCAGCGCGCGTCAGGGGGCGCCGCGGCCGAGATCATGCGGGGCATGCTGGCCCCGCCCATCGAGCAGGCGGTCTTCGCTTCTCCCGCGGGCAAGTACATGGGGCCGGTGGAGGCCGGCGGACACTTCCACATCTTCCGCGTCGAGGAGTTCCGGCCTGCCGAACTGGTTCCCTTCGAGGAGGTCCGGGCGGTTGTCGAGAATAGCCTCAGGAGCCGCAAGTTAAGGCAGGCGCGGGCCGAGCTGATCGGGCGGCTGCGCCGCGAGGCGAAGATCGAGATCCGGGTGAAGTTTGAGGCGCCTGCCTCGCATTCTCCGGTTCCCAGCCCGACCCCGTAGATGCGGGATACGCAGGTGCCTCTGCGCCAAAGATCAGTTGGGGATGCGCACCGCGCGCTTGCGCTGGCCGTTGCGGCAGGCGTCTATCTCCTTCTGGCCACTCCCTTGGTTGCCAACCCAGGCGTATGGCCTGGGTTCGTCCTGCCCGGGGCGCTCTACGCCCGCACGGTTACCCTGTTCACCGTCGCGCTGTGGGTTGCCCTGGCCCTGGGCGACCGGCGCTACCGGCCGCCGCGAGCGCCGATCCCCGCCGCGGCCGGACTATTTGTGCTCATCAACCTGCTGGCGGCGGCCACCGGTCTCAGCCCCGAGCGCAGCCTGTGGTCCACTCAGCTTCGCATGGGCGGCGTCGTCGGCCTGGCGCACTGGACCGCCCTTGTGGTCGTGCTGGCCTCGGTGTTTCGCACTTACGCCCAGTGGCGCTGGCTGTTCGGTGCGAACCTGGGGGTGAGCCTGCTCGTGGTGGTCATCGGGCTGGGGCAGGGCCTGGGGTTGGAGCAGGTCGGGGCCATCTACCGCCTCGGGTCTGCCGATCGGCTAATGGCGACCGTCGGCAATCCGGGCTACCTTGCGGCGTACCTATTGGTGAGCCTGTTGCTCGCGCTTGCCTTGCTCGCGGCGTCCCGCCCCCGCCTGGAACAGCAGGGGAGGGCCTTCACCGCGTGGCAGGCCTTCCTCCTGGGGACGGTGGCGTTCTCTGGGTGGGCCTTGATCCAGACGGCAACGCGGGGCGCGGTTGTGGGCGCAATTGCCGGGCTGGCTGCGTGGGCTCTGGCCTACGCGCTTTGGGGAGACCGCCCGAGGCTGCGGCTTGTTGCGGCCGGTAGCCTGGGGGTAGCCGTGCTGGTGGGCGGCCTGTGGTTTGCGGTTAGGGACACGCCAGCCGTGCACGCCCTGGCAAGTCGCGTCTACTTAGTAGAACGTCTGCGCAGGGCGTCGCTCGAGGACCCCACCGCGGTCACGCGGGTGGAGATGGTCAGGGCCGGCCTTGCCGCGTTCCGCGAGCGTCCGGTCCTGGGATGGGGACCGGAAAACGCCGAGCCGGTCTTCGAGAAGTACGTGTCAGCCAGGTTCTTTGCGGTTTCGCCGGAGTGGGGCGATCGCCTTCACAACCGGGTCGTGGAGGAGCTCGTTGACAGAGGCATTCTCGGTCTGCTCGCCTACCTTGGGCTGTGGGGCCTCTTGCTGCGTGCGGTGATCGCAAGGGCGCGCGGGGCGCGCCATCGGGACCGGAGCGCGCAGGGAAGCGGCACGCTGTACATGGGCATTGGCGCGGCCCTGGTGGCGTACTTCGTCCAGAACCTGTTCCTCTTTGACACAAACGAGGGGATGCTGCAGCTTGCGCTGCTAGTGGGTTTCCTTGCCTCTTCCGAAGGGAAGACAGAGGATAGGGTGTCGGGACACCGTCCGGTCATGCCCAAGGGTGTCCACGCAGCAGTGTGCGTCCTGCTCGTTACCATCGCCGCGATTGGGACGTACCGCCTCCACTACCCTCCGTACCGGCAGGCCGTGCTCATGGGCGCCGCCCTGCGGACGGGCTGGATGAGCGACCGGCTGAGAATCGCCGAGCAGGCGTTCGCCGCGTTTCCTCCCATGGCGAACATGGCACGAGTTGCCTTGTTCAAGACGGTGATGGGAAGCTGGCCGCAGATGTCGCCCGGCCAGCGACAGGCGGCGATAGCCGTGCTGGAGCGACAGATGCCACAGGTGCTGAAGGGCGAGCCGATGAATGTTCCGATGCGCGCTGTGGCCGCCGTGGTGTATCAACTGGCCTCGGTCACGGATGCTGCCTACATGGACAAGGCGGCCCGGTCGGTGCGCGAGGTGTCGGTCAGGATGCGCCCGCATCGGCCGTTGTCCAAGCAGTTGGCGGAGACGCAGCGCAAGCTGGAGGAATGGTACAGCCGTCACACGACACCGCCGGTTCCCTGACGGCGAAGAGCGAGATCCGAACGTGGAGGTGTGCAGCGTGGGACCAAAACGAGTTGTCGTCTGGATCCTGGCGGCTACCCTGGTGCTGGGTGGGTGCACGGACCCTTCCGGCCGCGTGGTGGCAGAAGCCGGTGGCGAGAAGATCTATGAGCGCCAGTTGGAGCAGGAGGCTGCCGGGGCCCGAGCACGAGGCGTGCCTTTGGACACGCCCGGGACGGATCAACTAGCCCAGTTCTACAACCGGATGGTCCGGCTCCTCATTGACGCCACGCTGCTGCGCCAGGAGGCCGAGCGAAGCGGCGTGGTTGTCCCCAAGGAGGAGATCGAGCGCGAGGTTGGGGCCGAGCGTTCGAAGTACACCAGCGAGGACGACTTCAATCTGTACCTGGACTCCTACCGGCTGACCCTGGACGAGTTGCGAGGCAGAGTCCGGCAGGCGCGCCTGATCGAGGGACTCTGGAAGGGCATCGAGAAGCAAACAAAGGTTACCGAGGAAGAGGCACGGGCCTACTACGAGAAGCACAGGAGTCGGTTCCGGACTCCGACCCGGGCCACTGCGAGGGTGCTCTTCGCATCCGGTGATGAGCAGGCGGCCGAATTCCTGAGAAAACTCCGCGCCGGCGAGGGATTTGAGGGCCTGGCAAAGCACGCCATAACCCCGGACGCGGTCCTGGATGGGGCCAAGATGGAGATAGAGGAGGGAACCCTCGACCCGGTGCTGGAGGCGGCTGTGTTCGCGGCGCCCATTGGCCAGATAGTTGGCCCTGTCAAAGTCGGCGAGTTGCGTCGGTACGTATTCAGAGTGGAGAGGCGTACGCCGTCGGTGCCGCTGTCGTTCGTCCGTGTCCACCAGGATGTGCTTGCACTGGTGAGGAAAGAGAAGGCAGACAGGGCCTTGCGCGAGCTGGTCCTGCGCTTGCGCAAGGAACGCGGCTTTCGTGTTCTCCACGTCTACCCGACCCTGACGCAGGAGCCCAGCCCGCAGCCGACCCCTTGACCTGCCCTTGCAAAAGCGCTGTGCGCAGTGAGGTTCCGTTCGTGAGCTTCTGGGAGGTGGCCAGTTGACCGCACGCCGCGCCAGCCTGCTCGTCGTCCTTGCCCTCGTGACGTCCGCCTGCGGCGGAGGCGTCTCGCCCGGCCCGACGCCGACGCCCACGCCGACGCCCACGCCGTCCGGGACGGGCACCGTGACCGGCATCCTCACGGACACCCGCGGCGGGCCGCCGCTTGGCGGTGCCACGGTCGCGGTCGAGGGTACATCGCTGGCCACGGCGACGAATGCCGGCGGCGCCTTCTCGATCACCGGCGTCCCGGCGGGGACCCGTAGCCTGCTCCTCACGAAGACAGGGTACGGTGCCGGCCGACTGCAGGGCGTAGGGGTGGCCGCGAGCGTCACTACCGATGTGCGCATGCATCTCAGAACGGTGTTCGATTCGGCCAGACCGGTGTCCGCTCCGACCATCGCGGTCAGCGGGCTGACCCCCGGGGCGACCGTCTCCGGCACCGTCGCGTTCACGGTCACTATCACGGCGGCCAATCCGGTGCGGTTGATCCAGTGGCGCTTCGGCCATCGGGGCGATGTTGCGAACGGGTCGGCTTCGGACACGTCGGCCGCAACGGTGGTCTGGAACACCACCCTGAACGCCAACGGCCCGAGCTTCGTTAACATCATCGCCTACGACAACAACTACAACGTGGCCGAATGGTCCATTCCGGTGACGGTGGCGAACACGGGTGGCAGCCCGCCGGCAGCCCCGGCCTCGGTGTACGCCACCGCGGTCACCTTCGGCAGGCCCGTCAGTATCTTCCAGGCCCGGCTTCTCCAGGCCCAGCGGCAGGCCAGGGCCGCTCGGATGAGCGAGTTGGGCAGGGACCCCGGCGTGGTGTCGCTTGGAGGCGGCCGTTTCCTGAACATCAAGGCCGCGCCGCCGGATTCGACCTTGCTCGTGTATGTACTCTGGTCGCCGGTGCCCGGGGCCGTGGGGTACAAGGTGTATCGCTCGTTTTCGGCAGGAGGGCCGTTTGTGCTCCTGGCCGACGCGGGAGCCGGGGCGAGCAGCACGTGCCAGACCCTGGCGCCCCCACCTTACTCCATGGACAGGTGCCACCGGGATTCCGGCGCGGACCTGGCAGCGGGTACGGCCGTCTACTACAAGGTTACTGCGTATGCAGCCACGGGCGAGAGCGCCCTGTCCACGGGCACGGCGCAGACTACGCCGCTGCCCGTGTTCAACCTCAACCTTGTCTCCCCGCCCGACGAGACCAACACGATCGCCCCTGGTAGCGCCCCCACCTTCACGTGGACGCCTACCGCCGTGGTGGGCACGACGCGGTACTACGAGGGGTACGTATGGGGGATCAACGACGACCCGCCCTCATACTACTTCTGCACCGGCTCGACGAACGTGACCTTCGGTAGCGGCCCGGAGCTGTGCTACGGGGCGACTACGCCACTGCAGCGCGCGAAGCGCTACGAGTGGGACGTGTGGTATGCGTATGCGTATGACGGCTACGGGGCCGCGGGCGACGCGTACAGCATGGCGGGCTTTCCCGACGCCGGCCCGGGCTTTCCGTTCTTCTCCTCGGGATCGCTCAACGGCCCGTTCCGGTTCACCACCACGCCTTGAGGAGGACAATGATGGCTCAACCACAACAGGCCCTGCGCGTCGTCTTCACCCTCCTGCTGGCAACCCTGGTGGCCGGATGCTCCATTGGCGCCCAGACGGTGGGCCTACCCGGGCTGCCCCCCGGCGGCACGGTGGTGGCGCCGCATGTCCCCGGCGAGGTCCTCGTGCGGGTCATGCCTGCCGCGAGCAAGGCCGAGGTGGCATCGGCCGTCGGCGCCGTCGTCCTGGGCGAGATCCCCCGCATCACTGTGCTGCGCCTCCGCCTTGTGGGCGGGGGGTCGGTGGCCGATGCGATCCGCACCTTGCAGGGGCGCGCGGATGTCCTGTATGCCGAGCCGAACTATCTGGCGTTCGCGTCGCTTGTGCCCAACGATCCGGCCTATCCGGGTAAGCTCTGGGGCCTGGTAAAGATCGGTGCCGCCAGCGCGTGGGACACCACCTCCGGGGCAAGCACCGTGGTGGTCGCGGTGCTTGATACCGGCGTGGATGCCGCGCATCCCGACCTCGGCGGGAAGGTGCTGCCTGGAGCGAACTGCGTGACCCTGCCGTGCGTGCCCGGAGGCGCGGGCGACGCCTACGGCCACGGGACCCACGTTGCCGGGACCGCGGGGGCGCTGGGGAACAACGGTATCGGGATCGTAGGAGTGGCCTTCAACAGCGCCACGCAGATCCTGCCCGTGAAGGTCCTCAGCGACGCAGGCGAGGGGTCGTTTGCGGGCATCGCGGCCGGTATCGTATGGGCAGCGGATGCCATCGTGGGGATGGGCAAGAAGGGTGTCCTCAACATGAGCCTGGGAGGGTTTGGCTACTCGCAGGCCTTGCAGGACGCGGTTGCCTACGCCATCGGCGCGGGCCAGGGGTCGGTCCTCGTGGTCGCCGCCATGGGGAACGAGTTCAAGCGATACGGGATCTTCTACCCGGCGGCGCTGACCGGGGTGATGGCGGCCGGGGCCACCGACGGCAACGACGCCAAGGTGGACTTCTCCAACACCGGGCTGCACATCTCGGTGGGCGCTCCTGGTCGCGACGTGTACTCCACGATCCCGGGTGGATCATATGCTTACTATAGCGGGACCTCGATGGCCAGCCCGCACGTCGCCGGGCTTGCCGCGCTGGTGTGGTCAGCGTTTCCAGGCTTCAGCAATTACCAGGTCCGCAGGAAGATCGAAGCCACCGCCGCCGACCTGGGCGCGCCGGGCTGGGACGAGAGCTTTGGTTGGGGCAGGATAAGCGCGGCCGCCGCGGTGGTGGGGGGAACACCGGCGCCCTACTACGGTTGTGCCGCAGTCCTGGTGCAGGCTGCCGGGCCAACACCGCAGCCGGGCTCAGACGTGGTGGTGACTTCGGGCACATTTCGCCGCACCACCAAGAGCGGCCCGGGTGGATTTGCCGTGCTCGATTTCCTGCCCGCCGGCACCTACTCGGGCACCGCCTCTAAGGTCATTGGCGGCACGGCCTACTACGGCACAGCGTCCCTGTTGGTCGCCGCCACCGGCCCATCGTGCAGCGGCACAACGATCACCATGGTGCCGTAGCTCACCCTGGAACTTCTCGGGCCCTCTCTGCGTCTTCTGTGTAAGGGCAGGCGTGGAGGGGAACCGATGAGGGCCGCGATAGCGACAACTGCGCTGTTGGGCTTGCTGGCAAGCCCGCTGTGGGCCGGCCCCGCAGCGGTCACGCAGGCCGGGCAGGTTCAGGTCGAGCTTAGTATCGCCAGGGCCCGGTACCGCGCCGGCGAGCCGGTGGAGATCGTGCTCACCGTTGCCAATCCCAGCCCGAGGGAGGTCACCTTCCAGTTCAACACCGGCCAGATGTACGACTTCGTCGTGCGAAACGACGGCAGGGTGATCTGGCAGTGGTCAGCCGGGAGGGCGTTCGTCCAAGCGCTGACGACGTTGGTGATCAAGCCCGGAGAATCGAGGGTCTTCCGGGCACGGTGGGACCAGAAGAACCTCTTTGGCCAACAGGTGCCCGCCGGCCAGTACGAGATGGTGGCGATGTTCCCGGCTCAGCGGAGCCCGGGCGCGCTTCGCGGCCTCGATGGGCCGCGCGTCCAGTTCAGCGTCTATGCCAGGTGCGGTAACGCGAAGTCGGTAATTGGCCGCGATGCCGCACGGCGGGTAGGCCGTTAGGTACATTATCGGGTCACATCTTCTGGGGTCAGGTTGGCATCCTTCATGATTCGACGAAGGAGGCCCCGCCCAAGGGTTCGCCCTTTGTGCAGCGGTACCGTTGTTCGGCGGCCATCGAGATGCCGGAGGACAATGGGGCTGCCGCTCTGCCTGACCTGCTCAAACCCATGCCGCCGGAGGACGGCCAGGATCTCCTGCGCCGTCAGTCCTGGCACCCTGGCGTTCATACCGCCACGCGGACCTTCGTGGCGCCAACCTCGTGATAGACGGGCTCTCCTCTTGCGAGACGGTCCTCGATGTGAAGCCGAATAGCGTCCTTGATCAACTCTCGGACCTCTTCCTCGCTCGCGCCTTCCGTGTAGCACCCCTGAAGTGCTGGACAAACAGCCAGGAATCGGCCGTCTTCGTCCCGTTCGATGACTATAGTGAACTCATATTCAACCACATTCTCACCCCCTCTCCTTGGGCAAAGCAGGGATAGTGGTCAGGGAGTCGTGATCCGGATATCCCCTCCGGTGATGTCGAAGTTGGGATCGGGGTAGTTCCCGCGCGGAGCGCGCACTGTGACGAACGAGTCGCGCCGCAGGTCCACGGTCACGAAGCCGAACTGGTCCGAGGCCCCCTGGCCCAGCGCGTCAAGCGGGCGGTTTGCCTCATCGACCGTCACGAAGTTAATCAGCACCCGGGTGGGCAGCGCAGGGCCGGTGCGGAGATCGGCGATCGGGATGCTCACCTGGAGTCCCCGCCCGTCGGGTAGCACCTGACCGGAGAGGAACGGGGCTGGCGGCCTGATGGCCGCGAAGCCGAAAGGCCGCACCGTGGTCGGCGGGACCACCCCGAAGAAGAAGCGGCCGTCGCGGTAGACGATGTAGTGCGTCCAGTTGGTGCTGTCCGGCTGAGGGCCGGCCAGCAGCGAGTTGGTGACCGCGAAGGCGATGTAGTAGGCGCCGCCGCGGTCCTGGACCCTTCCGGCGACGGTCATCGTGATCACAAGTTGTTGGCCCGACTGGGCTTCGGCCGTGACGGTCGTTGCCGCCACCATCCCGGCCAGCACCACCACTTGCAGCAATCTCGATCGGTTCATATCGGTCCTCCCCAGGCGGCATTCCGATCCCCTTGCCTCATGGCCGCGCCCCAAGCCAGGGCTGTTCGAAGAGCAATTGCCCCTGCGAGCCGATGCCCGCTCTTCCCCGGGCCCACGGCAGCGCGGTCAGCCAGGCCTCGAGCCAGATCTCCTGCGTGATCCCCCGGTAGGTGACCGCCGCCGCCAGGCATTCGTCCCATGTCCGGGTGATCGTCAGCCGGTCGTGGAAGAGGCGGCCGCTAAACCCATCATAATACCCGTAGTAGGCCACCTGCCAGAGGGGGCTCAGTTTGATGTCGAAGGATAGCTCGGCCCGCGAGAGCGCGCCGAGGGTAGGATCATAGCTGACCGCCGCCGCCGCCGTCCATCCCGGCCGCGGGAAGTACTGGGCCCGGGCCACCACCGGCTCCAGTTGCCCGGCTGCCATGTCGAATGACGTCGAGAACGTGGCGGTCAGGTGCGGCCGGCGATAGGTGAGGGTGGCATCGGTCCGGGCTAGCCGCCCGACCGTACTGTCGAAGACGAACGGCGTTTGCCCGACCTGGTCCTGATACGACACGCCGATCTGGCCCTGCCAGGCCTCGGACAGGGAACGCGTATAATCCAGGCGTCCCGTGAGGAATCCGCGCGCGTCCCCGGTGGTGTAGTACGAGCCGCGCACCTGAGTGTACAGGTTGAGGAACCCCCGGGGGGATTCAAGGAGTGGGCCGCTGACGGTGGCAGTCAGGTCGGCGCGGACCGCCTCGATCGTGTCGTCGGCGTGCGTT
>DYHL01000043.1:0-2652 GCA_020724185.1 Candidatus Nitrosymbiomonas sp. | reverse complement strand
CGGCGCCTCCTCACCGAGAAGAAGGACCTGGCCGTGGTCATGGTCACGGCCGTGGACGACGCCAAGGTGGCCGAGGCCGCCCTGGAGCTGGTAGACGAGGCGCGTCTTGCCGATCAGCCGCGCGTCGGCGACCACCGTCAGTTCGGGCAGGCGCTCGGTCGCAAACCGGAGGTCACCCGGGAAGGTGCTGCCGTCCAGATCGTAGCGCCCCTCGGCCACCAGCGACGCCGTGTACCCGGAGCCGCGGTAGCGCAGCGAGAGGCGCGGGAACGCCTCGTCGTCAATTCCCAGCGCGCTCACCGTGCGTGAAATGTCGGTGGAAATCTCGGCTGACAGCTTATCGGTCAGTTGCTGGGTGTGGAACAGGCGTCCAGTGTAGGCCATCGAGGCCGCCCCCACGATGCCCGGGAAGTCCTGGCTCAAGTAGGTTTGGTAGAGCGTCGTGGAAGAACGGAACCCGCGGTAGAATGCGTCCAACGCTGCAAAGAAGCTGGTAGACGGCGCAGCGAGCGACGAGCGCGATACATAGTCGGTGTAGACCCGGGCGGAGACGTCACCGAGCCGCTGCTGGTGGTTGAGGACGATGCGGGAATCCGCGCCCCGGGTCTGCTTGTTGTCGAGGTAGTAGAGGAACGCGACTCCGCTCCCGCGGTCGAGCCGGTAGGTGTGCTCGACGCCGTAGCCGGTGCCCAGTCTCTCCATGAGATCGAGCCGCAGGTAGCCGTAGTGGTCTTTGTTGAGGGCGTACGAGTAGAAGAGCTTGACGAAGTAACCCTCGGTCTCGGAGTAGCCCACCACCGGGAACAGGCGGCTGGCACGCTGTTCGCGGATGGAGATCACGAAGTACGGCCACGTCAAGATCTTGCGCCCGCCGATCCATACTGTCACGCGGCGGCCGACGATCTTGTCGTTGGGATACAGGGTTAGTTCGCGTGCCGTCAGGTAGGCCACGGGGTTTTGGCCCTCGCATGTCGTGCACAGGGCATCGCGGGCCACGGTGGTCGAGTCCATGACGCCCTCGATGGCCTCGGCGCGGACGAGAACCTTGCCCAGCACCATCGGGCCGGTGTAGTCAGCGGCTGCCTGCGAGATCCGGCCCTTGCGGGTATCCAGGTTGTAGTCCAGGGCGGCTCCCCGGATCACTTGCCGTCCGGCCTCCAGCCGTACGTTACCCTCGGCACGAACGTCGTTGGTCCCCAAGTTGGCCCGAAGCCGGTCGGCGTGGATCACGATGTCCTGATAGGTTACCACGACGGTGCCTTGAGCGACCAGAACCCGTGTGGTGCGGTCGTAGCGGAACACCTTCGCCCGCAGCGTCACCGGGATCTCTTCCTGAGCCAGGGCCGCAGGCGCCGGCGGTCCCGCAGTGACCACCCACATGATCAGCGCGAGCGCCAGCGCGAGGGCGCGCCTCGATGCCGTTCGCGCAGCGAGTTCGGGGTGGCTTACCCGGGCTTCCGTTCCGCCCACCTGCGCAACTCGACGTCGAGGTCAACGGCCGCAAGCATCCGGGGATAGTAGTCGGTCAGAGAAACCGTGGTCCGCTCGTATTCGGCGAGTTGAGCTGCGAAGTGATCCACGAGCACGAGACCGCGCGCGTACGCCGCTCGCTGGGACGCAGTGGGATCGTCCGCGGCAAGGGCCAGGCGTATGGCCGTGGCCTCAACCAGGCTGGCCACCACGGTCTCCTGCCACGAGCGGTATCCATTGCGGGCCGCGAGGTCGCGCGCCTGCACGTACAGGGGCTCGGTCCGCTGCAGTTGGTCACCCGCTTGCCCGCGGAGAGGATCGAGCAGCAGACGGGCAAAGGGCCGAAGCAGGCCCAGGGGGTCCACACCTCCCCTGGAGTTCGCGACGATGAACACGCGATCGCCCTGTCGGACAAGGTACCCCTGGCCGGGAAGGTCAACGAGGTTGGGGAGCACCGCAATGCGGGTGGCCGGGATGGTGGTGCTCCGGAGGTAGTCCACGGCGCGCCCCAGCAGCGCAGGAGCGTCCTTCCGGTGGGCGCCGACGGCGTCCGTATACGCCCGCTCATGCGCCTTCCAGAGGTCGGCTATGCCAGCTCCGGTATAGAACTGCGCCAGAACAGGGCCGAGCCCCGCCAGTTCCCTGGCGGTGGTGGTACCCCCGCCTGTCTCGCGTAACTCGGGCGGCCCTGATAGCAGAAGCGCGGCAGCAAGATACTGCTCGACGGAGGCGGGATTGTCTGTCAGGAACTTGCGGACCGGATCGGCGACCCGGGTTGGAAGTTCCCGCATCTTAGTGCGCACCGCGGCACGCACTGAGCCCGTCTCCCCGGCGGGGCTGTCAGGCGATGCGGCCAACAGGGCCGCAAAGAGGGTGAACACGCGTGCATCCGACCCGACGTCAATCCGCTCGGCCAGGCGGAGCTGACCCTCCCCGGCCACTCCGGTCGGCGCCGTAGCCGTGAAGGCCCACACCTGGTCCCGAGCCAGCACGTTTCCCTGACGGTCCCGGGCACGGACGCGGATGGTGTAGCGGGTGCCAGGCACCAGCGTGGACGCCGGGCGGAGGGTGACGGTCTTGGTGTCGTCGGACCACTGAGCCGTGCCGAAGGTGACCGCCGGCTCGGCGCTGATCTCCAGGCCGGACGCGCTCATCGGCTTGTTGAAGGCGACGCTGATCGGC
>DYHL01000042.1:12501-14209 GCA_020724185.1 Candidatus Nitrosymbiomonas sp. | reverse complement strand
GGTGGGCCCGGTACCAGGCCACCGTCTGCCGCAGGCCCTCATCGAGCGGAATCTCGGCGGAGAACCCCAGCAGCACGCGGGCCCTGGTCACGTCCAGGCGGCGGCGCCGCTGGCCGCCGGGCTTCGTTGCATCCCAGATCACGCGCCCACAGTAGCCGGAGAGGCCGGCGATCTTCGCCAGCAAGTCGCGGATCGAGATCTCCTCGCCGGTGCCTAGGTTCACCGGCTCGGGGCCGTCGTACCGTTCGGCCGCCAGCATGATGCCCCGCGAGGCGTCGGCGACGTGCAGGAACTCGCGCGTCGGCGTCCCGTCGCCCCACGCCACGATCGCGTCGGCGCCGGCGTCGGCGGCCTCGATGCACTTCCTGATCAGCGCGGGGATCACGTGTGACGTCTCGGGATCGAAGTTGTCGCCGGGCCCGTACAGGTTGGCCGGGATCACGTAGACGGCGTTGAGTCCGTACTGCGCCCGGTAGGCCTGCGCCATCACCAGCAACGCCCGCTTGGCGATCCCGTACGGCGCGTTGGTCGGCTCGGGATAACCGTCCCAGAGGTCAACCTCGCGCAGGGGCACAGGCGCTTCGCCCGGATACGCGCACGTGGTGCCCACGATGACGAGCGTGCGGAGCCGGCCGTACCGCCGGGCCTGCTCGATCAGGTGCAGGCCCATCGCCATGTTCTCGTAGAAGAACCGCCCCGGGTTCGCGAGGTTGGCGCCGATGCCGCCGACCGCGGCGGCTAGGTGAAACAGCGCGTCGGGCGCGGCATCGGCCAGGAGCCGCGCGGTCGCCGCTACTTCGGTGAGATCGTAGTCCCGCCTGCGCGGCGCGACGACCTGCGCGCCGGCCTGCCGCAGGCGCTCGGTCAGGACCGAGCCGAGAAAGCCCGCTCCACCGGTCACGACCACCCGCTGCCCGGCCCAAGGGGTCGGGCCCCCGCCTGCGGTCCCCGGCCGTTCGATATCAGCCACCGCCCGCTCCTCTGGGACCGGGGTGATGCCCGGCGTCCCGGAGCGGCTTCTCTGCCCGCGCGAGCTCCATGTCGTGTTCAACCATCTCGCGCACGAGGTCATCGAACGTCCGCCGCGGCCGCCACCCCAGCACGGTCCGCGCCTTCGACGCGTCGCCTTCGAGCCGGTCGATCTCGGTCGGCCGGAGGTACCGGGGGTCAACCACGACGTACCGCTCCCACTCGAGGTCCAGCCGGCCGAAGACGGCCGCCAGGAACTCCCGGACCGAGCGCGACTCGCCGGTCGCGATGACGAAGTCGTCGGGTTCGTCGTGCTGCACGATCCGCCACATGGCCTCGACGTAGTCTGCGGCGTGCCCCCAGTCGCGCCGCGCATCGAGATTGCCCAGGTACAGGCGCTCCTGCAGGCCGAGCGCGATCCGAGTGGCAGCCCGCGTGATCTTGCGGGTCACGAACGTCTCACCGCGGCGCGGGCTCTCGTGGTTGAACAGGATGCCGTTGGCCGCGAAGAGCCCGTACGCCTCCCGGTAGTTCACCGTCTGCCAGTGGGCGTAGAGCTTCGCGACCCCGTAGGGGCTGCGGGGGGCAAACGGGGTGCGCTCGTCCTGTGGCGGGGACGCGTTTCCGAACATCTCGGACGACCCCGCCTGGTAGAAGCGCACCGGTCGGTCCGTGCGTCCCTGGTAGTCGCGCACGGCCTCCAGCAGCCGAAGGGTCCCCAGCGCAACGACATCGGCGG
>DYHL01000042.1:11550-12491 GCA_020724185.1 Candidatus Nitrosymbiomonas sp. | reverse complement strand
ACTCGGGCTGATCGAACGACACCCGCACGTGGGACTGCGCTCCCAGGTTGTAGACCTCATCGGGCTCGACACGCTCCAGCAGGACGCGCAGCCCGCTGCTGTCGGTCAGGTCGCCGTAGTGCAGCCGCAGGCGGGCCTCGGCCTCGTGCGGGTCGCGATAGAGATGATCTATGCGATCGGTGTTGAACGTGGACGCACGGCGGATCACCCCGTGGACCTCGTATCCCCTGCTCAGGAGAAACTCGGCCAGGTACGAGCCGTCCTGTCCCGTGATGCCGGTGATCAGTGCCCGAGGCATTGGGCCGTCAGGCGCCTCCAGCCGCCACGTGCGTCCGAACCGCCTTACCCCTCACCACACCACCGGTCCTACTTCGGGGAAGCGCGCCAGCGCGGTCCCAATCGCCTGCTTGATCCGCTCCAGGCCGGCAGGGGTCGCCGCCTCCGCCCGCACAACCAGAACCGGCTGGGTGTTGCTGGCCCGCACCAGCCCCCACCCATCATCGAACAGCACCCGCGCGCCGTCCACGTCAATCACCTGGTGCTCGCGCTTGAACGCCTCGGCCACCGACGCCACAACATCGAACTTGCGCGCGTCGGAGCACGCCACGCGCACCTCCGGCGTCACCGGATACCGCGGCACGTCGGCCATCAGCGCCGACAGTGGCGCATCGGTGTGGGAGAGGATCCGCAGCAGCCGTCCGGCGGCGTACAGGGCGTCGTCAAAGCCGTAGTACTCGTCCGCGAAGAACATGTGCCCTGACATCTCGCCGGTGAAGACCGCGCCGATCTCGCGCATCTTGGCCTTGATCAGCGAGTGGCCCGTGCGGTAGAAGAACGGCCTGCCGCCCAGGCGCGTTACCTCATCCACCAGGACCTGCGAGCACTTCACCTCGACGATGACGTCGGCGCCAGGGTGGCGCGGTAGGATCTCCCGCCAGTAG
>DYHL01000042.1:0-11540 GCA_020724185.1 Candidatus Nitrosymbiomonas sp. | reverse complement strand
GCCCCAGAGGATCTCGCCCTGATCGTCCACGACCCCGATCCGGTCGCCGTCGCCGTCTATCCCGATCCCCAGATCGCAGCGCTCACGGCGCACCAGGGCGATCAGGTCGGTCAGGTTGTGCGGGTCCACGGGATCCGGGTGATGGTGCGGGAAGCTTGGGTCGGAGTCGCAGTAGATCGGCACGACCTCGACGCCCCACGCGGCCAGGATCTGGGGAGCAATCAGGCTGGCCGTGCCATTCCCGCAGTCGAGCGCCACCCGCAGGCGCCGGGGGCCCAACCGGATCTTCTCCCGCAGCAGATCCATGTAGGCCGGGACGATCTCGCGAGGTTCGACACGCCCCCTACCGTCGGCGAACGGCCCTGTCTCCGCCCGCAGCCGGACCGCCTGGATCTGCTCCCCGTGCAGCGTCCCGAACCCGCCCGCCAGCTTGAAGCCGTTGAACTCGGACGGGTTGTGGCTGGCGGTCACCATCACCCCGCCCTCGATTCCCCAGTGGACGCGCGCGAAGTAGAAGGTGGGTGTGATGACGGTCCCGATCTCGACAACATCGCACCCTGAAGCGGTGAGGCCCTGAGCCACACCCGCTGCCAGCGCGGGCGAGTGCGTGCGGTTGTCCGCTCCCAATACAACCGGGCTTCCGGACAGGTTGCGGTCAGCAGCGTACGCCCGGGCGATCCTGGCGGCGATCTCTGGGGTCAGGTCGGTGCCAACCAGCCCGCGGATGTCGTACTCGCGGAAGATCTCTGGGTTAATGGCGGTGTTCACGGCCTAGAACTCCCCAGGGCGCGGAGGCGCGTCCTCCGGCAGCTCAGGGCCTGGCCGGGTCGTACGCGGAACCAGGCCCCGGCGCTCGGTGATGCCCACGAACCCGAACTCGATCGAGAACTCGTTGCGGATCTGACGGTAGCGCGCCACCACGTCTATGCAGTCCCGGATGAAGCGCACCGTGTAGTCAATATCGTCAAAGGACGACAGACGAAGGTTGTAGGACGCGGAAGCCCCAACCTCCAGCGATGGGGACGCGATAACCATGAAGGAGGCGTTCAACGTCGTCTCGGGAACCACGGTGTTGTGGGCAACCCCAGCCGAGAGCCGGAAGCGGTCCGGCACGGTGCGGGTGACACCCAGGCTGATCGTGCTGGCCGGATCCACGACGTCAATGCTTAGCGGCGTGCTCCCCTGTACCGCAACGTAGAGGTATCGAAGCGAAGTCGTGGTGTGGCGATCAAGCCGGTAGGTCAGCGCCGCGCCCAAGGTCGCCACCGTCCGCGTCGCACCTGTCCCGTACGCTGAGATGCGCGCCGCGCCGCGGGCGGCGAAGGTCAGGCCGGGAGCGACGCGGAGGCGCTCCGTCTCCACCGCAAGATCACCGTCAAGCCGCGAGGTGGCCACACCCGAGGCCAGTTCGCTGTACCATCCGGCCGTACCGGACAGAGACCATGAGAACGGCCCCGAGCCAATTCGTGCCGGGTTCGTTGTCGCGCCGATCTCAGCCACGTCGTAGCGCAACCCGTTGAAGGCCGGGCGGTCATCAACCAGATGCGCCCGGCCGAGCCGCAAGGTCGCGGTGTAGGCCCGCTCCTCCCACGCCTGGGTCAGCAGTGGCGCAATCCCGGTGATCGCGCCGTACTTGACATAGAGACGGCCGCGACCTGAACCCATCCCTACTGGAATCCTGTAATCTACCCAGAAGCCGTCGAGGCTGTTGTATCCCAGGCCTGGGAGGATCGTCCCCTCAGCCCCGGGCCGCAACGACAGGATGTAGCGCGGGAACGTCAGCAGCCGGCGGTTGCGCAGGTACAGCGTGGCATGGTGGGCCACGATCTCCCGGTCAGGAATCAACTCGATGCGTCGCGCCGTGATGTGGTAGAGGGGCCGCTTGGGATCGCAGTTGGTCACGAACCCCTCGAAGCACACCAGGCGGTCCTGCGTGAAATCCAGGCGGTCGCCGCGCACGTAGACCCGGCGCTCCCGGTCCACGATCCCCTCTACGGGCTCGAACCGGCCCTCCTCGGTGCGGGCATCGAAGGTGAGCGTGCGGCCGCGCAGTTCCTGTCCTCGGGCATCAACCATGCGCACGTTCCCGGTGGCCACGACGATCTGGGTCCGTAGATCGTACCTGGCGCCATCAGCGAACAGGCGGTACCGCCGTAGGGTTACACGGACGTTGCCCTGTGCTGTCACGACCTGGGCTGCCGAGTCGTAGACGATGCTGTCCGCCTCCACGGTCACCGGGGCCGGTTGGGCACCGGCGGTCCCCGCAAAGATCAAGACCACGGTAAGCAGAGCAACCACACCATACCGCACATCGCACCTCACGGCACACGCATTCGACTGTTATTCTTCCGCCCCGGATAGCTTCCCTCCAGGCCTCCCGCCCCCTGCTTCGAGGCGCCGCTCCAGCATCCACCTGGGGCAGGTCGCCCTGTGCGCAACTCGTGAAATTGCGGGAGCGCGCTGGCGGACACTATAATGAAGTGTCGTGCGCGCGATGCCCAACCACTCACCTACCACAACGCTGATCATCGTCGGCAACAGCCCTGGCGAGGTGGCAGGATGGGCCGTACCCATAGCTGCCGAGGCGCGCAGGTTGGCCTCGGCAGGGGGGCGATCCATCGAGACGGTGCTCTGCCTGCCGCCCTGTCAGTTTGCCAGCGGGCAGGAGCCGGCAGTCGCTGAGGCGGCAGGGGTATTCGACAGGATCGTGAATCCCAGGACAACGATGCGGCTTGCGCTCGGGCTCCCCGGATGGACCCCCGCGGCAACACCGGTGGTCCTCCATGTCGGGGGCGAATTCTGGTTCTCCCGGCGCCTGGCCCGCCGGTGGAGCGCGCGTGCCTTTGCCTTCGTCGAGCGTGCGCACATCGCGCGTGCGCATCGAGGGTTCGAACGGATCTTCGTCCCCACACCCGTGCTGAAGGAAAGACTGGGCAGCCTCGGCATCCCCGACCACAAGATCGAGGTCACCGGCGATCCGATCCAGGACGCGGTGTTCGCGGATCGTGCTCCGGCCGGATGCCGCGACGGTAACGACGCGCACCCCAGGGTAGCACTTCTGGCCGGCAGCCGTGATAGCGTCTTCTCCGCGGTGTTCCCGTTCTGGGTAAAGACGGCGGCGGCCCTGCGCGCGCGGGCGCCGGAGGTCCGGCTGCTGGCGGTGGTTTCACCATTCGTGTCGCCCTCCGTAAGGCGGACGTTGTTGGCCCGGCATCATGCAAGCCTTGATGCAGCCGGCGTCGAGGTCAGGCACGGCGACCGGCCTTCCATCCGCAGCGCCGATCTGGCGCTGACCATTCCGGGCACCAACACGCTGGAGCTGGCGCTAATGCGGGTTCCCACCCTGGTCGTCCTGCCGTTCAGTTTGGCCCCGCAGATTCCAGTGGAGGGTGCGATTGAGTGGCTCACGCGCGTACCCCGCCTTGGGCTGGCGCTCAAGCTGGCCCTGGCGCGCAGGTACATCAGCCGCAGGCCCTACCTGGCGCTGCCCAACATGCGCGCCAAGCGGCTCATCATGCCAGAACTCGTGGGTGACGTCACGCCGGAGCAGGTGGCCGATGAGGGTGCCAGGTTGATACGGGATCGGGCCGCGCGGCTGGATCTCGCTGAAGCACTGGAGGCGATCCCGATTGAGCCAGGAGCCTCGCGCCGAATCCTGGCCGCGATTGCGCCAGGTGGAGCCGGCGCGTGAGTGACCTCCGCCTCATGGCTGCCCGGATAGCCCCCTATCGCCTACACCTCGCGGGCGCCCTGGTGGCGATCCTCGTGGCCACCGGAGCCAATCTCGCGGTCCCCAGGTACACCGGCGTCCTCATAGATCAGATCCTCACCACGCGGGAGTTCGCAACCCTCAATCGAGGGGCAGCGGTCATCCTGTTACTGTTCGCGCTCAACAGTCTGGCGCTGTTCGCCCAGATCTACCTCATGTACTACCTCGCCCACCGCATCGTCGCCGATCTGCGCCAGGACCTGTTTGCGCGCATCCAGCGCTGGTCACTCGACCGGTTCGCGGTCTGGCAAAGTGGCGATGCGATCTCCCGAAGTCTCCAGGACACGCAGGTCGTTCAGACCGAGATGCTGATGGGGGCCTTGGATGCGGTCTCCACGGCGTTGATGTTTACCGGCATCGTGGCCATGCTGCTGTGGATTGACTGGCAACTCGCCCTCGCGATCGCCGTGGTCATCCCGTTCGTCGGCGTGATCGCCCGGAGCTTCGGCAGGGAGATACAGGGCACGGCGACGCGGGCGCAAGAGCACGTGGCGGGCTTGGCGGGTCTCATACGCGAGGCGTTCTCCGGCGCGCGCGTGATCCGCGCGTTCTCACGAGAGGACAGGGAGATCCGGCGATTCCGCGATGAGAACGAGCAGACCTTTGGCGCGAACCTCCGTATCGGACGAATGGTTGCGCTTCAGGTGCCCGTGGTCAGTTTCATGACGGCATTCGGCGTGGTACTCGTCTTGTGGTTGGGCGGGCAGTGGGTTACATCAGGCCGGATCACGGTGGGAACGCTCGTCGCGTTCCTGGGGTACGTGGGGCTGGCCGTCCAGCCGGCGGTCAGTCTCACACGCCACTACGCCGGACTGCGGCAGGCGCTGGGCGCCTTCAGGCGGATTCGCGCCCTACTTGACGAGCCGTCAGGCCTCCAGGAGAGCCCCGGCGCGGTAGCGCTGCCGCCGATCGCAGGTCGCGTCCGCTTCGAGAACGTCTCGTTTGCCTACGCTCCGGGCGAGTGGGCCCTCCGCAATCTCTCGCTGGAGATCCCGCCCGGCGAGCGCGTTGCGCTGGTCGGGTTGAGTGGCGCGGGCAAGACGACGCTGGTCAACCTGATCGCCCGGTTCTACGATCCCACGGAGGGACGCATCGAGGTTGACGGGTGGGACCTGCGCCGCGTGACGGTCCGGTCGCTGCGGCGGCAGATCGGACTGGTACCCCAGGAGACCGTCCTGTTCCGCGGCGCCGTCCACGACAACATCGCGTACGCCCGGCCCGACGCGCCGTTCGACGAGGTCGTGGCCGCGGCGAAGGCCGCCAACGCGCACGAGTTCATCGAGTCGCTCGGCGAGGGGTATCGGACCCTGCTGGGCGAGGACGGGCTGCAACTGTCGGGTGGGCAGCGGCAGCGGATCGCGATAGCCCGCGCGCTGCTGAACAACCCGCGCCTGCTCATCTTCGACGAGGCCACCTCCGCGCTGGACAGCGAGTCCGAGACCCTGATCCAGGACGCGCTCAACCAGGCGACCCGCGGGCGCACCACTTTCATCATCGCGCACCGGCTGTCAACCGTCCGGGGAGCAGACCGGATAGTCGTGCTGGACCAGGGCACGGTGGTAGAAGACGGCCGGCACGAGGAGCTGATGGCGCTGGACGGGACCTACGCCAGGCTTCTCCGGCTGCAGTGGGTGGACGCGGCGCCGGCCGAGGTGCCTGCCACGTAGGATGTCGCATACTGCCCCCATCCCCGGTCTCAGCGTCGTTGTGCCCGCCTACAACGACGCGCCGATGCTCCGGTTGTGCCTGGCGCGCCTGGCCGCGCAGACCCTCGCGCCGGCTGCCTACGAGGTAGTCGTGGTGGACGACGGCTCCACGGACGACACGCCCGGGGTGGTCAGCGCGGCCGCCTCCGGCAGGGCCGTGATTCGCGGCATCAGGCTCGACCGTAACCGGGGCAGAAGCGCGGCCCGCAACGCAGGGATTCGGGCTGCCGGGGCGGCGCTGGTGGTCTTCTTGGACAGCGACGTCCTGGTGCTGCCCGATTTCCTGCAGCGCCACATGGAGATCCACAGCTCCGCATCCTGCCCTGTGGTTGGCAGAGGACCAGTGGTAACCATCCCCTCTGCCGAGATACCTGACCGTGTGCCCCGCTTTGGGCTTTCGCGGGCGTATCTGACCACCGCAAACGCGTCGGTGCCCAGGCAGGCACTCGTGGATGCGGGCATGTTCGACGAAGGCTTTCATGCCTACGGGTGGGAGGACTTCGAAATGGGCCTAAGGCTGAAGGCGCTGGGGCTTCCCAGGTCATTCTCTCCCGCCGCAGTGGCCTTCCACGTCCAACCGCCGTCAACGTTCGAGTCGCTGGACAGCGACCTCGCCAAAGAGGAGGAGCGGGCCCAGATGGCCCTCTACTTTCTGCGCAGGCATCCCGGCCTTGCAACCCGCATACTGATCTCGGACACCGCCTTCCACCGCGCGTTGAACTTCCTGCTCGGGGGAGCCGGATTACTGACCGTCCGCAACGCTCCTCCTATCGCACGGTGGTTGAACGCCAGGGGGTGGTATGCGCTTGCGTTCCTGGTGGTCCGGGGAGTGCTCAACAGGTACTACCTGCACGCGCTCGACCGGTACCGGACCTTAGAAAGGACACGGTGAAATGCCGGTAGGAACCACTGCGGCCGGGTCAAGACTGAGCGTCGTGGTACCAGTCTACAACGACGCGCCAATGCTCCGGCTGTGCCTGGCGCGCCTCGCCGCGCAGACGCTCGCGCCGGCCGCCTACGAGATAGTAGTGGTGGACGACGGCTCCACCGACGACACGCCCGGGGTGGTCAGCGCAGCCGCCTCCGGCCGAGTCCGAATCCGCGGCATCAGGTTCGACCGCAACCGTGGCAGAAGCGCGGCCCGCAACACGGGGATTCGGGCTGCCGGGGCACCGTTGGTTGTTTTCGTGGACAGCGACGTATTGGTGCTGCCTGACTTCCTGCAGCGCCACATGGAGATCCACCACTCAGCCGGCTCTCCTGTGGTGGGACGCGGGCCAGTCATCGTCATCCCCTCGCCAGAGATCCCAGCGCGCCCTCCCCGCATCAGGATCTCGCCGGCGTACCTGGACACCGGCAACGCATCGGTCCCGCGAGCGGCTCTCGTGGAAGCAGGACTGTTCGATGAAGGGTTCAGGGTCTATGGATGGGAGGATTTCGATCTGGGTCTGCGCCTGAAGGCCCGCGGGATCCCCAGGGTGTTCTCGCCGTCGGCGCTGGCGTACCACGTTCAGCAGCCGCCGACGCTGGAGTCGCTCGACCGGCACATGGCCAAAGAGGAGGATCGGGCGCGGACGGCGCTCTACCTGCTGCGGAAGCACCCAGGTCCTGAGACCCGGATGCTGATCCAGGACACCCGGCCGCAGCGGGCGCTGCACTTCCTGTTGGGCGGGGCCGGCCTGATCTCGCCGGCGGCCGCCCTGCGGTTGGCGCGGTGGCTGCGCAGCCGCAACCTGCAGACCCTGGCGTTCCTGGTGACGCGTGGGGTCCTGAACCGCCACTACCTCGCCACGCTGGATCGGTTCCGCGCGGCCACGGAGGGACGGTAGCGTGGAGGCCTGGCGCTGGAGGGAGTTCCTCCTGCTGCTGACGGCGTTCGTCTTTTCCGTGGGTTTCGCTTCAGGAGGGTTCCTCCTCTTGCTGGTGCTGGCGGCCGGCGAGCTCATGGCGGGCGAGCCGCTTTGGCGCCGCACCCCAGTGGATGTCGGCCTTCTCGGCCTGGTGGTCGCCACGGTCCTGTCAGGACTGTGGTCGGAGTGGCGCGCTACCGCCCTGTGGTCGGCGGCCGCGTTTGGGCTGAGCGCGGCGGTCACCCTGCGCGCCGTGGTGTTGGCGGTCCATCAGCGTCCGGTGTTTGCCCGGCGGTTCATCGAGGCGTGGGCCGCTGGAGGGGTGGCGGCAGGTGCGCTCGGGATCGCATGGCTGGGATCCTCACCCGGCGCCCGGGCGCAGGTGTTCAACATGAACCCCAACGAGCTGGGCACAACCCTGGCGATCGCCGCGGTCTTGCTGCTTGGCCTCTCGCTTGACGGATCACGCCTCCGACGCCTGCTCTGCCTGGCGGGCCTTTCTGTGGTGACCGCGGGCCTGGTGCTGACCTGGTCGCGCGGCGCCTGGGTGGCAGCCGTGCTGGGCGTGGCCGTGTTGATCGCTCTCACCGAGCGCCGCCTCCTGTGGCATGCCCTGCTCGCGGCCGCCCTCGTGCTGGGGGTGGCCGCGCCAGCCCTCGGGCCGCGCTGGGCGCACCATGTAGGCCGCATCCGCGAGGTCGCCGTCGCCGAAGGCCCGTTCAGCCGCATCGCCATCTGGCGCCTCGCTCAGGAGATCGTGTCCGACCATCCTGTGCTGGGCACCGGGCTCTCAACCTTCCAGTTCGTGTACGAAAGGTACAGACAGGGGACCACTGCCGCGCCGAACGCACCGGTGGCGCACAACCTCTTCCTGCAGTTCGCCGCCGAAACCGGCGTTGTGGGGCTTGTGGCGCTTCTGTTCTTCCTGACCGCCGGGGTTCTGGCCGTCACTAGGTGGCACACCAGGGGACCGCCGGGCAGCAAGGAACGTAGGTTGAGCGCGACCGCGTTCGCCGCCCTCGTCGCGCTGTTGGTCCACCAGATGGTGGACGGCACCGTGCTGCGCATCCACATATCGGTGGGACTCTTCGCCCTCTTGGCGTTGGGAGCGGCGCACTCACCGCCGCGGCCTGCCATCCGCCAATAAGAGGTGACGCGATGAGCTCACCCCCGGAGATCAGCGTCATCATCCCGGCCTACAACGGCGGCTGGGTGTTGCATAGGGCGCTCGGGGCGCTGCGTGCTCAGGATGCTGATCCCAACCGGTATGAGGTAGTTGTCGTGGATGACGGCTCGACCGATGGATCCGTGGACGGCCTCGAAGCGGGCGGGGGATCGGTGCCGATCCGGGTGGTGCGGCAGGCCAACCAGGGCCGGGCGGCCGCCCGCAACCGCGGCGCCGCAGAGGCCCGAGGTCGAGCGCTGCTGTTCCTGGATGCCGACATCTGGGCGATGCCCGGGCTCGTTTCCGCGCACCTGGCGCACCACGCAGGCGGAGGTGCGCTAGGTGTCCAGGGCCGATCGCTACAGCACCCGGACAGTCTCAAGACGGTCTTCATGCGCGCCACGAACCTGATGCCCGACGTTACCATCCGCAGGCGCCATGCGCTCTCCCCAATGCACATCATCACCCGCAACTTCTCGGTGACGGCCGCCGCGTTTCGGAGCGTTGGGGGATTCGATGAAGGCTTTGTGGGCTACGGATGGGAGGACATCGAGCTGGGGCTCCGCCTGCAGCGGGTGGGCGTCTCGCTAAGATACGAACCTGCCGCCCTCGTCTATCACCACCACATTCAGACGCTGGATGCTCTCATCCCCAAGCTCCGCCAGTCCGGGGAGGGCGCAGTCTACTTCTGGCGCAAGCACGGCAGGCCGGCGTACCTGGGGCTGTTTCTCGAGATTCACCCCGCGCTGCTACCTTTGAAGTGGCTGGTCTACCGGACCGGGGTGATCACGCGCCTCATTGAAGCGGTCCTTCCGTGGGCAGAAGGGCACTCCGTGCTCCCGCTGTGTAGCGAGTGCTACAACCACCTGCTTTGGCGAGCGTACTATGAGGGGGTGTTTGAGGCAATGAGCCGCCGGGGCTCGGTCAAACCATGATCAGGCTATCGGTGATCATGCCGTGTCTGAACGCGGGAGGGACGCTCCGCCGGGCGATTGAGGCGCTGTGGGCGCAGGACGCGCCGCCTGGCTCGTTCGAGATCGTCGTGGTGGATGATGGCTCCACGGACGGCACATCTGAAATCGCGGGGGGTTGCAGGGGGCCCGTTCCCATCCGGGTGGTGCGCCAGCCGAATCGGGGCATCGCATCCGCCCGCAACCGCGGCGCCACGGAAGCCTCCGGTGAGGTGTTCCTCTTCATGGACCCGGACGTCTTCGCGCACACGGGCATGGTAATCGCGCACCTGCGCAACTACGATGATGCAGCGGCGATGCGCACGGTCCAGGGGCGAACGATCCCTGATCCAGACACCATCACCACACCCTTCATGCACACCAGCAATCTTGTGCCCGACCTCACGGTCCGGCGGCGGGAGAACCTGTCGCCCTATCACGTGGTCGGCCGGAACTTCTCGATCACCCGGACCGCATTCGAGAGGATCGGGGGGTTCGACGAGGGGTTCACCGGCTACGGGCTCGAGGACGTCGAACTGGCCTTCCGCTTCCACGAGGCCGGTGGGCGGATCCTGTACGAGCCAGAGGCCCTCGGACTGCATCACCACCCGATGTCCATAGAAGCCGCGGTTGCGCGCCAGGTCCAGTGCGGCCGCGCGGCGGTGCTCTTCTGGCGGAAGCACGGCAGGAAATCCGCGTTGGGACTGCAGTTTGAGATTCACCCCGTCCTGCTGCCCCTCAAGTGGCTGGTTTTCCGAACCGGCCTGCTGGTGCGACTCATGCAGGCGCTCCGTCCCTGGGCCGAGAGGCACCGGCGCTACCTCATCCTCAACGAATGCTACAACAACCTCCTCTGGCACGCCTACTATCAGGGGGTCTTCAGCGCCCTGCGTGAGGGGCGCACGGCAGCGCACGACGGCGGGCGGCGTTCCTGATGGCGGGCAGGGTCCTCCTGGTGAGCAACGGTGTCGGCGAGGACCTGATTGCCGCCAGCATAGCTGCCCCGCTGCAAGCGGCCGGCGTGACGGTGACCGCCTATCCCCTGGTAGGCGTCGGCGCCTATCCCCCTTCCGTGTCGATGCTCGACCCCCGCCGCACAATGCCCAGCGGCGGGTTCTCGATGCGCAGCGGGTCCCGGGGGCTGGGTGCGGACCTGGCCGCAGGCATGATCGGGCTCTGGCGCGGGCAGAGGCGGACGCTCGCGGCCCAGCGTGGCAGGCACGATCTTGTCGTGGCAGTGGGCGATGCCTACTGCCTGTGGATGGCAGCGCGAGCAGCGCCCCTCGTCGCGTTCGTGTCCACAGCCGATTCGGTGCGGATCTGCGATTTCGGCACGCTTGCGGTCTGGGTCATGCGCCGTCACGCCCGGAGGATCTTCGCGCGCGATCCGGACACGGCTGAGGCACTGGCCGCGATGGGGCTGCCGGCGGTTGCGCCGGGCAACGTGATGATGGACCTGGTGGAGGGCACCGGCGAGACCTTCGGCCTTTCACTATCTGCACAGGTGGTAACGCTGCTGCCGGGAAGCCGCGCCGACGCACCCGGAAACGCCGCGCTGCTCGCGCACGCGGCGCAGGCGATTGGTGCGGAGGAACCGGGTACGAGATTCCTCCTGGCGTTGGCGCCGACAGTCGCAGTCGAGGACGTTCTGCGGCACCTCCCCCAGGCGGAATCCCAAGAGGGCGGCGCGGTGGTCGGCGGCGCGCACCTTGTCCTCACCAGCGCGTTCGCAGACGCGGTGGCAAGAGCCAGCGTCGTTATCGGGATGGCGGGAACCGCCAACGAGCAGGCGGCAGGGTTGGGCCGACCGGTGGTGGCGTTTCCCGGCCCGGGCACGCAGTTCACCCCGGCCTTCCTCCAGATGCAGCACCGGCTGCTGGGTGAGGCCCTGCTCCCGACGCGCGACTGGCGGGAAGCGGCCGCAGCAGTGGTGCGGCTGCTCCGTGACCCGGACGAGCGTGAGCGGCGTGGCGCGGCAGGGCGGGCGCGCATGGGACCGCCTGGCGGATCCCAGCACATCGCAGAATCCCTGCTAGAAATGATAACGGGCTAGGAGTGTGTCCGAGAAATGGCTCTCGGACGGGATTTTCGTCGGTCGAA
>DYHL01000041.1:7919-14413 GCA_020724185.1 Candidatus Nitrosymbiomonas sp. | reverse complement strand
CTTGCAGTTGTACGCGGAGATCTCCATGCCCTTGACTTGCATGGCGTAGGCCTCTGAACCCCGGCCGATCTTCCGGGCCATGCGCATCGTCCCATCGGCCAGCATGTCGCCCAGGTCCCCCTCCCTGAGCGCGGCAAGCCGGAGCAGTTCCTTGGCCCGCTCAGCATCGCCAAACCGGAAATCGCCGGCCATGTCTCCACGGCTGATCGCATCGGCGTAGAACCCAAGGACGCCGCCCGCGGAGATAGTATCCAGGCCATAGTCGTCGCACAGGTAGTTGAGCGACCCGACCTGATCGAACTCGAAGACCTCCAGGTTGCTGCCCAGCATGCCGATGTTCTCGTAGTCGAGTTCGGACTCCCGGCCCTCGCGGTCACGGATGGCGATGCCGCAGTGCATCGTGCAGTTCGGACAGCCGTAGAGCGCCACCCGCGCTTCGTTCAGCCGTTCGCCGTCAATCCGCCATGCGTCGGCGTGCCGGGTCTTCCTCATGTTCCGGACCGGAAGCGCGGCCACCTCGTTGCACCAGGCGAGAATGCCCGTCGTGCTCTGGATGGACCAGCCGGACTTCTTGTCCATCTCGTGGACCGTGCGCAGGTCGGCCGCGCCGAGCTTCTTCATCGCCTCGGGATCGGCCTGGGGGATGGGCTTGCTCCCCCGGACCACAATGGCCTTCAGCTTCTTCGATCCCATGACGGCGCCCATTCCGGGCCGGCCGCCGGCGCGTCCTTCGAGGCTTCGCACCACGGCGTAACGGTTGAGGTTCTCCCCTGCCTGCCCTATGTTGAGGACCCCGACCTTTCTCCCGTAGCGTCCGTAGATCCAGTCGTTTGTCGCGTATGTCCCCTTGCCCCAGACCTCGGCGGCAGGCAGGAACTCCACCTTGTCGTCCTCGATGTAGAGCAGGGTCGGTTCGGCGGCCACACCCTCGACGATGAGCATGTCGTACCCGGCCTTCCGGAGTTGCTCCGTGACCCGGGTGCCCAGGTTGCCGTCTCCGTAACCGCCGGTCAGGGGGGACTTGGCCGCCACCACGGTCTTGCCCGTGTTGGGCGCGGGGATTCCGGCGATCGGGCCGAGGGCGACGATGAACTTGTTCTTGGGTCCCAGGGGATCGATTCCCGGCTCGAGTTCGTCCCAGAGGGTCTTCAGGGCGAATCCCCGGCCGCCGACCCACTTGTGGGCGAACTCCTCGCTGAACGTTTCTTTTCTAAACGTCTTCTCTGTCAGGTTGACCCTGAGGATACCACCCGTCCATCCGAACATGATGAGGCCTCCATGGGGTTTCCGGCATTCCCAACTGGCGGAGAGGGTGGGATTCGAACCCACGAGGGCTTTCACCCTAACGGATTTCAAGTCCGCCGCCTTCGGCCAGGCTCAGCCACCTCTCCGGCGCTGATTATAGCAAAGGGAATCCGTCGCTTCCCGCCAATCTCCCACTGGAAGGGAGGGTTGCCGAGTGCACGATCTCGTACTGACGGGCGGGCATCTGCTCGATCCTGCCAACGACGCCGATGGACCTGCCGAACTGGCCATCCGCGACGGGCGGATCAGCGAGGTTGGTCGCGTAACCACCGGCGCGCGGAGAACGGTGGACGTCTCCGGGCACTATGTCCTCCCAGGGATTATTGACAGCCACACCCACCTCTCGCGCCACTTCGGATCGGCCGAGGGGCACGGCATGGTGGCCGCAACCGGCGTCGTGACCGCGCTCGACATGGCCGGTGAGATCCAGGACCTGGCCCGGGACCTGACAGGCGGAGGCGCCGGACTCAACGTAGCCTACCTCCACCCACTGGTTCCGGGCGCAACGCTGTGGTCGCACGACCCCTCAGAGGACGAGATCGCCGGCGCGGTTGCCCGGGCGCTGGCCAGCGGTGCGGTTGGGATCAAGTTGCTGGGCGGCCACTACCCTCTGACACCCAAGGCCACGGCGCAGGCGGTGGCAACTGCAGCCGCACGCCGCTGCTACGTTGCCTTCCACGTGGGAACAACCGCGACCGGCTCGGACATCCGCGGGCTCGAAGAGGCGCTGCATCTGGCCGCGGACCTTCCCATCCACATCGCCCACGTGAACTCGTACTGTCGTGGACAGACCACCGGCGATCCGGTGGCAGAGGCGCAGCGTGCGCTCGACCTCCTGGCCGCGCACCCCTGTGCGGTCAGCGAGTCGTACCTCTCGGTATACAACGGCACCTCGGCGCGGTGCCAGGACGGCATCCCATCCAGCGCCGTCACGAAGACCTGCCTGCGGCTGGGCAACTTTGAGCAGAGCGAGGGGGGCCTGGAGGCCGCGATCCGCGCCGGCTACGCGCGCATCCACCACCAGAAGGACGGCGAGATCGTGCTGGCCCCGCCTGCGGACGGGCTAGAGACCTGGCGCGCATTGGGCACCGACGCGGGGGTCTCGTTCCCGGTCAACCACATCCCGTCCGCGATCCTGCTGGCGACAGCGCGCCGCAACGGTCCGTTTGTGATTGACGGCCTCAGCACCGACGGCGGAGCGATCCCGCGCAACTTCCTGGTCCGCCACGGGCTCATGCTGGTCCAGATGAGCGCCTGGACCCTGCGCGACTTCGTCGTGAAGGCCAGTTTGAACCCTGCCCGCATGTTGGGCCTTCCGGCCAAGGGGCACCTTGGGGTGGGCGCCGATGCCGATGTCACGGTCGTGGATCTCGATGCAGGGCGCGCCAGGTGGTCTGTTGCCCGGGGGCGCGTTGTGCTGGCAGATGGACGGGTCGAAGGACGCGGCGGCACCCTGCTGGTTTCGCCTGCCGGAGAGGCAGCCGCCCGCTCCCGCGGACTTGCCCATGAGGTGATCCACCGCGAGGGGTGGCGTTGAGGTATACTTTGGCCATGGAGACGTCGGACGCGCGGTTCTCGTTTGCCAAGTTCGCTGCCCACCCGTTCTTCAGGGAAGTAAACGCCTGGTTGGTGGCGCGGGCCGGCATCAGGCCAGGCGCCGACGTGGTTGACCTGGGATGTGGGCCGGGCGCCATCACCGAGCTGATCCTGCAGCGGATGGGCGTGCCGCCGCTGGGCCGCGTCTTTGCCATAGACCCCTCCTCTTCGGCGCTGATGCTGGCGGCGCAGCGGATCCAGTCTGCGATCGTGCGGTTCGTCCAGGGCACCGCGGAGCGCCTGAGCAGCCTGGTGCCGCAGGTGGACACGGTGGTCTTCTGCAACGCGATCCACCTCGTGCCGGACAAGGCCCAGGTGATAGCTGCGATCAGCAATGTGCTGCGACCCGGCGGCGTGCTGGCGTTCAACACCACCTTCTTTGAGGGCGCCTATGCCGGGGACAGCCTGCGGTTCTACAAGCACTGGGGGCTGCGGGCGATGCGCTGTCTGCGCGAGCGGGGACATGCCGTTGTCCGTGACGCCAAGACCACCGCGATGCAGTGGCTCACCCCAGAGGAGTACCGCCGCCTGCTTGCCGATAGCGGGTTTGCCGAGACAGAGGTCGAGTTCCAGGAGAAGCAGCTCCCCTGCCAGGCGTGGGAGGACATCAGCGAGTTCTCGATGTTCATCGAGGGCGCGCTGCCCGGCATCCCCCTCGAGATCGGCATGGAAGCGCTCAAGGTCGGCGCCCGCCAGACCTTCGAGGACCTCCGGCTCCAGGCGGTCCCGCGGATCTGGATGCAGGTGGTCGCCCGGCGCGGGTGACCGCGGCTCCGTGATCTCATGATAATGGCCCTCCCGTTGTGATGCGCGAGTCCGCTTCCGCGTTGGTCACCGGCGGATCTTCCGGCCTCGGACGCGCCATAGTGGTCGCGCTTGCCCGGGCCGGGGCGCGAGTGGCGTTCACCTACCGCTCGAATACCACCGGCGCCGAGGCGCTTGTCCGCGAGGTGTCTCCCCCTGCCGAGGTTCTCGCGATCCAGGCCGACGTGGACTCCGATGCGGGTGCGGCGAGGTGCATATCCGAGACTGTGGCGCGGTTCGGATGCCTCGACGTCCTGGTCAACAACGCCGGCATCACGCGCGACGCGCTCGTGCTGCGCATGCAGCCGCCCGACTGGAACGCGGTCCTCAACACCAACCTGTCCGGCGCGGTGCGCTGCTGCCGCCACGCGCTGCCTCACCTGCTGGCAAGCAGTCGGGGCCGGATCATCAACATGGCCTCCATAGCTGGGGTCGCCGGCAGCGCCGGCCAGGCCAACTACTCGGCCGCCAAGGCAGGCCTGATAGGGCTGACCGAGGTGCTTGCTCGGGAACTGGCGCCACGCGGTGTCACCGTCAACGCGGTCGCGCCGGGCGCGATTGACGCGGGCATCGTGGCCGCCATGCCCGAGGAGCTGCGCCGGAAGTTGCTCGATGTGATTCCGATGGGCCGGATGGGCACAGCGGAAGAGGTGGCGGCCCTCGTGGTATTCCTGGCCGGCCGCGAGGCAGGGTACATCACCGGTCAGACGATAGCGGTGGACGGCGGGACCACCGGCGCCGGCCGCGCCATCACCTAGATCACTCCAAATCACTCCACGGCGTAGATCGCGCCATCGTCCGGCACCTCGACAGGTCCGGCGAACTCGCGCCTGGCTTCCTCTACCAACTGCGCTGCATCAGCCCGGTATTCTAGGTGCACCAAGAGGAGCCGATGCGCGCCGGCCAGCGTGGCCAGGCGGGCGGCCTGCGCGGCCGTAGAGTGACCGCCTTCCTTCGCCCGGACCGCCTCGGCCTCAAGGAAGGTGGCCTCGTGAACGAAGAGCGTAGCATCGCGCCCGAACGAAGCCATTGCCTCCACCGGCCGCGTGTCAGAGGAGTAGACGACCCTCGCACCGCCGGGGGTGTCCCAGCGAATCGCGAACGCGGGCGGGCCGTGGTCCGACGACAGCGCAGAGAGCCGGTGTCCGGCGTGCTCCCAGAAAGGTCTCGATCCGCCAGCGGTGGGTAGCGCGTCGGCGGTCAGCGGGTGCATCTCTAGAAACCCGGCGCGCCGGCTCAGGTCGAACACGTCCAGCAGCCCCCGCAACTTCCCCATCTCCGGCTCAGGCGCGAACAGCGGCAGGGGTTCCTGACGGTCGAGCATCCAGAGATGGTGGATCAGCGACGGCAGTCCGTAGATGTGATCGGGATGCGCGTGCGTGATCACCAACGCCCGCAGTAGCATCGGATCGAGCCCTGCCCGCCGCAGCTTGAGGAAGGGGCTGCCCGGACAGTCAACCAGGACCGACGACTCTTCCATCCGGAAGGCCAGCGCCACGTTGTCGCGGTGCGCGGTCTGCACCGCGCCGCTAGATCCCAGGATCACCAGGGACGCGTTCATCGCAACACCTCAGGAAGCTTCGAGAGATCTGAGTCACCGCCAACCCTGTAGAACCGGACGCCTCGGGAGGCGGCCACCTCCTCGTCGTGCGGGGCGTCGCCGACGAAGAGCACAACCGTGCGCCCCTGCGCGCGCAGCCGGTCCAGCGTGGCACCTTTGTCGCCGCCCTCGATCTCGACGAAGAACCCCGCCAGGTCATGGCGCGCGGCCTCTGCCACGAGGTTGGAGTGCGGCAGGCCGCTGGTCAGCACCAGGTCGTGCCCCGACCGAAGTGCCTCCAGCACCCTCCGCGCCGAGGGAAACGGCTTCATGCGGTCCTTCTCGGCCTCGTTGTAGCCGGAGTAGCGGCGCGAGAACTCCTCGCGCTCCGCGTCGGAGACCGTCCGGCCCAGGGCCGAGGCGGTATCGCCCAGTTGAACGAACCGGTGAGCACCGCTGGTGCGGGCATAGGAGGTGTCCACAAGCGCGCGGTCCTCGGCGCCCAACCCCAGCACCTCGGATACCGACCGCCAGTATGACTCGCGCTTGATCTCGTACGCGTCCACCAGCGTGCCGTCGAAGTCGAAGACGATAATGGGGCGCATCGCCGGGCTCTACCGCGGACGGTTGATCCACGCGTGGTCCGGGTCGTCCGCCCAGGCGGCGTATTCCACCTTCTCGCCCGAGATCGCCCAAAGGTAGACCAGCTCGTAGCCCCCGGCAGCCACAAGCGGGTGGTAGCCGCGCGGGATCACTACGGTGTCGCCCTCGCGCACACGGTAGATCCTCTCGAACGGCGCCGGGGCGTCAGGCGGCGTGTAGACCATCTGCAGTCCGAAACCGCCCGGCGGCCGCACAAGGTAGTGGTACACCTCTTCCATCGGCGCCTCACTCCGGCCGTCGCCCGTGGCCCGGCGCGTATCGTGTTTGTGCGGCGGATAGCTCGACCAGTGACCCGCCGGGTTGAAGGTCTCACCCACGAGCATCCGGCTGGCCACGCTCTGGTCAGCCACGGTTGTGACCCGGCGCGACCACGCATCGGCGCCCACCTCCCTGACCGTGACCTGATCCGGCCCGATGATCCGGGGAGAGCGGTCGGCAGCAGGAGGCGCGGAAAAGAGCGCCAGGCGGACCCCTTCCCGCAAGGGCCTCAAGCCGACGCGCCAGCCCGCGGGCACGAACAGCGCGGACGGCGGGTCTTCGAAGACCGATGCGCGCGGGCCTAGGATGGCGGCCAGCTTGCCGGCCG
>DYHL01000041.1:0-7909 GCA_020724185.1 Candidatus Nitrosymbiomonas sp. | reverse complement strand
ATCCGCGCACGAGACTGCGACCTCGCACGCGCCTCCGATTAGGTAGAGCACTCCCTCGCGGTCGCGCGACTCCCAGGAGAAGGGCTCCCCCCCACCTGCCAGGGTGATGAGCGCGAACTCAAGGTATGCCAGTAGGCCCCCTGCCGGTGACACGATTAGGCTGTACTCCGGAGGGTTCGGAACGCCCGCGATGTGCTGACTCTCTGCCAGACTGCTCATGCCGATCCTGCTCCCTTCTGGGCCAGCCGCCGCTGATGGACGAGCTGGCGCACCAGCGACCCGGTGCCGGCTGCAAGCAGCAGCAGGCTCAGCGGCCGCGTGACGAAAACCGTCATGTCGCCGCCCGTAATGATCATCATCCTCCGGAACTCCGACTCCATCATCGGCCCCAGGACCAATCCCAGGATCAGCGGGATCAGCGGGTAACCGGTGCGCTTGAGGATGAACCCCAGGATGCCGGCCGCCACCGCAACAACCGCATCGTACATCCAGCCGTTGAGGGCGTAGGCGCCCAGCACCGATAGCAGGATCACCAGAGGGGGCATCAGGGCCGGCGGCACGCTGAGTGCCTTGATGAACACCCGGATGCCGCCGAGCTGGAAGATGCAGGTGGTCAGGTTCGCCACGATCATGGCGAAGATGATCGCATAGATGAAGTGCGGCTGAGATGTGAACAGGAGCGGGCCGGGCGTGACGCCGTGGATGATCATGGCAGCAAGAATGGGGACCGCGGCCGCCTCCGCGGGCAGGGCGAGCGTGAAGGTGGGTATCAGCCCGCCGCCGATGCAGGCGTTGTTGGCCACCTCCGGCGCGACCACCCCTTCCAGCCGTCCGGTGCCGAACTCCTCGGGGTGCGGGGAGATCTGCCTCGCCCGCTCGTACGCCAGGACCACTGCCACGCTGGCACCGGCACCGGGCAGCAGGCCGACGAAGGTCCCGATCCAGCTCGACTCCAGAATGATGCGCCACATACCGCGGAGCTGCCGCAGATTGGGGAACAGCCGGCCGAGCTGCTGCGTGACAACCTTGTGCAGATCCCTGCTCCTGGCAGCGTCGTCAAGCGCCTGGGTGATCCCGAACATGCCTATCAGCACGGGAACGAGCCCGATGCCGCTGGCCAGGAAGGGGTTCTCGAACGTGAACCGGCGGATGCCGGTCATGGTGTCAATTCCAACGGTGGCAAGCAGCACGCCCATCGCACCCATCACCACGCCCCTCAGGAGCGAGGGGCCCGAAACGCTGGCTATGATCGTCAGGCTGGCGACCGCCAGGGAGAAGTATTCGGCGGGCCCAAACAGCAGCGAGAAGCGGGCCAGCGCCGGCGAGGCTGCCAGCAGCGCCGCGGTGCTGATCAGCCCGCCGATGAACGAAGCGATCACCGCGCCGCCCAGCGCGACCCCTGCCTGCCCCTTGCGCGCCATCGGCAACCCATCGAAGACGGTAGCGATGGCGTTGGGGTTCCCTGGTATCCCGAAGAGAATCGCCGGGATGGACGCCCCTGTCACGGCCCCAAAGTAGAGACCCAGCAGCAAGCTGATGGCGGTGAGGCTGTCAAGCTGAATCGTAACGGGCAGGAACAGCGCGAGCCCCATCGTGGCCGTCAGGCCGGGCAGCGCGCCGATGAAGATCCCAACGATGTCGCCGATCACTATCCACAACAGCGTGGTCGGCTGGAGGACGAAGGCCAGACCCTGCAGCAGGGGTTCCATGCGTCAGAATCCCATCAGCCCGCGCGGCAGGGAGACGTCGAGCAGCCGGCTGAAGATCCACCAGAGGACCAGAGGAAACCCTACCCCGGTCACGAGGCGTGTGACCGGCGTGATGCTCCGCCGGCTGTCGAGGTAGAGCGACGTGGCCACCAGGAAGAGCGCGGAGGATGTCACAAAGCCCACCACCGGCAAGAGCAGGAGGAAGGCAACCGTACCCGCGCCGACCACCAGGGCCTGCTGCCAGGGTTCCTCGCCGGAAGGGCGCGGGCGCATCTCCCCAATCAGCGCCGCCACGGCCCCGACCAGAACGAGGGCCGCGACGGCGAGGGGAAGAGCATGAGGCCCTGGGTCACCCTTGACGTGCCGGCTTGGAATCTGCCAGGCCAGCAGGAGCGCCAGAAGCGCGAAGGCGGCTATGGACGCGGCAACCGCCAGCCGCGAGGACCGCGTCATCTTCTCACTTCATGAGGCCGACCTGGCGCAGCAGCTTCGAGAGGTCCAGCGTCAGCACCGCGAAGTACCGCTCCAGCTCCTCGTTGGCCATGTAGGTCTTCACCAGCCCGCTCTCGCGCGCGTACTGGATCCAGTGGGGATCGTTCATCGCCCGCGCCACGGAGGACGCGATGGCCCTACGCACCTCCATGGGAATCCCCTTGGGCCCGCTGATCGCGCGGAAACTGCCCTGGGGGATGTTCTTGAACCCAAGTTCGGTCGTGGTGGGCGTGGCCGGAAACAGCGTGGTGCGCCGCAGGCTCGTAACCGCCAGCGGCCGCAGCCGCCCTGCCTGCGCCTGCACCTCGGACTGCGAGAAGACGCCGCTTGTCACCACGTTCCCCAGCACCCCGGCGATCAGGCGGGCGCCGCCCTCAAACGGCACAACAGTCCAGGGGTTGCCGGTGGCCTTGTTGAGCGCCTCAGAGGTCAGGTGCGTCAGCGCGCCGACACCGGCGTGTCCGATCGTTACCTTGCCCGGCGCCTGCTTGCCCGCATCAATCAGCTCCTGGAGGGTCTTGTATGGAGCACCCTCCAGAACTGCGATCACGAACGGATCCCAGTTCAAGCTGGCGATGTGGTCGAGTTGGATGATCGAACCGGCGGCCAGGCCCTGCAGCGTCGCGGTTACGGTGTGCGTCCCGGAGAGCAGCAGCGTGTGGCCGTCCGGCCTGGCGCGCAGCACCTCGTTTGTCCCGATGCCGCTTCCGGCGCCGGGCATGTTCCGGATCACGAGCGGCGCCTCGATGAAGCGCTGCATGGCCCGCTGAATCTGGCGGGCAATGATGTCGGTTCCGCCGCCCGCTGTGAAGGGCACCACAATGCTCACCGGCCGTGCCTCCGGCCAGACCGGCGATGCCGAGAGGCCGCCGGGAATCATGGCGAACAGCAGTACGACGCCGACAAGAGCAATCAGCCTTCTCACGGTCCTCGCCTCCTTAGTGCTTCAGTGCTTCCCCCGCGTGCTCCCCCGCCAGGATGCTTCTCTGGCCGGTGGAGCCCGTCCTGCCGTGTTCCGTGCTCCGAGGAGTAGGCCGTACAGACGCAGAATGAAACAGTTCAATGTCCGCGAAGATCATCGTATCCGATGTGACCAAGATCTACCCGGGGCAGGGCCGCCCTGTGGTGGCGCTGGATCGGGTCTCCCTCAAGGTGCCCGAGGGGGAGTTCGTCTGCATCGTGGGGCCCTCTGGCTGCGGTAAGTCCACGCTGCTGCGCATCCTGGCAGGCCTCGTTCCCTGCTCCTCCGGGACGGCGGCGATCGCCGGCGGTGACCGGGGCAAGCCATTGCACAGCCTTGTCTTTCAAGAATATGCGATCTTCCCATGGAAGACGGTGCTGCAGAACGTGGCCTTCGGACTGCAGATGCGGGGCGTAGCCCGGCCCGAGCGCGAGGCCACGGCGTGCGAGTGGATCGGCCGGGTGGGATTAAGCGAGTTTACCGACGCCTATCCGCGCCAGCTTTCAGGAGGAATGCGCCAGCGGGTCGGCATCGCGCGGGCCTTCGCCAATGATCCCGAGGTCCTGCTGATGGACGAACCGCTGGGCGCCCTCGACGCGCAGACCCGGCTGATTCTCATGGATGAGTTGTTGCACCTGTGGGAAGCCGACCGCAAGACGGTAGTGTACGTCACCCACGACATCGAGGAGGCGATCCTGCTGGGTGACCGGGTCGTGCTCATGACCGCCCGCCCGGGGAGGTTGAAGGCCGAGTTCACAGTGCCCTTCACCCGGCCGCGCGGCATCGAGGTGATGGGCGATCCGGCGTTCGCCGGACTGTCGTACCAGATCTGGGAAGCGCTGCGCGACGAGGCGATCGCCGCGATGGGGCCCCGGGCATGAGTGACCCGCATCGCGACCGCCTGCTGGCGCTGGGCGCGCCTATCTTCTTGGTCGGCCTGTGGGAACTGGCGATCCGGACGGGCGTGCTCGATGCGCGGTTCTTCCCACCGCCGTCGCTCGTGATCCTCACGTTCTGGCGCCTGCTCACCGACGGCACCCTGGCGGCGCACACCGCGGCCAGCGTCACGCGCGTGCTGGCTGGCTTTGCGATCGGCGCCGCGGCAGGCCTGGCAGCGGGCCTGGCGCTGGGCACGGTCCGCTCGCTGCGAGTGGCGCTCGAACCGACCATCTCGGCGCTCTACGTGATCCCAAAGGTGGCGATCCTGCCGCTGGTCATGCTGATCTTTGGTCTGGGCGAGGCCTCGAAGATCGCCATCATCGCTATCGCGACCTTCTTCATCGTGGTAATCAACACGACCGCCGCGGTGGTCGGGGTCGAGCCGCTCTACATCGAGGCGGGCAGGGCGTTTGGCGCGAGGCGGCTGCAGATGTTCGCGCACATCATCCTCCCAGGCGCGCTGCCTGCGATCTTCACCGGCATGCGCCTGGCCCTGGGTACCGCGCTGATCGTGATCATCGCCGCCGAGTTCGTCGCCGCCAAGGACGGCATCGGCTACTTCATCTGGTTCGCCTGGAACACGCTGCGGCCCGAAGAGATGTTCGCTGGGTTCATCGTCATCGGTGCATTGGGAATGCTGTCGTACGAGGTCGTCCGCCGGATCGGCCGCCGCGTGATGCCGTGGCTGGAGGACGACCGTCCACGAGGAGGGAGAGTGGATCATGGGTAGTTCGAGCCGGCTTTGGGCAGTGCAGGCCGCCGTCGCGACGGTGGTGGTTGCGATGGTGCTGGTCACCGGCGCCGCGACACCGGGCGTCTCGGCGCCGGCAGCGCCGCGCCTCGAGAAGGTCGTCGTGGCGCACGTGCCGCTGATCAACTTCGCCACGCTCTACGTGGCGATGGAGCGCGGATTCCTGCGCGACCAGGGCATCGAGGTTGACCTGCAGCGGGTGGCATCGGGCACGGAGGCGGTGGCCTTCCTGGCTCAGGACCGCCTCGACGTGGGCGCGATCGGCCTGGCCGCCTCGATCTTCAACGCCTTCAACCGCGGACTGGAGATGCGCGTCGTCGCCTCCACCTCCTCGTGGGGGCAGCGCCACGGCACGCGAATCCTGGCGCGCATGGACCTCTTCGACTCGGGCGAGATACGGTCGGTGCGCGACCTGCGGGGCCGGCGCGTGGGAGTCGCCGGCGGCGCGGGATCGGCCGGCCATTATCTCTTCCTCATCGGCGCGCGGCGCGGCGGAATCGGGCCGCGCGACTTCGAGCTGGTTAACCTACCCAACCCCGACCACGGCCCGGCCCTGCGCGCCGGCCGCTTGGACGCGTCCCTGACCGGCTCGCCGTTCTCCTCGGCTGCGCTGGCCCAGTTCCTGGCGCGGCCGTTGCTCGAGAACTTCGCGCCCGGCACCTCAACCACGGTGTTCGCGTTCTCGGGCGGGTTCATGCGCACCCGGCCCGAGGTCGCCACGCGCTTCCTGATGGCGCTGATGACGGCGGCGCGCGCCATGCAGGGCGAGCAGTACCTGGACCCAGATAATGTCGCGGCCTACAAGAAGTACACGGGCGTGCGCGATGAGGTGCTGCGCGGCGAGCCGCCGCTGCTCTACTACCGTGACATGCGGATCGTCACCCCCACGATCGTGGACATGGAGAAGGCCTTCCGTGAGGCCGGACTGGCCGACTACGCGGCGGCAATTCCGATCGAGCAGATGGTGGACCGGCGATTCCAGCAGGAGGCACTGAAGCGGCTGGGGCCGTGACGATCGAGATCATCGCCAGGGCCGCGATCACCGCCGGGCGGCACATCCTGCTCGCCCGCAAGAAGGGCGCCCCGCACACCTTCCTGCCCGGAGGGCACGTAGAGTTCGGCGAAGCGGCCTCCTCAGCGCTGGCCCGGGAGCTTCAGGAGGAATTGGGAATCGCGATGGAGGTCGGGAGGTTCCTGGGCGCGGTCGAGCATGCCTGGACCGACCCGCTGGGACCAAGCCACGAGTTGAACCTGGTGTTCGAGGTCACCTGGCCCGGGCTCGACAGGCCGGCTCCTGTTGGATCGGTGGAACCGCACCTCGAGTTCGTCTGGCAGCCCACGGACCAGCTCGCCGCCAGGAACCTGCAACCCCGGGTGCTCTGCGAACTCCTGCCGCGGTGGCTCGCCGCAGGTCCCGACAGTGGGTGGGGCAGCAGCGGCTGGGGTAGCACGCTGCGGTAGGGCACTGGAACACCGCGGCTGGGCGCTGCCGAGCTACGACCCGGCGCCTGCGCGCCGCTCGCGCTCCTCGACCGCCCGGTGGATGCGGGCCATGATCGGAACACCGCCGACGATGAGCACGACCTCGCTCAGCAGGAGCGGCGGGAACAGCACTGCAAACGGCACATCCAGCAGCACCGACAGCATCAGGGCCACTGCCGCGGCGATCACCACGGCGTAGGCCGCGGCCCCGGCCCACTCGAACCGCCGACCAATCGCAAAGCACAGCCACGCACCGGCCAGGTTGGCCAGCGGCATAAAAGCGAGTTCCCAGATGCCTGCCTGCGGGCTGGTGATGTTGCTCAGGAAGTTGCCGAGGACGAACGCCGCCACCAGGTGGGGCCGCCAGATGACCAGCGACTTCAGCGCCTCGGGAATCCGGAACTGAATCGGACCGTAGCTGATCGGGCCGAATGCCACGGTCAACGCCGCGTAGACGGCGGCGATAACGCACACCTCGGCGAGAACCCGCAGGCTACCCGGCCTCCTCCTGCGGCCAGCGGGCCCGGACGGTCGTGTGGACCCCGCCGCGGACGTTGTAGTCGAGCACCAGCTCCATCCACTTCGGCGCGGTGGCAGCCACCAGGTCTGCCAGGATGCGGTTGGCCGCGTGCTCCTGGTAGATGCCGGCATTACGGTAGGAATGGAGGTAGAACTTGAACGACTTGAGCTCCAGCACGCGCTCGCGTGGAACGTAGCGCACGGTCAGTCGGCCGAAGTCGGGCAGACCGGACCACGGGCAGACCGCCGTAAACTCGTCGGTCGCTATCTCCACGGCCGCGTCGCTACCCGGGTACTCGTAGGGGAAGGTATCCAGCAGACTGGGGTTGATGCGCTCGTAGCCCTCTTGATCCATGTGCCCCTCCCTCCTGGTCAGCATCATACGCGCCGCGTCTCCCGGGCCGCAAGGCATCCGGGCGTGTAGTGACGAAGAGCACCGCAACAACAACGGAGGGACGAGAATGCCGGTAGTTGGTACGGCCCACAGGCGCACCGACGGCCTCGAGAAGGTCACGGGGGCGGCCAGGTACACCGAGGACCTGCGCCTGAGCGGGATGCTGCACGCGCGGTTGCTGCTCTGCCCCTACCCGCGGGCGCGCATCGTGCGCGTGGACCGCGGCCCGGCACTGGCGACCCCCGGCGTCGCTGCCGTGGTGACCTCAAGCGACCTGTCCAGGCTCGGGAACGGCACCTCCCGCCTGCTCGCGGGACCCATGACCAGGTACACCGGAGAGCCGGTTGCGGTGGTGCTGGGTGAGAGCGAGACGGCCGCATCCGACGGGCTCGATGTACTCCGTGCGTCGGTGGAGTTCGAGCCGCTGACCGCAGTGCTGACGATGGACGAAGCGCTGCGCGAGGACGCGCCCCTGGTACGCGAGTCTGCCGAGATCGAAGAGGATGACGCCGAGGCGCACGCGACGGTGGTCTTGCAGGAGAAGAAGGCCGAGCGCCCCAGCAACGTGGCCAACCGCGTCGCGTTCACGCGTGGCAGCATCGAGGAAGGCCTCCGGCAGGCCGAGGTTGTCGTGCGCCGTACTTACACTACCTCGCGCATCC
>DYHL01000040.1 GCA_020724185.1 Candidatus Nitrosymbiomonas sp. | reverse complement strand
CGTAGATCTCGGCCGTCGCCGCGTCCTTCATCAACCCGTATGCCAGCTTGTCCCCGTGCGGGGACCAGGTCAGGCCGCTCAGACGCCGGACGGCGGGCGAGACCGGGGCCATGCCGCCGCCCCCGCGACGGACAACATAGGCGCGTTCCGCGCCAGGAATCCCGGCAACGAACGCCACCCACTCGCCCGACGGGGAGAGCACCGCCTCCAGCGCCGGAACCGGTGGTCCTGGAAGCCTGCGGGAATCGGGGTAGGCCGCGCGCACCTGCCACCACTCGACGGCTGTTTCACTCCCCTGCGCGGTCAAGCCCACGAAGAGATGCAACGAGTCCGGGAACCACCCCAGGGCCCCTACGTGACGCCCCCTCGGCTGCCACCCGATCTGCCGGGGTTGGGCGCCGTTGGAATCGGCGATCCACAGTTGCGAGGCCGCGGGGCCAGCTCCCACCGTCCGTGTCACAACGACGAGCCAGCCGCCTCCCGGCGCCCAGGTTGGGCTGGAGGCAATCCCCTTGATGGGAATCTGGCGGCGGCCTCTTCCATCCAGTTGAACGGTCCAGAGGGTGCCGCGGTCTACATAGGCCAGCGTGCCACCGGCCGGTGACCATGCCACGGCCGCAACCGCCTCGCCCGGCGCGATCTTGTTGCCGCGGGCATCACCGACATCGTGGACCCAGACGCCGTCGCGGCTACCATAGGCGAACTGCCCGCCGTCCGGCGACCAGGCCACGGGGCTCAACGCAGGTCGGTCAGTGGCGCGCACAACGTCGCCCACCTGCAGCAGTCCGATGCCGACAGGCGCTGCCCGCCGGTGCACTTGACACCCCGACGTCACGGCAGCGAGCGCCGTCATCAACAGGAAGCCGGCGACCGTTGCGAGAAGCCGGCGGCCCTCAGCAGACCTGGTAGCGCCCCTCGGCAAGATCCTGCGAGAGCTGCCGGATGTTTGCCAGTTCATAGTCGAGGATCTCGCGAACCCGTCGTTCCACCGCGCTGCGGCGGGCGTGCGGCGCCAGCACAAGTTGGGCCGCGGCAACCTTGGGCTGGTCCACCGGCGATCCGATCTGACTGAGCAACCAGACGTAGACCTCATCCACGCCGGGGACATCGTGGTGAATCCTGTTGGCCACCTGGTGCGTCATGATCGTGTAGATCTTGCCGACGTGCGACACCGGGTTCTTGCCGGCCGCGGCCTCGGTCCCCATCGGACGGTTCAGGGCGATCACACCGTTGACCTTGTTCCCGCGTCCCACCTGGCCCGAGTCGCCGCTCTCTGCCGAGGTGCCCGTCACGGTCAGGTACATGCCTCCGATCCCGCGGCCGGGCTCGTCGAGCGTGTTCAGGTATAGCTGAGCCTTCTTGAAGGGCTGAAGCGTCGCCAGCCGATCAGATACGGCGGCGTGCAGCTCGGCCTTCCGTCGCAGGTAGGTGGCCTCGCTGTCAATGAACCGGTCAACGAAGGCCACCGCGGCGGTCATGTGGAGCTCGTCCTCCTGCCGGAATCCCATGACCTTGACGTCCTCCCCCACCTCGGGGAAGTGCTCCTTGAAGGTCCGGGAGTTCATCAGGCGCTCGATCTCCAGCACGGCCTGCTCCGTCGGCGTGAGCGGCGCATAGCCCACCGCTGCGGAGGTATCGTTGGCCACGGGCGCGCCCCCGCGCTGAAAGATGTCTACGAGCTCCGGCGCGCCGGGCTTGATCTGAACGTCATAGGCGACATGTTTCTCGGAGTCCACGAACCGTAGATTCTCTCGAATCCATGCCTTCGCGGTGTCAACCGCGATCTCTTCGACCGGGATCTCCTCGCCGTTGGCCACCGCGGTCGCCCGATCGCCGAAGATCAGCCGCATCGGCTCGGTTACGACGCCCCCACCCAATCGGATCTCCGCGTTGCCGGCCACCAGAAACGCCTTGTCAATGTTGTGGTGGAGAATCCGGCCGAAGCGCTGCAGGTACTCGCGGCTCAGCGCGATCGAGACCCGTTCCATGATGGCGTCGCAGATCGAGTCTGGATGGCCAACCCCTTTGCGCTCCACGATCTCGACCTTGTGGCGACCTACAGGCGTGCGGGCCAGGACGTCCACGGTAATGTTGCGCATTCTGGCCCTCCTTATCTGACCCAATGCGGGCCACGCGCCACACTATAGCAGAACCGGCGGAGCGCGAGAAGCGGCCCGGGGCTTCGGACTACGCCATGCGGCTGCGGCGGCGCCTGGCAAACGCAGGCATGAGCACAGCCCCGGCCAGGAACCCGCCTATGTGCGCCCACCAGGCCACCGTGGTGACCGCTGGTGAGCCCAGCGCCGCCACCCCGGACAGCAACTGCATGACGAACCAGAGGGAGAGAACGAGCACCGCCGGTAGTTCCGCCAGGCGGACGAAGATCCCCAGCACCAGGAGGGACAGGATGCGTGCCTTCGGGTAGAGGACGATGTAGGCGCCCAGCACGCCGGCGATTGCGCCGCTCGCGCCGATTAGCGGTACGGGTGAGGAAGGCGAGGTGGCCACGTGCGCCAGGGCGGCAATCACGCCGGTGACGAGGTAGAACGCCAGGAACCGGCCGTGCCCCATCGCGTCTTCCACGTTGTCGCCGAAGATCCAAAGGTAGAGCATGTTCCCGCCCAGGTGCGCCCAGCTACCGTGCAGGAAGATCGAGGTGAGCAGGCCCAACCAGGCATCGGGCCACGGCCCGCCGGTCACGGCCCTGGGAACCGCGCCCAGGGAGGCGTAGAGCGCCATCTGGGCGCCGCCGCCCAAACTCTCGGCGTAGAGGAAAGCACCGACGCAGGCGGCGATCAGGCCGTAGACGACCACGGGCGACGACGCGGAGCGGGTGCTGTCGCGCAGTGGGATCACGGAACGGGTCCGGCCGCGCCGTACCGCTCGCGGGCAATCGTCCAGACAGTTTCCATGAGGGCGTCAATCAATTGGTCTTCCGGAAGGCTGGCCACAATCCGTCCGTCTCTGAAGATCAGCCCCATCCCCCGACCGCAGGCCACGCCGACGTCGGCCATGCGTGCCTCGCCCGGTCCGTTGACCGCGCACCCCATCACCGCCACCTTCACCGGAGCCGGGACAGAGCGGAGGCGCTGTTCCACTTCCTGGGCAATCCGGACGACGTCCACCTCGGCGCGGCCGCAGGAAGGGCAGGCCACGAACTGCACCCCGCGCGAGCGCAGCCCCAGGCTCTTGAGGATCTCGTACGCGACCCGAACCTCTTCCGCGGGATCGGCCGCCAGCGACACCCGTATCGTGTCCCCGATCCCCTGGGCCAGCACCGTCCCGATCCCCACCGCGGACTTCAACCCACCTGCCCAGGCGGTGCCGGCCTCGGTCACCCCCACGTGCAGCGGATAGCGCGTCTGCTCGCTCAGCGCCGTATAGGCCTCGATCATCATCGGCACGTCCGACGCCTTGACGGAAATGACGACGTCGTGGAACTCCAGGTCCTCCAAGACCCGCACGTCTTCCAGTGCGCTTTCCACGAGCGCGCCGGCGCAGGGCCGGCCGAACCTCCGTAGCGCGGCCTTGGACAGCGAGCCCACGTTGGCGCCGATGCGGATGGGGATCCCTCGGGCTTTGGCTTCGCGCGCCACGATCCGGGTGCGTTCGCGACTGCCTATGTTGCCCGGGTTGATGCGGAGTTTGTCTACCCCGGCCTCCAGGGCCAGGAGGGCCAAGCGATGGTCGAAGTGGATGTCGGCCACCACCGGAAGTGGGCTCCTGGACTTGATCTGGGACAGCGCCGCGGCGGCTTCGGCGTCTGGCACGGCAAGCCGCACGATCTCGCATCCCTCGGCGGCCAACTGGTAGATCTGGACCAGCGTTGCGTCAACGTCCCGCGTGTCGGTGGTGGTCATGGACTGCACGGCCACCGGCGCGCCGCCGCCGATCTCCACCGGCCCGATCTTCACCTTCCTGGTCAGCAGACGGTGCATCCTACAGTCGAGCGACGTCCCGGATCGTGAGACCAACGAGAAGCAACAGCAGCAGGGCGAAGCCGATGGTGTGCACTAGGCCCTCCCGGCGTGGATCGAGTGGGCGCCGGCGCACCGCCTCTACCAGCAGAAACGCGAGGCGGCCTCCATCCAGCGCCGGCAGCGGGAGCAGGTTGAAGAACCCGATGATCACGCTGAGAAACGCGGCCACATGGAAGAACACCTGCGGCCCAGAACCTGCCGCCTGCGCCAGGATGCTGCCTGCGGCCACGGGACCTCCCAGGCTTTCCAGAAGCTTGCGCTCGCGGGTCAGCGACACCAGGGCTCCGCCCACCGTGGCCACGAGCTGCCATGTGCGTTCCACGCCCCAGGCAAGGGCCTGCTGAGGACCGAGGCGTTTCCAGAGGGGCTCGGGTGAGAAGCCGATCCGGCCGACCCCGCGCGCTGGGTCCAGCCGCGGGGTTACGGTCACCACGAGCTCCTGCGTGCCACGGCGTACGCGCAGCTCCAAGGGCCGTCCGGCGCTGCGGTGGATCGTTTCGATGATGCGCTCGCCGCCCGGCATTATGACGCCGTCTATGGAAACAATCAGATCGCCCTGCTGGAGCCCGGCTGCCGCCGCCGGCCATCCGTCCTCGACCGTGCCGACGATCGCGCTGGGACCGGCCGGGATTCCCCCAGTTCCAGCGGCCACGGCCAGGATGACCGCAGCCATCAGCAGGTTCATTATCGGGCCAGCGGCTATGATCGCCATCCGGGCGCCGACGCTCTTGGAGGTGAAGCTGCCAGGACCGCTGGTGCCCTGGTTGTCCTCGCCCTCCATGCGCACGAAGCCGCCCAGTGGTATGAGGTTGATGGCGTATCGCGTCTCGCCTCGCTGCCAGCCAACAACCTGGGGACCAAACCCCAGTGCGAACACGTGGACGCGCACGCCGGCGCGGCGGGCCATCAGGAAGTGCCCCAACTCGTGCACGAAGATCATTGCGCCAAACGCGGCTATCGCCGCCAGTACGTTGTTCACAACCGTCCCCCCGTGGGCTGAATCATCTCGGACGCCTGAGCCCGGGCCCAGGCATCCGCCTCCAACACCGCCTCGATCGTCGGGGCAGGACGCGGCTCGTGCCGCGCCAGCACCTCGGCCACGGTCGCGGCTATCCCGGTAAAGCGTATCGCACCGGCCAGGAACCGCTCAACCGCGACCTCGTTGGCGGCGTTCAAGACAACCGGCGCCGTTCCGCTCAACCGCAGCGCCTTGCGTGCCAACGGGAGCGCGGGGAAGCGCTCGGGCTCTGGATGCTCAAACGACAGGGAGAGCCGGTCCCATTCCATCGGCGCTACCAGCCCCGGACGGCGGCGACCTCGGGAGAGGGCGTGCTGGATCGGCCCCCGCATGTCCGGCCGCGCGATCTGTGCGATCGTAGAGCCGTCCGTAAACTCTACCATGGAGTGTACCAGGCTCTGGGGATGGATCACGACCTCGATCTGGTCCTGGGGGATCTCGAACAGCCAGTGCGCCTCCATGATCTCCAGACCTTTGTTCATGAGGGTCGCGGAGTCAACCGTGACCTTCCTGCCCATGTTCCAGGTCGGGTGAGCCAGCGTCTCCTCCACGGTCACGGTGCCGAGTTCGGCCACGGGCCTTCGCAGGAACGGCCCACCCGAGGCAGTGAGTATCAACCGCCGCACCGCGGTGGGATCCTCCCCGGCCAGACACTGGAACACCGCGCTGTGCTCGCTGTCCACCGGGAGCAGCTTGGCTCCAGTACGCTCGCGGGCGGATTTGACCAGATGGCCACCCGCCACCAGCGTTTCCTTGTTGGCCAGCGCCACGTCAATTCCGGCGTTCAGGGCCGCCAGCGTGGGACGCAGCCCTGCCACGCCCACCACGGCCACCAGCACCATGTCTACCTGTGGGAGCGCGGCCAGTTCGGTGGCGGCGTCAGGTCCGATCAGCAGCCTGGTGCCGGGCGGCAGATCCCCCCGCAGACGCCCGGCAGCCGCAGGGTCTTCAATCGCCACTACGCGTGGACGCCAGCGCTGCGCCTGGGCTGCCAGCGCCTCGCCGCCGCGGCGCGCCGCCAGCCCAACCACCTCGATATCGCCGAGCGCGGCTGCGACCTCGATGGCCGCCCGACCTATGCTCCCTGTCGAGCCCAGGATCACCAGTCGCATCAAAGCAGCCATCTCCACAGGTAGTACCCAGCAGGCACACCGAACAGCACCGCGTCGAACCGGTCCAGCACGCCGCCGTGGCCAGGTAGCAGCGCGCCCGAGTCGTTGACGCCGGCCCTCCGCTTGAGAGCGGACTCCCACAGATCTCCGGCCACCGCGGCCAGCCCGACGCCTAGCCCGATGCCGGCCAGCGATCCCGCGGGCCAGTCCATGAGGAAGGCCAGGACGGCCGCTGTCCCCACCGCGGCCGCGATACCGGCCAGAAACCCTTCGACGCTCTTTCCCGGACTGATCGAGGGCGCCAGCCTGCGCCGGCCCCAGGCGCGTCCGGCGAAGTACGCTGCGGTGTCGTTGGCCCAAATCAGCCCCACAACCGCCAGCGTCACCGCCGCTCCGAGGGCGTCGCGCATCACGATCAGGTGAGCGAACAGACCGCCGACATAGAGCACTCCCAGCGCGGTGGCCGCGGCGTGCCTTGGCGATGCCACCGCGGCAGCCAGAACAAGCCCGATCGCCAGCGTGCCCGCTGCGGTCCACCGGTCCGCGGCCGCCATGAGAGGGAAGAGCAGCGTGCCCGCGAGCACCACCACTGAGGTGCGGTATCCGGCCGAGGTGGCCAGGCGACGGAACTCGATTGCGCCGGTTGCGGAAAGGAGCAACACGACGGCCAGCAGTGCCCATCCGCCGAACCAGATGGCGGCGATCAAGACCGGCGCGCCCACGCCGGCCGTGGCAACGCGCCGTGCCAGCATCCGATCCCTGGGTGCCCCAGTTCGGTCAGGCACTGGTGACGCCGCCAAATCGTCGCTGCCGCTGTTGGTATTCGCTGACTGCCGCGACGAGGTGGTGGCGATCGAAGTCCGGCCAATAGAGGTCGAGGAATACTAGTTCGGCGTAGGCCGCCTGCCACAACAGGAAGTTCGACAGCCGTCGCTCACCGCCCGTCCGTATCAACAGCTCGGGATCGGGCAGGCCGGCGGTGTACAGGCATTCGGACAAGGTCTGCTCTGATATCTGCTCCACCCCGAACCGCCCATCCCGCACCCTGGCAGCCAGCGTCCGCACCGCCCGCGCAATCTCGGCCCGGCCGCCGTAGTTGAACGCCACGTTTAGCAGCAGCGCCTGGTTGTCCACCGTCATGGCCTCCACCCGCTCGATCTGAGCGCGGGTCTCGGGCGCGATGGCGTCCAGATCGCCGACGATCCGCACGCGTATGCCGCTCCGCTGCAGTTCTTCGGCTTCCGCCACGAGCCGTTCGTGGAGCAGACCCATGAGCACGCCTACCTCATCGCTGGGCCGCCGCCAGTTCTCGGTGGAGAAGGCGTACAGGGTGAGGATGCGGACGCCCAGATCACGGCAACCCTCGATGGCCCGCCGTACGGCTCCCACCCCCGCTCGATGACCCGCGGCGCGGGGCAGCCCGCGGGATCTGGCCCAGCGGCCGTTGCCGTCCATGATGATGGCGACGTGAGCGGGAACGCGCAGGGGGTCCAACGGCTCCGGGGAAGGCTGTGAGTTCCGGCTAGCCACCCGGCGGCCTCGGCGCAGGCGCGAAGCGCTCGTGCGCCACCACCAGGCGAACCAGACGGTCGGCCAGTTGCTGCTGCCGCACGACGCGCAACGCGCCGGTGTGCGTTACCCGGCGTGGACTCCGGGTCTCGGTCACCTCGACCGCGAACCCCTCTGCCTCCAGGGCAGCCCGGGCCTGGTCGAGACCGCGCCCCAGCACGTCCACCACGGGTGCCGACCTAGACCTCCATGATCTCCTGCTCCTTGGTATGGAGCAGAGAATCGAGATGGGCGATCGTCTCGTCGGTCAGGTGCTGGAGCCGTTCCAGGCCGCGACGGCACTCGTCCTCGGAGATGTCGCCATCGTCCTCGAACTGCTCGAGCATCTCCTTGGCCTCGCGGCGAACGTTCCGGATGGCCACGCGGCCCTCCTCGGCATACTTGCGCGCGATCTTCGCCAGGTCCTTCCGGCGCTCCTCGGTCAGCGTGGGTATTGGGATGCGAATAACGACCCCGTCGCTGCTCGGGACGAGGCCCAGGTCGCTCTTGAGAATCGCCCGTTCGATGTCGCGCGTCGCGCTCTTGTCCCACGGCTGGATCACGAGCAGCCGGGCTTCGGGAACCGAGATCGTGGCGAGCTGATTGATGGGCGTGAGTGTCTGGTAGTAGTCCACGCGTATCTGGTCCAGCAGCGCGGAGTTCGCTCTTCCGGTGCGGAGACTGGCGAACTCCCTGCGTGTGGCCTCGACAGCCTTCTGCATCCGCAACTTGGCGTCGCTCAGCACCTCGTCGGTCATGCCCGGCCTCCCCCCACGAGGGTCCCGATGGGATCCCCGGCCACGGCCCGCGGGATGTTGCCGGGACGAGTGACGTCGAAGACAACTATGTCCATATTGTTGTCCTTGCAGAGAGCGGCCGCCGTGGCGTCCATGACGCGCAGGTCGCGGTTCAGGATGTCCATGTAGTCCAGGTGGGAGAACATCACGGCGTCGGGGTGCTGTCGCGGGTCCTTGTCGTAGACCCCTGAGACGCCCTTCTTGGCCATCAGCACCGCGTCGGCCTGCATCTCGATCGCGCGGAGCGCGGCCGCGGTATCGGTGCTGAAGTACGGGCTGCCGGTGCCACCCACGAAGATCACGACGCGGCCCTTCTCGAGGTGGCGCAGCGCCCTCCTGCGGATGTAGGGCTCTGCCACCTGGTGCATCTCGATGGACGAGAGCACCCGCACCACCAACCCAATCCGCTCCATGGCGTCCATGAGGGCCAACCCGTTGATCACGGTGGCCAGCATCCCCATGGTGTGTCCCGTCACCTCGTCTATGCCGAGACGGCGGCTCAGGTCGGAACCGCGGACGATGTTCCCGCCGCCGACCACTATCGCCACCTGAACGCCGCGCGAGGTGATGTCGCGAACCTCGCTGGCAACCAACTGGAGGACGTCGGGATCGAACCCGACGCCTCCGTTGCCGGCCAGCGCCTCACCACTGAGCTTGAGCAGGACCCGGCGATAAGCAGGCCGTCTCGCTGGTTCGATTGCGGCGTCCATGATCTTCCCCCTAAGGGGCGCCTCTACGCTACTCCCCCAGCTTGAAACGGGCGAACCGCCGTACCGCGATGTGCTCGCCCACGCGCGCGGCGGCATCGGTGATCAGTTCGCGGACGCGCCGCCCTGCGTCCCGGATGTAGGGCTGCTCGAGCAGCACAACCTCCTCGAGCCACTGCCCTACGCGCCTGTCGAGGTCGGCATCAGAGGCCCCAGGCGACTCGCCAGCAATGGCGGCGCGCCGCCCCGCCATCAGCTCGGAGGGAACCTCCTCCTTGGATACGAAGCGCGGGGCCGAGGCGGCCACCTGCATGGCTATCTCGCGTGCCATGGACCGGAACTCATCGGTGCGGGCCACGAAGTCGGTCTCGCAGTTGAGTTCTACGATTGCGCCCAACCGGCTTCCGGCGTGCACGTAAGTCTCAATCACGCCCTCGGAGGCGGCGCGGCCGGCCCGCTTGGCAACGGCTGCCAGTCCCTTGGCGCGCATAAGACCCGTGGCCGCGTCCAGGTCTCCCGCGGTCTCCTCCAACGCGCGCCTGCAGTCCATGACACCGGCCCCGGTGCGCGCGCGAAGCTCCTTCACCATCTCGGTCGTCACTGCCATCGGCTACCCTCTTGCCTCCTCGACGCCAGGGCCCGTACCAGAGAACTCGTGCTCTTGCACTTGGGGTATCCCCTCCGCCATCTCGTCTTCCTCGACGGCGGGGCCTGCCTCGATCTCCTCCTCTTGCACCTCGCTCTTGCGGCGCTCCTCCATGCCCTCCAGACAGGCATTCGCCACGCGGCTGGTGATCAGTCGCACGGCGCGGATCGCGTCGTCATTGCCCGGAATCGGGTAGTCCACCTCGTCGGGATCGCAGTTGGTGTCCAGGATCGCCACCACCGGTACGCCGAGCTTGCGCGCCTCGGCCACCGCGATGTGCTCCTGGCGCGTATCCACGACATAGACAGCCGAAGGCAGGCGGTTCATCGTCTTGATGCCGCCGAGGAACTTCTCCAGCCGGGCCGCCTCTTCGGAGAGGCGGCTCTGCTCGCGCTTGGGCAACACGTCCATCACGCCGCGCTGTCGCATGTCCTCGATCTCGCGCAGCCGCTCGACGCGCTTGCGGATCGTCTGGAAGTTCGTCAGCATGCCGCCCAACCACCGCTGGTTCACGTAGGGCTGGCCGGCGCGCACGGCTTCTTCACGGATGGCATCCTGGGCCTGCTTCTTCGTGCCCACGAAGAGCACGTCGCCTCCGGAGGCTGCCGTTTCACGCACGAACCGGTATGCCTCCTCGATCAGCGGCACGCTCTTTTGAAGGTCAATGATGTGGATGCCGTTGCGTTCCGTGAAGATGAAACGGCTCATCTTGGGATTCCACCGACGGGTTTGGTGCCCGAAGTGGACCCCCGATTCCAGCAACTGCTTCATTGTGACTACTGGCAACTGACAACCTCCCCTGGGATCTGGAGCCCACCAGATTCCCTATTGGTTTTCCGCCTCCGCTCCCCTCATCCCCGCAGGCTGGGCCGAGACCTCTGCAGGCACCCTCGGCAGGTCGGGAAGCGTGTGTAATCGGGCGCCGCGTTGACCTCGCGCCGCGTTGACCTCGCGCCGCGGCAAACCCCGCGGTAGTATAGCACGCCGCGGAGGAGGAGGAAAACCCCGCGAATCGAGTCCCTAAGATCTTACCCAAGGGGCTATCGTCGCGTCATTGGAAGTCTTACCGAACCCAATGGTCATTCCAGAGCCCCGGGGGTACACATGAGCCCGACGGCACGACGAGAGTACACCCGCGCCGCTCGCCAGCGGTATCGTAAGGCCTCTCGGCCCGCCAAGCACAGCTTCCTCGACGAGGTCTGCGCCACCACCGGGTATCACCGGGAGTGCGCGATTCGCCTGCTCCGCAGCCCCACCGATGACAGACCGTCCCCTCGCCAGCCACGAGTGCCCACGTACGACTCCAGCGTTGTGGACGCCCTGGCCGCGATCTGGGAAAGGGCCGGGTACCCATGGTCGGTCCGCCAACGGCGAGTACCTCCACTCATTCAACCTCACCGACATTCACACCACCTGGGTGGAAACCCGCGCCGTGCTCGGCCGCGGCCAAACCGCCGTCCTGCATGCCCTGGAGGAGAAGGACGACAACGCCCGCATCGAGCAGAAAGCCTGGACGCACGTCCGCAATCTCCTGGGCTGGGATCGCTATGACTCCCTCGAAGCCCTGGAAGCGACCAATGACCTCTACCGGTGCGAGCTTTGCCTCATGATGAACCTGCTTCAGCCCTCGGTGAAGCTCGTCCGGGAACTCCGCGTTGGCTCCCGGCTCAGGCGCGTTTATGACAAGCCCCAGACGCCACTGGATCGCCTCCTGGCCGCTGGAGAGGGCGCTCCGGCCAAGGTGGCCGCTTTGCAGCAGATCCGAGAGCGTCTGGATCCCCTTGCGCTCGCCGAGACGATCGCCCACTAACTAACCCGCATCTACCGACTGGCGAACGGTCAAGTCCTAAACTGGATGTAAATAGCTGACGGCCTGGGCTACCCTAAGGTGATGTGGAAGCATCACAGGCCACCGGGAATGTGGCCAGGGGGGAGCCCAGACCATGACCAGAGTACCACCGAGCCAGCGCGCTCATCCGCCTGGGGGCCCAGCGCGTGGTGCAGGAACTGCTGGAGCAAGAAGTCACGGACCATCTCGATCGCGGCCACTATGAACGCGCCGAGGCGACCGAGCCGCATCGCGGGTATCGGAACGGCTACAAGCCGCGGCAGCTCCGCACGGCCGAAGGCGCCATCCCGGTGTGGCGCCCTCAGGTCCGCGACATCGAGGCGGCGCTGACGGATGCGACCGGGACCTGTCTGCTCAGCCGCAGCGCGGTCAGCGAGATCACGGAGGCGCTGTGGGAAGAGTACGAGGCCTTCGCGATGCGGGATCTCTCCAGCTATGACCTCGAGTACCTGTTCGTCGATGCGATCTATGAGACGCTGCGCCAGCAGGGCGGCACGCAGGAAGCGTTGCTGTGCGCTTGGGGCATCGTAGCCGATGGCCGGAAGGTGCTGCTGCACCTGGCTCTGGGGCAGAAAGAGCGCTACCAGTGCCGGCTCGACTTCTTCCGCAACATGGTAGCGCGCGGCCCGCGTGCCCCGCTGACCGTCACCAGTGATGGCGCACCCGGTGCCCTACGGACGATCGAGGAGGTCTGGCCCCAAAGCTTGCGGCTGCGGTGCTGGGTGCACACGATGCGCAATATCCCGGACAAGGTTCCTGACAGCGCCAAGGCCGAGGTCAAGGCGCATGTCCTGGCGATGCGCGATGCCCCGACGCTGGAGGCCGGCCGCCAGGCTGCGGCGGAGGTGCTGGAGCGCTATGGTCGTCTCTACCCGTCGGCGATGGCGAGCCTGAGCAACGATCTGGAGGCGCGGCTGAGTCATCTACGGGTGCCGATCAACCACCGGCGGTATGTCCGGACTACGAACTTGATCGAGCGCAGCTTCTTGGAGGAGCGCCGACGGACGAAAGTGATCCCCCGGTTCTTCGATGAACGGAGTTGCCTGAAGCTGGTCTTCGCGACCCTGCAGCGCGCGAGCCAGCGCTGGCAGCGGATTCGGATCACCGAGCTCGAGCAGAAGCAGTTGCTGGTCTTGCGGCGCGACCTCGGCTTGGATCCCGATCCCGTGCCGACGAGGCGCTCAAGTGAGGAGCAAGCTGCCTGAGGGGGTTCAGGTCGTCAGTGAATTCCCAGACAGTTTAGGACTTGACCCTGGCGAACCGCCGGCAAAGCCCACGGCGAAGCTCCCCATCCCCACTCACCCATGGAGCGTCGGTAAGGTCGTGCGAGAAGCGATGATAGGTAACAGGGTAGGATTCACAAACGACCTAACAGGGCAGCAAGACCGCGCCGGGCAACGCCATAGCCAGGGGCGAATCGCGCCACCCGAAATGCTGCCGAGACGGGTATCGTTGCCTCACAAGCCATGCTGCCGCAGGAGGGAGCATGACACGGGGCAACAACCACGAGTACCTTGCGACCCTTCGCCTACACCCCCAATGCTAGGGACGTTGCCACTGGCTGATCCGAGCGCGTCGCCGCCTGGCTAGGACTCCGCTTGCAGCGCTGCCGCCAAGCCTGTCCCTCCACCTCCACCGTCCTGCGACGCGGTAGGCATCCCGGCGGACAATCGCCGGTCCTACTCAACCACCGGAGCCTTGGGTGCCAACTTCGAGTAGAGATCCGGCGAGAGCTTCTCTCCTTCGGAATGAGCAACAACTGCCGCGCACACCAGGTCGTCGAAGACGTTCACGGAGGTTCGAGCCATGTCCAGGATTCTGTCGATCCCGAGAATGAGCGCCATCCCTGCCCCTACAGGCACCCCAATGGCTCCCAGTACCATCCCCAGCATGATGAGACCGGCCCCCGGGACTCCCGCGGTTCCTATGGACGCCAGGATGGCCGTTAGGGCGATCGTAACTGCCAGCGCGGGCGTGATTGTGACACCGAAGGTGTTCGCCAGGAATACTGCGGCGATGACCTGGTACATGGCTGTGCCGTCCATATTGACTGTTGCGCCGAGGGGAGCAACAAACCCGGCGTAGGTATCCGACATCTTCACCCTGTCTTTGAGCACCGAGAGGGTCACCGGCAAGGTTGCCCCACTGCTGGCCGTGGAGAAGGCAAAGAGCGGAGCCGTTATCACTGTCTTGAAGTACCTCAGGGGACTTACCCCCGCGTAGAACTTCAGGAGAGCGCCGTAGGTTACAAAGACCTGAAGCAGGCAGGCCAGGTAGACCAGACCGACCAGGCCAAGATACGGTAAGAGTACCTTTGGGCCAAGAATCCCTACTGTCCAGGCGATCAAGGCAAACACGCCAATGGGCGCGTAGTAGAGGATCCAGCCAACGAGACGGAAGGTAACGTCCCGCGCAGCCGTCAGGACATGAAGAAGAGGCTCCGCCGGCTTACCCACGGCACCGATGGCAACGCCAACCAGTATGGCCGTGAAGATAATCTGCAGCCACCTTGCCTCGGCCAGGGCACCCACCGGATTCGTCGGGACTATCTCAAGGAGAACCGTAGCGAGAGGAGGGGCGGCCTTTACCTCCAGCTCCTTCACCTCAGGGGGAAGCGGCATGCCGATACCGGTGGGGAGGACGATCAGGAAAGCAATGATCAGGCCAGCCAAGGCTGTCCCGTAGTAGAAGAGGAATGTCTTGAAGAACATCCTGCCAAACTTTGCCCCGGTCACTCCCGCAGTAGCCACCGATAGGGTGAAAAACACGAAGTGCGTATCCACTTCACTCCAGTGAACCGATCCCGTAGACTCGGGGTGTG
>DYHL01000039.1 GCA_020724185.1 Candidatus Nitrosymbiomonas sp. | reverse complement strand
AATCGGTGGACGAATAACCCCGGAATCAGTGGACGAATTCATCGGAATACGCAGCTACCCCATCCGCCCCGTCGTGGTCCTTCCTGGCTGGTTCGTTAGGCTGGGAAACGACGCGCATCGCCACCAAACCTGGGTGCTCAACCCCAAGATGTTGCCGGGCTTCGTGAAGCGGGAACCGGTCAGATTGGCCGAGGAGGACGTCAAGCTGGCGGCCTACTGTCTGGCACGACACATACGAATGGATCGGGCCGCAGGCTCTGGGATGTAAGATCGCGGCCAGGGGCTGTAGACTGTGAAAGGCAAGCGGGGCAGCACAAGAGAGCGGCGTCACACGGCCCGGTGCCCAGGAGTTGAGCGATGGCCAAGATTGCCCTGGACAAGGAGACAATCGCCGCCTTCTGCCGGCAGCATCATGTCAGGCGTCTGGCCCTGTTCGGATCGTCACTCCGCGAGGATTTCGGACCCGACAGCGACATCGACGTGCTCGTGGAGTTTGAACCGGGCCACACGCCCGGGCTACTTGGTATCGCCCGGATGGAAAGGGAGTTGTCGGACACCCTTGGCGGGCGCAGGGTCGATCTGCGTACGCCTGAGGATCTCAGCCGGTATTTCCGAGAGGACGTCGTCAAAGAGGCGCAGGTGCAGTATGCGGAGGGATGATGCCGTACGCCTCCAGCACATGTTTGATGCTGGTCCTGGCACTCGTCAAGGCCATCGAGATCATCGGGGAAGCAGCAAGTCAAGTCTCAGAGGAGACCAGGGCACAACTCCCGGGGCTGCCCTGGGCAGACATGATCGCCATGCGTCATCGCCTCGTACACGCCTACTTTGACATCAACCTAGACATTCTGTGGCAAACGGTCCAGCAGGATCTGCCGCCGCGTGTGGAGACTTGCCAACCGCGGTCCCGAGTGATAGAGTGGGCATGAAATGCGTACACATGTACATAATAAGCATACATATGGGGCACGAACCATGTCCGCCCCTGCCCACTCGCTCGATGCTCTGGCCTCCAAGCCAGCAGTTCGGCTGCTGCGCTACCTGGCAACCCACCCACAGGTGATCACCGGTCGCCATCTTGCCAGCGCCGCTGGGGTCCATCACTCTGTCGCGCGTCAGGTTTTGGAACGGCTAACCCAAGAGGGCGTGATCGAGCGGCGCCGTGCTGGGACGGCGTATCTCTACTCTCTGAACCGGGACCGATACGTCGTGACCGAGATCCTGGAGCCGGCCTTCCGGAACGAGGCGCGATGGCTCGAGCGACTCGGTGAAGAGGCCCTAGCGGCTCTCCGCCCGTCGGTGGGGTCCGTTGTCCTGTACGGCAGTTGGGCCCGCGGGGTGGCGACACCGCGCAGCGACGTCGACCTCCTGCTGGTGGTCACAGATGAAGGCGGGCGCGAGACCGTTGAGCGGCACGTCGACGAGTTGCGCGGGGACCTCGGCGAGCGGTTCGGCCGATTCATCTCGGTGATATTGATGACGGCCGAAGAGGTCCGGGCGAAGTTGGCGGCGGGTGACCAATTGGTACGGTTGATCGTGAGCGAAGGGCGGGTGTTGGCCGGACGCAGCCTCGCTGAGGTTGCCGTCGGTGGGTAAGCAGAAACCTGGACGCCAGCCGACGGTTCCAACGCGCGAGACGGCGCGGATCCAAGCCGCGAACTACCTGAAGAAAGCCGAGGGCCATCTCGCGCAGGCGCTCGAAGCCTCGGCGGCGGGCCGGTGGGACACGGCTGTTCTCTTGGCGGTCCACGCCGGGATCTCCGCGGCCGACGCTGCGTGCGTCGCGGAACACGGCGTTCGCTCGATCAGCCAGATACACATGGACCAGGTCAGGCTCATTCGCCAGTTGTTCCCCAGGGACGAGGAGGCCAAGAAGGCTTCAAATCACCTGGCAGCGCTGCTTGATCGCAAGAACACGGTGGAGTACGAAGGACGACTCTGCCGGGCGCATGACGCGGAGGCCGCGACCAAGCACGCAGAGCGCCTGGTGGCATGGGCACGTAGATCCTGATCTGCCACTCATTCTCACGGCCCCGACAGTCCCCCTCTCACGTTGATCCGTCCGTCTCTACCCGATACCCTTCCGGACCCTCCGCTACCGCCAGCCGGAGATCGGGCGCCGCTTCCGCGGCGCCGATCGCTTCGATCAGCAACTGCGCGTCGGTGTGTGGGAGTTCCAGCGAGGATGTCTGCAGGGCTGTGCCCCACTTCGTGTCCTTGCGCCGAAGGAAGGCAGGCCGGTAGGGATACTGGCGGTCGGCCCAGGTGTCGTCCGATGACCGATACACGGGTGTCGTGACGATTGCGGCGGCACCGAGTTTGTGCCTGCCCTTGATGTAGAAGATCAAGAGGTCGCCGGGTCTGATCTGGCTGATGCGGCCGTAGTTCTCATCGCCCCATCGCCCCCGGCCCAGGCATACAAAGTAGTTGTCCATCGAGGTCACCAGCAGCCACTTCCGGCCCGTCCCGCCGGCGAAGTGCTCCAGCACCGTCCGCCGGACGAGTTCGCGGGCGCGCCGGAACTCCGGCGAGTGGCGCATCTGTCGCCAGAGGCGCTCGCGGGCGCTCTGGTCAACGCGATAGGCGTCGGCGATCTCCTTCGTCAGGCGCAGCACGCCGGGTGATTGCCACAGGCTCTGGAAGAAGCCGTCCAGGTCCCTGGCCAGCGGCTCCTCGAGGCTGCCGGTGAGGGCCACGTTGAGCTCGATGTTCCTGGTCAGGGCAGGGCCGGTCAGGTTCGAGGAGCCGACGACGGCGATGAAGTTCGGGCCGGCAGTGCCCAGGTAGAGCTTGGGGTGAAAGACGCCTTCCTCGGCATCCTCCCGGGCGTAGTAGAGCCTGCACTCCCGATCCGGCGGGGTGTGTAGGGCTTCCAGCGCTTCTACTTGAGTCAGCCCGAAGTCGGTCCCCGCGATCACCTGCAACCGGCGCACGGGTCGCTGCAGAAGGCGCAGCTCGTCCACGCCGCTCTGCCGGACGAAGGCGGACGCGATCCTGACGCTGTCCGAGCCGCCGAGCAGCGTCTCGAGCGCGGACCGGGTGGCCGCGGCGGTGGGTAGAACCTGAAGGTCTACCGGCATCTCTGATCGCCTGCCCGTGGGAGACATTCGGCCAGGATGGCGGGCAATCCCCCTACGCCACGCCGTTGAACATCGTGTCATGAGGCGACACGATTGAGGTAGTCATGGTACACTCCGTCGAGCCATCGAGGTCGAGGACCGGCCGCATCGGGCGGCAGAACGTCTGCCGTGCGAACGAGCAGCACCCCCTGTTCCCTAGCTGAAGCGCATCGTGTAAAAGACCGCCGGGCCGGGCGATGTAACATGTGAGGCCGGATCGGACGTCGACCTGCTGGTGATCAGTGAGCCCGACCCCGACCTCCTGCACGAGGCGGTCCGCAAGAGCGTGTCCACAATGGTCGGTCAGGTGGCGCGCGGAGAGATGCTGCCCTGGGATCGCACGCACAAGGGGTCCCGGCTACTCGGAATTGCTTGACGCGCAGCCGCTTCAGAGTTGAATTCCGACCACCGACGCGCCGGCGCCTTTCCGGTCAGTGATCGCCATCCAGCTGGGCGTATCATTCCCCCGACTCACCGAGGTCATCCGGGGCAAGCGCGCCGTGACGCCGGACACCGCGCTTCTCCTGGCGCAGGTTCTGGGGACGACGTTAGAACAGCAGGTGTTGGAACGGCTGACCCAAGAGGGCGTGCCCGAGCGGCGCCTGGGCTCACAGCCCTGACCAGCCGATTCCTGAGTTACTTTGCGCACGATCTGGAGTGCGGTGCCCCTCGTTCTGGGGTTGCATCCCGACTTGATGTATGTCAAGATGAAGCCGGAGGGCAAGAACCGTGAGCGTAACTGTCCAAACGATCCCGCCTCAGAAGCTCCGAAAAGCCCGTGTGCTGCTCGGCCTCACACAGGTCGAAGCCGGCCGAGCTCTCGGCCAAGTCCGCCCCGAGACCGTGTCGAGGTGGGAGAACCGAAGTTCTTCCAGAGTCCGGCCCCTGCACGCGCAGACGTCACGCTATCTGATCGAAATTGCCCGCATGCTGCTGAGCGTGGCGCCGACCGAAGAGGATCGGCGGCGGTTCCTCAACTCGCCCCAGCCCGACCTCCGCGGGAAGACCCCCCGCCAGGTCCTGGTGGAGGACCCTCCGTTCGGCGCCCGGCAGGTCTACGACCTGCTTGGCCGGATTCTCCACGGTATCCCCTCCTAACGCCGCATGACGACCGAGCGGTTGCGCCGTCTCGAGGCGGCCATGGCCGGCCTGCAACCGCGGCGCGTTGAGGGAGTATGGCACCGCTTCGTCGCTGAGCTCCACAAGGACGACGCAGACAGCGACCAAGGCGCGCTCGAGCACGGCGGTCGCTACAGTCCTCGTCGCGAGTTCGGTGCCCTCTATCTCTCCGAGAGTCCGGCCGCATGCCGGACCGAGATGCAGCGGCGGCCGGAGGTACTTGTGCGGTACTGGCATGCGCGCATCAAGGTTCGGGTTGCTAAGGTGCTTGACCTCACCGATCCGTCCACACGGGACAAGTTGGGTATCCTTCAGGGAGATCTCATTTCAGACGACTGGGGTTTTACACAAGATCTCGGCCGCGCAGCACGCCGCGCAGGCTTTGATGCGCTCGTTGTGCCCTCCGCCGGCGGCGACCACCACAACCTCGTCGTGTTCAAAGACCTCCTGGGTGAAGGTGAGATCGCCGCGACAGAGCGGGTCGAGATCGCGGCCCCAGGAATGTGATCCTCACCATCGCGGCCCTATGGCGCGGGAGGTCGGGGAGCGCGTCTCCTGCTGCGTGGCGCCGCTGGTCCCGGTGGGGTTTTCTGCCAGCCTTCAGGTATTTCCGCCCACACTCAGCGTGCCAACGGCGGCACTGCGGGCCTACCTGGCCGGCCTGGCAGAATCACTACTCGGGTTGGGCGTGCGCCGGATACTGTTCTTGAACGGGCACGCCGGAAACGTGGCGGTCGTCTCCGATCTCGTGGAGGAGTTGAAACTCCGCCACCCGGGCTGCCTGTTCGCCCAGGTGGATCTCTGGCGCTTCCTGATCCCGCACGCAGCGCCGTTGATGGAGAGCACCCTGCCGCAGGGCCATGCGGCCGAGACCAATACCAGCTCGGCGACGCGACCAGGGGCAGCGCCGAAAAGGGGAGTGCGGTCTTCCGGCGCAGCGTTGAGCGGCTCGTTGAGTTCGTGCAGAGCCCGGAATTCGGCGGGCAAGCCCGGCCAGATGCGGATCGTGTTCATCCTGGGGGTGATGAGTGATGCGAGTGGGTCTGGCACAACTTGGCGCGATGTCGGATGTGGCGGCCAACCAGGCCCGAGCGCTGGAGGTGGCGGCCGAGGCCGGGCGGCGGGGCGTGGAGCTGCTGGTGTTCCCCGAAATGTACATGTACCGGCGGCTGGAAGACCTGACCACGCCGCTGGCACAGATCGCTGAGCCCGTGGATGGGCCGTTCATGCAGGCGATGGCGGACGCCGGACGGCAGCATCGGTTGCACCTGGTCATGGGCATGCTGGAACGTGCCCCAGGAGAGACGCGCAGAGCGTACAACACCGCCGTGTTGCTCTCGCCACAGGGCAAGTGCCTGGCCGTCTACCGGAAGGTGCACCTCTACGACGCCTTCAACGGACGGGAGTCGGACTGGATCGTGCCGGCCAGCGCACCGCCCCCGGTGGTGGACACCCCGTTGGGACGCCTCGGCCTGCAGATCTGCTACGACGTGCGCTTCCCAGAGTGGTCGCGCCTGTTGGCTCTTGGCGGCGCCGAGGTCATCGTGATGCCGACCTCGTGGGTCGGCGGTCCACTGAAGGAGGACCACTGGTTCACGCTGGTGCGCGCGCGGGCCATCGAGAATACCTGCTGGTTTGTCGCAGCAGACCAAGTTAGGCCAGACCGCGTCGGCCGGTCGCTGGTGATTGATCCCATGGGCGTTGTCGTTGCCGACGGCGGTGAGGAGCAGGGACTTGTGGTAGCCGAGGTCGATCTCGACCGCCTCCGCCGGGTACGAGAGAAGAACCCGTCGCTGCAGCACCGGCGGCCCGATCTCTACGGGGCGGTGGCCAAAGGATAGGCCAGAGTCGCCCGCGGATCTCCGCGTTGTTGCCGCGGGAGCGGAGCGTCGCGCCGCCGAACCTACACCGCGTACGCATTCCGGAGGTGGGGTCGTTGCAGATCACGCAGATCGAGGTCTTCGGGTACGACCTACACTACGTCCACGGCGACTACGTGATGTCCGGCGGCCGCGTCGTGCGGGCGCTGCCGTCAACCGTGGTGAAGGTGACTACCGACCAGGGGATCGCCGGGTGGGGCGAGGTCTGCCCTCTCGGCCAGACCTACCTGCCCGGCTTCGCAGGAGGCGCCCGGGCTGCGCTGCGCGAACTCGCGCCGGCGCTCATCGGCGCCGATCCATTGAATCTGGCCATGATCAACGAGCGCATGGACGGCGTTCTACGCGGCCACGCGTATGCCAAGAGTCCGGTGGATGTGGCCTGCTGGGACATCATGGGTAAGGCCACCGGGCAGCCGGTGGCCGCGTTGCTGGGAGGCCAGCGGCAGGACAAGTACCCGCTGTATGTGGCGGTCCCACTCGGAAGCGCCGAGGAGATGGCCGCCTATGTCCAGGCACGCCGCAGCGAGGGCATCCACCGGTTCCAGTTGAAGATCGGAGGCACCCCGCAACTGGACGCGGCCCGCGTGCGCCTCGTGGTTGAGATCACCGAAGAGGATGACGTCGTAATCGCGGACGCCAACGGAGGGTGGCGCCTTCAGGACGCAATCGTCGCGGTCCGTCTGCTCGAACCGCTGCCGCGCGTGTACCTCGAACAGCCGTGCCCCACGCTGGAGGAATGCGTCACCGTACGCAGGGTGACGACGCTACCGATGATCTACGACGAGATCGTCACGGACGTGCCGTCGCTGCTGGTCGCCGTGCAACGGGGTGGCGCAGGAGGCATCAATCTCAAGATCAGCAGGGTCGGCGGCCTGACCAAGGCCCGGTTGATCCGCGACCTGTGCGAAGCGCTCGGGGTGTCGCTGACGATCGAAGACACCTGGGGCGGCGACCTGGTGACGGCGGCGGTGAGTCACCTCGCGGCGAGCGTGCGGCCGGAGGCGCTCTTCACCGTCTCGTTCATGAATGACTGGACCAAGGAACACATCGCGGGCTACCAGCCGCGATCGAGGGACGGCTGGGGCGGGCCTGCGCAGGGGCCAGGCCTGAGCGTCGAGGTCGACGCTCAGGCGCTCGGCGAACCCCTGTTTGTGGCGCGGTAGCCGTCAGGCGGCGCCGGTCAGCTAGCGGCGCAGCCAGGCCTTGTGTGCCATGACGCGCTCGGCAGGATGAACGACCAGGCCCTGCGCGACATGCCGAGTACCCGTGACTTGCGACTCGCTGTGCAGGAAGAGCCAGGGCGCGTCGTCCATGATGATGCGCATGGCCTCAGCATAGATCCTGTTGCGCTCACCCTGATCAGGGGTCCTCCGGCCGAGATCAAGTAGGGCATCCACGCGTTCGTTCTTGTAGAAGCCCCGATTGTTGGACGCGGGCGCCCACTGCGACGAGTGGAACAGGGCGTAGAGTCCGTAGTCTGCGTCGCCCGTCACCGTACCCCAGCCGATCATGTACATCTGGGCTTCGTTCTCGGGCTGCGGTCGCGCCGTAAATGCAAGGTAGGCGCCCCACTCCATCGTCCTCATCTCGAGTTCGACCCCCACCCGGCGCACGAGACCCTGAATGCCGGCGGCGATCTCCGCATCGCGGATGTAGCGTCCGGACGGATGATGGAAGACGGCGCGCAATGGTCGGGCCCGGCTGAACCCGGCCTCGCGCAGCAGCGCCTCGGCCCGTTCCAGGTCCCAATCGTAGGACATAATCTTGGAGTAGCCCTCGACGTTCGGGGGGATGGGCGCATCGGAGACTCGAGCTGTGCCGTTCAATACGCTGCTGACGATCGCGCGCTTGTTGACCGCGTAGTTCAGGGCTTGGCGGAGGCGCCGGTCGTTGAACGGCGGGCGGCTCACGTTGAACCCGACGAAGATCGTGCGGAGACTCTCTGACACCAGCACGCTGAGGTCGCGGTGGCCCTTGAGCCGATCGATCTCGCGCGGGGGCACACGGACGGCAACATGGATCGTGCCGGCCTCCAACGCCCCCACCCTCGCTCCGTCGTCCGGGACCACGCGGAACTGCACCTCGTCAACAAAGGCCTTTTCGCCCCAGTAGTCGTCATTGCGCGTGACCACCACCCGGTCGCCGCGGATCCATTCCTTGAACCTAAACGAGCCGGTTCCTACCGGCTGTCGGGCGTAGTCGGCGCCCAGCCGCCGAATGGCCGTTGGGCTCTGCATCCCCACCCCGCTGTGCGTCAGGTGCGCCAGCAGCGGCCCGAACGGCGCATAGGTGACCAACCTGATCGTCATGGAATCTACCACCGTGACGCTCGTGATGCGGTCGATCAGAAACCGGAACGGCGCTCGCGTGGCAGGGTCGAGCATCCGGTCGAGGTTGAACTTGACCGCCTCCGCATCAAACGGAGTTCCGTCATGAAACCGGATGCCGGGCCGAAGCCGCAGCGTCCACGTAAGCCCGTCTGAGGACGCCGTGTACGAAAGGACTAGTTTCGGCTGAATGTTGCCGGCCGGCGTGAGCTCGAAGAGCGTCTCGACCATGTGGTCCAATACGGCGAAGCTCGGTGCGTCGGGGGCGATGGTCGAGTCGAGAGTCACCGCGTCCGCACCGGACGCGATGATGAGCACCCCGCCGCGCGTGGGGGTCACGGCAGGAGCAGCCGCGGCAGAAATGCCCAACGCTCCGGTCAACACGATCGTGGCAAACACGGTCAGGAATCTACGCATGCGATCTGATCCCTCCTTCTTGACGTCCTTCACTCCTCGTGCAGCCATGAGGGGAACTACTGGTGCTCGGTGCGCGCGATGATCTCGTCCTGCAATGTCTTGCTCAGGTCGCAGAAGTAGTCGCTGTATCCGGCAACCCGGACAATCAGGCCCCGGTACTGTTCTGGATGCGCCTGCGCCTTACGGAGTGTTCCCGCGGTGACGACGTTGAATTGGATGTGGTGACCGCCCAGCGCGAAGTAGGACCGCACGAGGTGGGCGAGATTCTCGATGCCCTTCTCGCCCTCGAGTAGCTGCGGCGTGAATTTCTGGTTGAGCAGGGCCCCGCCAGTCCGGACATGGTCCATCTTCCCGGCGGAGCGCAGGACCGCCGTCGGCCCCTTGCGATCGGCTCCCTGGACCGGAGAAATCCCCTCGGAGAGCGGGGTCCCCGACCTGCGCCCGTCGGGGGTTGCCCCCGTCATGGAACCGAAGTACACGTGGCACGTGGTCGGAAGAAAGTTGATGTGGTACTGCCCGCCCTTCGTATTCTTGCGGCCGTCCACGGCGCAATAGTAGCTGTCGAACACCTCCCGCATGAGCTCGTCGGCGTAATCGTCGTCGTTGCCGTACTTGGGCGTCTTGTTGACGAGGGCCTGGCGGATTCGTTCGTGACCGACAAAGTCGGCGCCCAGGACCTCACGGAGGTCTGCCAGCGTCATGGTCTGATGATCGAAGACGTGATAGCGGACGGCCGTCAGGCTGTCGGTGATGGTTCCGATGCCAACGCCCTGAACGTAGTTGGTATTGTACCGCGCACCTCCGTTGTTATAGTCTTTGCCCTTGGCAATGCAGTCGTCAATGAGAATCGAGAGGAACGGTGCGGGCATGTAGTCCGCATACAGCCGCTCGATGACGTTGTTACCGCGCACCTTGATGTCCACGAAGTGCTCGATCTGCCGTCGAAATGCGTCCATCATCTCGGCAAACGAGGAGAACACAGCGGGATCGCCTGTCGTGAGGCCGATCCGTGCCCCCGTCCGTGGATCCACGCCGTTGTGCAGGGTGACCTCCAGTACCTTGGGAAGGTTGAAGTAGCCGGTCAGGATGTAGCTCTCCTTGCCGAACGCGCCGGTCTCGACGCACCCGCTCGCCCCGCCTGAGCGGGCGTCCTCGGCAGTCTTGCCCTGGCGGAGGAGCTCCTCGACAATGGTGTCCGCGTTGAAGATCGAGGGCTGCCCCCATCCCTTGCGGATGATCCGGCACGCGGCCCCAAGCACCTGGCCGGGGCTCTTCCGGCTGAGCTGAACGTTGGAACTCGGTTGGGTCAGGCGCATCTCATCAATGACTTCAAGGACAAGATACGTGACGTCGTTGACCCCGTCGCTCCCGTCGGGCCGCAGGCCGCCGACATTGATGTTGGCAAAGTCCGTGTACGTCGAACTCTCGGCAGCCGTGACCCCCACCTTCGGCGGCGCAGGCTGGTTGTCGAACTTGATCCAGAAGCACTCCAGCAACTCCTTGGCCGCCTCGCGGGTGAGAGAGCCGTCCGCCAGACCCTTCGCGTAGAACGGGTGGAGATGCTGGTCGAGGCGACCCGGGTTAAACGCATCCCAGGGGTTGAGCTCGGTGATCACACCGAGGTGGATGAACCAGTAGGCCTGCAGCGCCTCCCAGAACGTCTCGGGCGCGTGCGCCGGGACTTTCCTGCACGCGCGGGCGATCTCGTGCAACTCCGCCCTCCGGACCGCATCCGGCTCCTGCGCCGCCAGTTCCAGCGCCCGATCGGCATGACGGTGCGCCAGGGTCACGATCGCGTCCGCACAGACCGCCATAGCATCGAGCTCTTCCTTCTTCTCGAAAGCCTCGGGGTCGTTGTGGTAGTCCAGAGCTCCCAGGCGGCTCTGAATGTCGGCTTTGAAATCCAGCATGCCCTTGCGGTAGATCTTGTCGTCGAGCGCGGTATGCCCGGGCGCCCGCTGCTCCATGAACTCAGTGAAGATGCCCGCCCTATAGCAGGCCTTCCACTCCTCGGTCATCTCCACAAAGATGCGGTCCCGAATCGTCCGTCCGGTCCAGTACGGAACAATCGTGTCGCGGTAGATGCGGCAAGTCTCGTCGTCAACCTGGAACGAGATCTTCTCTCGGCCGTGGAGCAGCTCCAGGTCTTCCATGCTGTGACAGCAGAGCTCGGGGTAGGTGTATGTGGCCTTTGGCGCCGGGCCCCGCTCACCTACGATCAACTCACCGTCGTTGATGCAGATGGCCTTGCGTTCCATGATGGTCCTAAACGTCAGCGCGCGCCGCATGGCGGCCGAGAGCAGCCCGACGGCCTTCGAGCTCTCCGTTACCAGGATCGCCCGCTCCGGCGAGAGATGCGGAATTGCGCTTAGACTCTGCTCTCGCAATTTCCTGATACGATCGGTCATGACGCTAGCCTCCGACGGTGGCGACATATTCGCACAGCAGCGCGGCCACCTCTTCCACCCGCGTCGGCGAGGGTCGCGCAACCTCGCGCAACGCGTAGACCCTGCCGAGCCGGCCGTACTTCGCCAGGCCCGTCTCGTGATACGGGAGCACATCGATCTCGCTGATGCCGCCGAGTGACGCCACGAACTCGCCGATCGCCCGGATGTTCTCGTCGTCGTCGTTGATGCCGGGAATCAGCGGAACCCGAACGATGACCGAGGATTTCCGCGCCGTCAGCCGACGCAGGTTCTCCAGAATGAGCCGATTCGAAACCCCTGTGAAACGGCGGTGACGCTCCTCGTCGAAGAGCTTGAAGTCGTAGAGGAAGAGGTCCGCGACCTCGGCCACCGCGTCGAGCACCGTTGGCGCCGCGTACCCCGACGTGTCCACTGCGGTGTGAATCCCCCGGTCTCTGCAGCCCTGCAGGACCGACGCCAGAAACTCGTGCTGCAGCAGCGGCTCCCCTCCGGAAAAGGTCACCCCTCCCCTGGACTCGTCATAGAAGACGGTGTCCCGGCTGACCTCCTCCAGGACCTCCTCCGTCGTCATCTCCCGCCCCACGAGCTCCCGGGCGCCGGACCAGCAGGCCTCAACGCAGCATCCGCAGCGCCTGCACACCTCCCGGGCCGTCACGAACATGTCGTCTTCGCGCCGAACGGCCGCGTGCGGACATGCCTCCAGGCAGGCACCGCATCGGATGCACAGATCCGCGCGGATGAAGAGCTCTGGTTGAGGAGAAATCGCCTCGGGGTTGTGGCACCACAGGCAGTGAAGCGGACATCCTTTGAGGAATACTGTCGTCCGGATGCCGGGCCCGTCGTTCACGGTGAACCGCATGATGTTGAAGACGATGCCGGTCATGCGCCTGGGAGACACTCGCAACACTGCGGCGCCTCCCTTCATGGAGCAGGTGGCGCCGCGCGAGCGGCCCGGTACTCGCTGACGTTCACCCGCTCGGCCCAGGCGAGATGGTCTGCCATGGCTCTCCGCGCGGCCTCCGGCGATCGGGCCGTGATCGCCGCGAAGAGGATGCGGTGACCTTCCAGTGAGGTCGGGATGCGGTCCGCGCTGGAGGTGATGCTGACCGTGCGCACGAACACGAGCAGCTCCCGCATAGAGTCGATGAGCTGGAGGAAGAGACGGTTGTGGGTGGCCCGCAGCACCGCGTCGTGGAACGCGACGTCCTGCACCGCGTAGGCCTGCGGGTCACCGCTTGACCTCTCGAGCACTTCAAGGTGCCGACGCATCGCGGCGAGGTCGTCATCCGTCGCGCGTTCTGCCGCCAGTGCGGCGGCCTCGGTCTCGATAACCCGCCGCAGCTCGAGACTCTCTCTCAGGATGCCGTCGTCCGCCCCGATCTCCAGTCGCGCGGCCAGAATCTCGTGCGAGAGATCGCGCCATGCGGCGCGCTCGCTCACCCGGCTGAAACGGCCCTGGCGAGTCTCGACCATCCCCAGGGTGGCCAAGATCTTGAAGGCCTCGCGGATGACTGGTTTGCTGACCTCGAACCTGCGGGCGAGATCGCCGGACGAGGGAAGCGGCTCTCCCGGCCGGAAGTGGCCTAGGAGGATGCTGACGATCAGCGCTCGAGCGGCCTGGCGCGAGAGCGTCTCTCTTGCCAGAGGAGAGGTTCCTCGAGTCCGTCTCGGAGTCCGATCCATGCCTTCACGGTGACTCTGCGCCTAGAGCACCTGGGAAGCGGACCTGTCATGTTACCTGACAAGTCCAATTGTAAATGGAACTGGTGGCCCAGCGCAATGGGGCGACACCGCACGATCAGGGCGATGAGTTCAGGACTGAAACCAGAGAGTACCCCGGAGGAGATTGGTGGGCGAACGAATGTTGGTGGTGCCGGTAGGGCTGGGCACGCGAGTCAAGGTGAATGACCGCGGAGGGCACCCGATGGCCGTACTGAGTCGCTCTGAAACCCTCGCGCCCCGGGCGCGCCTGGTTCCATGATCCCGCGCCCACGTCCGGTGGGAAGACGCCGCTCGACATCCTCGTCAGCCGCGGGCCGATCCCGGTGCGCGACCTGCTCCGCGAAGCCGACGACAGCGGCTACTGATCCTCCTTCATGCCACCCCCTGATGTTGGCGCGGCCGACCCGGCCGCAGTGGTCACCTCGCATGCGCATCCGTTCTCCGGCCGGGTCGTGCACCGTCAGGTGCGCCGCCCACATGGTCGCCACAGCTGTGGAAAGCAGTCGGCTGCCCCTCTAACATCCCAGGACCGTTGCTGGATGGATCGCGGCCGCTTGCCGGAGCATTCACCTCACCCGCTCGCGAGACGCCACTACAGGCTTGTACCCGACCCGAATCGGCGGGATACGCCTGAGCTCCCGGTTCTTCCGGTCGACGAAGCGAACCTCCACTCTGGCTCCAATGGCGGCAGCCAGCTTGGCGAGCGTAGGAATCGTGGGGAGGTCCTTGGCCCCCTCGAGCCGGCTGAGCATCGGCCGCTTGATCTCGGCTCTCTCAGCCATCTCTTCCTGGGTCAGCCCCTTGGCGGCCCGAAGCGCGGTGATCGCCCGAGCAAGCTGGAACTCGGGCTCCAACTCCTCGTAAGCTCTCCGGAACTCGGGGTCCCGGAAGAGATCCTGCTTCAGTTCCTTCCAAGGGCGACTGAGCCTAGCCATCCTTCTCCCTCCCGAGTCGTGCCGTGTAATCCTGCATGCGTTGCTCCGCCACGTTGATCTGCTTGGACGGGGTCTTCTGAGTCTTCTTGACGAAGCCGTGCAACAGGACGAACTTCCGCTCCGGCGCGGCAAAGTACAACAAGCGGCGCTGGACCTTGGCGTGCTCGACGCGTACCTCCCAGATCTTGCCCCGAAGGTGCGCGACGTACGGCTCCCTGACGCTGGTGCCGTGTTCTTCCAGCAGATCGAAGATCCGAGCGAGCCGTGCCTGGACCTTCGGGCCTTGCTCCCGCAGCCACACTTCGGCCGAACGGTTGCCCTCGGCAGTCTCATAGAACACGAGCTCCCACGGACCAGTCCCCGATTCCATCGTCACGACGCTATGGTAACTTGAAAGTTACATCGCGTCAAGTTAGTCCGCAGATTTGACTGCGTGGATCGCCCGATGCGACCAGATCAGACTACAGGGACACAAGACCAGTCAGACGCGGGGAAATGGTCGGGTGCCGGAATCGTGGTGCCGGGAGGGGGATTCTGCACTTGCCCACCTGGCGTCTGGCCTGACGCGCCGTTGCGTAGGGCGACCGGCGTCATCCCGATGAGAACCACACGCTGGCCTGCCTCGTCAAGGGCCCGGACTTCTACACACCTGCTGGGACACTACCCAGTAGCATCGCAGGAATCTCGGTGTGGCCCGGGAAACTCCCCCTGCGCCACACCCAACACGGAGGCGGAAACCAAATACCAAGGCCGATCCCACCGCCTCTTACCTCGGCAAGTTTGGAACACTACTAGATGGTAGGGAAGCAGCCATGACACGGAGAATGCCGTCTCACCTCCTGGCGGTGCTCATGCTGGGCGCTGTTTCCCAGGTCGGCCAGGTATTGCTCTTACGGGAACTCCTGACGGTCTTTCACGGCAATGAACTCTCCATCGGGCTGATTC
>DYHL01000038.1 GCA_020724185.1 Candidatus Nitrosymbiomonas sp. | reverse complement strand
GAAGCGGCCGAACAGATAGTAGCCGACCGCGCTGCGGAGAAACGGCTCGCCGTGGCGCAGCGCTTCGACCAGGTACCACGAGAGCCCGATCAGGCAGAAGAGGGCCGGGCCCAACAGGGGAGTCCTGCGCCAGGCGGTCCAGTCCCGCCGGACGAACCACAGTCCGACCACGGCCATGGCAGGCAGCAACAGGCCGATGGGCCCCTTGGTCAGGGTAGCCAGCCCCGCCCACACCCATGCCCACACCGCGGCGCGACCGGAGCCGCTGGTGTACGCGACCAGGTACATGTAGAACGCCAGCAGCATGAACAGCACCAGGGTGGGATCGAACACGCCCAGCCGCGATTGGACTAGGAACTGGAAGGTCGTGGCCAGGATGGCCGCGGCAAGCACCCCGGTTGCGGGCCCGTAGAACAGCCGTGCCAGCAGGAAAGTGACGGCTACCGCGCCGGCGCCGGAGATCGCGGACCAGATCCGCACCGTGGCCTCGGTGAACCCGAACGCCCGTCCGGTTGCGGCCTGGAGCCAGAAAAACAGGGGAGGGTGCACGAACCACGGCCGGCCGTTGCTGCGCAGGGTGATCGGATCGCCGGTTTCCAAGATCTCGCGCGAGACGCCGGCGTACTTGGGTTCGTCCTGATCCCAGAGGGTTCCCGCGCCGAGGCCGTATCCGAAGAGCAACAGCGCAGCCAGGGTGACCGCCAGCAGCCACCGGAACTCCTGCGCTGCGCGGCGTCCGCTCTGCGGCGCCTGGCCTCCGATCACCGGGCGAACCACAGCAGGTAGCCGCCGGCAGTTGCCACCATCAAGTTGGGCATCCACGCGGCCCAGAAGGCAGAAATCTGGCCGCGCTCGCCGAGCGTGATCGTAATGGCCATAAGGAGGTAGTAGGCCAGGAGCACGAGCACCGTGATCCCCAGGCCCGTGGAGCGGCCAGATCGGTGCGGCCGCAGTCCCAGAGGGACCGCCAGCAGGGCGAAGATGAAACTGCTCGCCGGAAGGGCCAGCTTCGCCTGGAGGTTGACGGCGTGGCGCACGGCGCTCTCCCCGGCGGAGCGGAGCGTGGCGATCTGCTGGCGCAACTCGCGGATCGTCATCTCGCTGGGATCGCGGCGCGGGACCGCGATCTGCTTGGGCGTGCGTGCCAGGGCCACCCGCATCTCGTCGAACGTGGTCACGACCCCGGAACCGGCCCCGAGCAGGTAAAGGGTCCCCTGCTTCAGGACCCAGCCCTCCGGCGTGTAGCGGGCCTGCCCGGCTTCGATCAGGCGCGCCGGCCGCCCCTGCTGGAACTGGGTGATTACCACACCGTACATCGTGCCGTCACGCGTGTCGAGTTCACGCGCGTAGAACACCGAGTCCACGCCGTCCACCGGCTCGCGGAAGAGCACGTGCTGATGGACCGGCCGGGGCTGGGCCTGAATCGCCTGGCTCAGGACCTCGCGGTAGCGCGTCTCAGATCGCGGCACCACCCACTCGCTCATGCCCAGCGAGGTAATTGTGACCACGGCCCCCGCGGCCAGCACGGGCAGCGCGATGCGGGCCAGGCTCCAGCCGGTGGTGCGCAGGGCGGTAATCTCGTTGCGATCGCTGAGCCTGCCCGTGGCCAGCAGCGTGGCCAGCAGCGTGGCCATCGGCAGGCCGTAGACCGCGAGGTACGGCAGCCGCAGCACCAGGAGGAACAGGTTGGTCCGGACGGGCACGCCCGAATCGGCCGCCAATCGCGCCAGGAAGAACAGGTGGTTGACCAGCAGCAACGTGGTGAAGACGGCGACGCCGAACAGGAAGATGCCGCCGACCTCGCGCAGGATGTACCGGTCAATCAGCCGCATGGGCGTCAGAGCCGGAAACGCTCGCCAAGGTAGAACCTCCGGGCGTCCTCGCTGGCCATTATCTCCTCGGCGGTCCCTGCGAACAGGATGCGGCCTTCGTGGATGATCTCCGACCGGTTGGTGATCGCCAGGGTATCCCTTACGTTGTGGTCGGTTATCACCACGCCCAGCCCGCGCCGGCGCAGGTGCACGACCACCTCCTGGATCTCGGCCACCGACTTCGGGTCCACGCCCGTGAAAGGCTCGTCCAGCAGGATGAACGACGGCTCCATGGCAAGCACCCGGGCTATCTCCACGCGGCGGCGCTCCCCACCCGAGAGCGTTGCCCCGAGCTGGTGGCGCAGGCGGGTCAGTTCGAACTCCTCGATCAACTGATCCGTCATCTCCTGCCGCGCAGCCCTGGGCCTGCCGTTGGCTTCGAGGACCGCCGCGATGTTCTCCTCGACGGTGAGGCCGCGAAACACCGAAGGCTCCTGGCTCAGGTAGCCGATCCCCCGCCGCGCGCGCAGGTGGACCGGCAGGTTGGTGATCGGATCGTCGTCGAGCCAGACGTCCCCGGCGTCAGGACGGATTAGACCCACCATCATGTAGAAGGTCGTGGTCTTGCCGGCGCCGTTGGGCCCGAGCAGCCCGACGATCTCCCCGCGTTCGACGCTGAGGTCCACGCCGTCCACCACGGCGCGCCGTCCATAGTGCTTGAAAAGCCCTCTTGCTGCCAGCATCCGGGCGCTCCTTAGGGTGGTACGATGTTCAGCCGCGGGGTTCCGCGGGCCGTGATCCTCGTGCCGTCTAGGTCCACGTCAATCTGCTCGGCCGTCAGCCGGTCGCGCCCCCGGTCCACGCGCGCGTCGCCGGTCAGGGTGGCCCGTCCCTCTCGCAGGAAGACCTCCACCCGGCGCGCACTACCCGAGAGTTCTCCTCGGCGCAGCCGCGCTGATCCGATCCCGCGTCCGATCTCCTCGTCCATCAGGAGCGTGATGAGATCGGCCGTCATCTGGGCATCCTTGAACCGCGCCTCGGGTTCGCCGGTAGCGGCGGCGGTCCGTGTGGCATCGTCGTACTCCAGACGCCGGCCCGAGAGTCTCCATTCGCCGCGGAGGAGCGTGACCCCACCGGTCGCAACGAACTTCCTTGTCTTGAGCGATCCTTCGACCTCGGGAGCGGTCAACGTCATCACCTGGTCTCCGCGCCCGCTCGTCGCCCGCACCGCGCCCCTGGCACGGATGCGGTCATCGGCCGTGTGGAACTCAACCGAGTCGGCCCGCACGGCCAGGTTCGTGTCGGCAAGTTCGGCGCCGGCCTCCGCGCTCAGAACCCGCGCGCGCTGGTCATAGCGGATGCGGGAAGCCCGCAGAACCGTCGTGCCCCGCGTTGCGACCGCCGGCGCGCCCTCTGCGCGCCAGACCCCGCTGCCCTCGTCGTACTCCAAGTAGGTCGCGCCGGAAAGCTCGATGACCGAAGTTACAGCGGCGGTCGGTGCCTGTGCCCGCGCCAGGGGGGTCCAGAGGGCAAAGAGCGCGACCGCGGCGCCGCCCGCCGCGCACCGACAGGGCAGGCTACTGCGCAACCGTAACACGGATGTTGCCGCTCATCCGGGTGCGCTGCAGCGACACGTCCGCAACCAGATGGTCCCCATGTACTATCATGCCGGACTGGCGCAGCGTCACGCTTCCGGAGGCCTCGATCTGCTGCGTTTTGGGAAACCACCGGACCACGTCGGCCTCCAGCGTGTGCCCTGAGGTCGCCCTTGCGCGAACGCGGCCTGAGAGCGTGACGTTGCGCGTGGCCACGTGGAAGGTGCCGCGCGGAGCAGAGAAGGCGATGGCCGGCTCACCCGCCTGGAAGTATGTGCCCTCGACCGCGACAAGCGTGGCCGTGCTGGAAGCGCTGTCCACGGCCACCGACTCAGCGCGGATGTCCCACTGGCGGCGGCCTGCGGCGTCAACCGTCGAGATGGCCGTTCCCTCAACCTCAATGGGAGGAATGCGGGCGGCCCGCGGGCTCACAGACGGCCGGGCGGTTGGGCTCGCCGCCGGTCCAGGGATCGAACCGGCTCGGCCGGGCGCGGGATCGGGCGCCTGCAGCAACGCCCAGATTACGAGCGGCACCACGGCGATGCCCAGGCCGATTGCTATCCACCGTCCGCTCCGGGACATCGGGCTACGCCTCCTTGGCCGCCGGCCTCATCTTACCGGACGGCTCGATGGGCGTTCAAGGCCGGACGCGGCGGTGGACAGCACCTCCGCGGCTGCGCGCCGTGCGGCGCCAGGAGGTCCCATCGCTTCCGCCAGGGAGCGTAGCCGCCGCGAGACCGTCTCTCGCGCCGGCGCGTCGCGGAGCAACGCCAGGACTGCGCGGCTCATCTCGCCGGCGGTGGCCCGGCCCTGAAGCAGTTCCGGCACTATCGGTTCTCCGGCCATGATGTTGGGAATCGAGACCCACCGCACGTTGAACGCCGCCCGGGCGTACCACCAGGTCGGGCGCGAGACGCGGTAGGCTACCACCATCGGCACGCCGAGAATCATCGCCTCAACGGTGGCGGTACCCGATGCCATCAGCAGCACGGTGCTCGCCGCCATGACATCACGCGAACCGGGAACGATCGTCACCGGCAGGTCCGACAACGCCACGGCTGCGCTCAAGCGGCCGCGGAAGACCGGGGAGGCCTCGGCCATCGCGAACTCCACTTCGGGCAGCTCAGCGCGGACTGCGCGGGCGGCCTCCAGCATGGGCAAGAGAAGGGCATCCAGCTCGAGTCCCCGGCTGCCCGGCAGCAGCCCGACCACCGGCGCGGCGGGCGCAACCCCGATCCGGGCGCGCGCGCGGGCCGTCCCATCGCGGGCGGCCGCGTCGCTCGAACGCGCCAGGTCGGTCGCAGGATGCCCCACGAAGGCGACGTCCGCGCCGGCGCGGCGGTAGGCATCTGCCTCAAAAGGGAAGATGGCCAGCAGGCGGGCACCGAGAGCGGCCACGCGGGCGGCGCGATCGCCGCGGCGAAGCGCAACCATGGGTGGGACATAGTACACCGCCGGGATGCGCCCCCGGAGCCGCTTCAACAGCGCCAGGTTGAAGCCGGGGAAATCAATGAGCACCAGCGCGTGGGGCGGATCGGCCACCAGCCGATCCACGAGCGCGGACAGGCGGCGCAGAAATGGCATCAGGCGCCGCGCGGCCTCGAACCAGCCAATGACGCCCCAATCGCTGCTGTCCGCAATCAGCGAGACCCCGGCCGCCTCCATGTGGCGTCCGCCGATTCCCTGCAGGCAGACCGTGGGGTCCAGCGCGGCGATCTCGCGCGCCAGTTCGGCGCCGTGCAGATCGCCCGAGACCTCCCCGGCCACCAGGAAGAGCCGGAAGGGCCTAGCTGTGCTCATGAACCGGCGTGCCGAGCCGCGGGGCATCGGCGGCGACCACCGTGATTCCCGCCGCGTCGGCATCGGCAATCATCCGGTCCCGATGGATGATCAGCGTACGGTGCGCGTCAATGCCCAGCACCCGTGCCGAGGCCTCGCGCATCGTCGCGATCGTATCGGGCCCGACCGCCGGGATGTCGAACCTGGGATCCTGGTAGTTCCGGCTGACCTTCACCACCACCGTCCCGGCCGCGATGGCGCCGGCGCGTCGGATAGTGAGATCGGTGCCCTCCGCAGCCTCCACGGCCAGGATGACCCCGCGGCGCACGACCACCGTCTGTCCCACGTCCAGGTCTGCGATGCGCCGGGCCACTGACCGCCCGAAGCGTAGATCCGCTTCTTCTTCGGGCGTGGGGGCGCGCGCGGTCAACACGCCTGAGGGGGCCAGGAGGTCTCCCACGAACAGCGTCTGGTCGAGCAGCACCATATCCTGCTCTGCCAGCAGCGCGGCCAGATGCCGCAGAAGCGGAACGTCACGCCGGTCGCTGGCGCTCGCCATTACGCTCTCCATCATCGCGTCGCCGCGGGCCAGCAACTCCTCCCGGCCGAAGCGGCCGGCGACCAGCACCTCGCGGACGCGGTGGGCACGGAGCGTGTCGAGCACCTCGCGCAGCGCGCCGGGCGAGCAGCGTTGGTAGTGGTCCGCCAGATCCGGGAGGGCGGGCGTTTCGCCAGCGACCTGCAGGCACACAAGGATCAGCCCGCGGGCCTTGATGGCCCTGGCGATGACCTCGGGGAAGGACCCCGTCCCTGCCAGCAGGCCTATGCTTCCGCTCTGGGCTGCCATCGCACGATCCCTCGGGTGCGCTCTCTGGCCGACCGGATGAATGCAAGGAACTCCTGCGCCGGGGGACAGTTGCTTGCTTCGACCTCGATCGCCCTCAGCGCCTCTTCCATGGTGCGCCGCTCTCTGAAGAACTGCCGGAACACGCGCTGCAGCACCAGCCGATCGGCCGGTGATACACCCTGACGCTGCAAGCCTACCCGGTTCAGGCCCACGGCCCGGGCCATGAGCCCGGCGGCCATCACGAACGGGGGCACATCCTGACGGGCGCCCGAGAGCCCGGCCAGCATCACCAGCCGGCCGATGCGGACGAACTGGTGCACACCTGAGAGCCCGCCCAGGTAGGCCTGGTCCCCAACCTGGACCCACCCGCCCAACTGCGTGCCGCTGACGATGTTGGTGTCGCTACCCACGACGCAGTTGTGGCTCACCCGCACCGAGGACATGATGAAGTTGCGATCCCCGATGCGCGTCTCGTTCCCCTCACCGGTGGCGCGTTCGATGCTGCAGAACTCGCTGAACCTGTTCTCGTCGCCGATTACAACACGGGTCGGCTCCCCGCGGTAGGCCCGATCCTGCGGCCATCCGCCGGCCACAACGTGGGCGGCGAGCCGGTTGCCTCGACCCAGCTCCACGTTGTCGTGAATCACGGAGTGCGGGCCTATCACGGTCCCGGCCCCGATGACGGCATCGGCTCCGATTACCGCGTAGGCGCCGATCTCGACTCCCTCTTCCAGGCGCGCGCTCGGGTGCACGATTGCTGTCGGATGCACTATGACACCCGCGAATCCGGCGCTAGGATCGCGCATCGTCGTCCACCAGTAGCCCGGCCTGCCCCGCCGTCTCGGCCTCGACCGAGAAGAAGAACGTCAGCGTCCCGTCGGCAACGAGATGCCCGTCCACCCGAACCTCGGCCTGGACCTTCAGGAACCTGCCCCGGCGCTTGAGGAGATCCACCCGGACAACCATCTGGTCGCCGGGCACCACGCGGCGGCGGAACCGGGCGGCGTCTATCGCCCCAAAGTAGGCGATGCGCCCGTGCAGTTTGGGGTCGTCCAGCACCAGGCAGGCGGCCACCTGCGCCATCGTCTCCACCACCAGCACGCCGGGCATCACCGGATGGCCGGGGATGTGGCCTGCGAAGAACGGCTCGTTTATGGTCACGTTCTTGATCCCGGTGATGCTCACTCCGGGGTCGAGGGCTATGATCCGATCCACCAGGAGGAAGGGATACCGGTGGGGCATCACCCTTTGTATCTTCTCAATATCCCACATGCTGGCCTCCTCTGGCATCGCGGCCGTCTCCGAACCGCCGTGCGATTTCGCGGGCGAGCGCTACGTGCAACCCGTGCCCGGCGCGCACCGCCACGATGTGCGCGCGCACAGGCCGGCCCAGCAGGGCCAGGTCGCCGATGGCATCGAGGATCTTGTGCCGCGCCATCTCGTTGGGAAACCGCGGCTCGTTGAGAAACCCGTCCGGGCCTATGGCCAGGACCGTCTCGAGCGAAACCCCGCGTGCCATCCCCTGCGCGTGCAGTGCCTCGATCTCCGCTGCCATGCCCCAGGTGCGGGCCGGGGCGATCGAGGCGGCGAAGTCATCCACGCCCTCCCGGAACTCGGCCATCTGTGGCGCCATCGAGGCCGCGTCGGCGGTGACCACGTAGGTCACCTGAAACTGCCCGGCGGGCAGGGCCGCGATCATGCTGCCGCCCTCGCTCGCCCATACCGGCTCTTCCAGCACTATTGGCGCCCTAGGCGCGTCCTGATCCACGCTGCCCGCAGCCTCCAGGGCCTCGACGAATATCAGCGCGCTGCCGTCGCCGCACGGCAGCTCCTCTCCCTCCACCTCGACCAGCAGGTTCTCGATCCCCAACCCATAGGAGGCAGACATGAGGTGCTCCACCGTTGCCACGCGCACCGAGCCGCCGAGCACGACGCTCCGCGCCGTCGCCGCGACCTCCTCGAGACGTGCGGGAATGGGCGTTGCGCCGGCCACGTCGGTTCGAAGGAACGCAATGCCCGCCCCGGCTGGGGCCGGCAGCAGGCGCGCAGCGGCGGGCGCGCCACTGTGGAGACCGGCTCCCCGGATCAGTGCCGGTCGGGCGATCGTGCGCTGGCAGCCGACGGTGATCACCGCGGTCGGAGCGCCAGCCGAACGGGATAGAACGACCCCGCCACCGGCATCGTCACCAGCACGACGTCCCTTGTGCCGCCCGGCGCCACAGTGAACGCCGTGACGGCGCGTTGCTCGCCCGCACGCATCAGGCCAACGTCCGCGGGCGTACCGTCCACGAGGAACAGGCCGCGGGCCAGGCCACCGGCAGCGGTGGCCGTGAGTGCGGTTGTCACCTCGCGACCGGTGGGATTGGTCAGTCGCAAGCGCACGCGGTAGAGGACGCCGTAGTCACCTACCAGCGGCTCGCCTGTTCGGACGTCTGTGAGCCCTGACATCACGCCCAGATCGGCCAGGTGCGCAGGTTCGTGGGCCAGGTGCTCCCGGACGATCTCAACGACTGAACCGGGGAAGGTGCCCCGTGGGTGCGGGAACGCCCAGGGCCCAAGATCCGTGGTTACGGTCCGATCGAGCAGCCAGGGCAGCCGGACGTGAACCGCAAGATCCACCGGACCGCCTTCGGTCACCTGAAACTGCATGATGCCTGAGACGAGAGCCATGGGAGCAAGGGTGTAAGCGGTGAAGGCCGCACTTCCCTTGGGAGGCACCTCCACGAAGTAACCCTGGCCGGCCAGCAGCGCGTGCAGGAATCGCGCGGTTGAGGCAAACCCGATGTGGCTCGGATCAGGCGATGGCCCGGCAATACCGCTCAGGTAGTGCACACGGGCCGTGGCGGCGCCGGGGTTCGTGAGCGTGACCTTGAGAATCCGCACCTGCGACGGCGTGCCATTCATGTGATGATACAGCAGCCGCGCGGGCCTGTCGCGGGCCAGGGTTTCGTGAAAGAGCAGCCCGTTCCCGGTGATCGTCTCCGGTCGGTTGCTGACCAGCAGCACCGCGGGATCCGCCAGGTGCAGGGGTTGGTTGGCAACCGCTACGGACACCGTCCTGCGCACGGGCCCTGCGTAGGGGCTGCGGATCTCAACCGCCACCGTTGTGGCCGTCGAGGTCGCCGGCGCCAGCGGCCCCTCGATCGCAATCGGCCCCAGTTCCACGGTGGCCCCGGGTTCACGCCGCACCGTCTCTTCAAGGCGGCGCTGTATCGCCTCCCGGATGAGATCAACGGTAGCCGGGGCGCCGGTGACCACTACCTCGACAGCCGGTGGAATCACGCCGGCGGCCGGGCGGACCGAGATTCCCAACTGGGCCCTGTAGGCCCCCACCCTCAGGGGCACGACGGTGCTGCCTGGCTGCCGGGCCGCGATGCGCAGAGTACCGGCTGCCAGGACCACCTCGGCGACCCGGTGGTCGAAACTGCCCAGCCTGATCTCCCCGGGGACGGCCGTCGAAACCGTTGCGATGGTCGTTCCCCCGGGTGAGAGGACCACGCTCGATGGCGCGATCGTGATTGCCGGGATCGCCAGCGCCTCCTCAAGGGCCCGAGCCCACTGGTGTGTGAGCCCAGCTGGCCTGACCCCGGCGCGGCCGGCGTCAGACCGCTCCGCGGCGAGAATCGCAACCCCGTTCACGATGAGTCGGGCACCACGGAGGTCCACGGCCACCCTGACCGGAGGGGGCAGGAGCGGAGCCAGGCGCCTGGCCGCGGCCTCCAGCCGGTGCCGGGCCTTGGGGCCGAAGAGCCGGACAACCGGACGGCCGCGAACCCTCAACTCGGCGCCGGAGGGCTTCCCGGGCAACAAGACCACGGAAACCTCCCCGGCACCGGACTCGGCCAACCTGGGAGACCCGAGAAGGAGCAGCCCCGCGAGAAGGGCCGCGCCGGCATACCGCAGACGCCTCATCCCGGGCGTTTGCGGGCGCGCTGACGACGCGGCCGCCCGGCAAGCCGGGCCTCGATGGCGGCTACCCGGTCTGCCAGTTCGGGGAGCCGCCGGATGGAGGCCATTGCCCGAACCTCCTCGCGGTGATCGCGCGCGGGAAAGCCCGAGACCGTCGCGCCCTCTGCTATGTCCTTGGTGACCGCGGCGCGTGCCAGCACCCGCGCGCCGGCACCGATCCGCGCGTGATCTACCACGCCGGCCTGACCTGCCAGGATGACGCCGCTCCCGATGGTCACGCTGCCCGATATGCCCACCTGGGAGACCACCAGCGCTCCCTCGCCGATCACCACGTTGTGGGCTACCTGTACAAGGTTGTCTATCTTAGTGCCCCGGCCGATGCGCGTCTCCCCGAGCGTGGCCCGATCCACCGCGGCGTTCGCGCCGACTTCGACGTCGTCCTCGATCACCACGCGGCCGAGGTGCGGTACCTTGAGGTGCACTCCCTCTTCCGTGGCGTACCCGAACCCGTCGCTGCCGATCACGGTGCCGCTGTGTACCATTACGCGATCACCGAGCACGCAGTCGGGGTAGACCGTCACGTGGGGGTGCAGCAGGCAGTCGGCGCCGATCTGAACCCGGGCTCCAACGGTGGTCCCTGCATGAACCGTGGTGCGCGGGCCGATCGCGGCCCCATTCCCCACCACCACGAAGGGCCCGAGCAGGACCTCCGGCCCGATGCTGGCGTCGGGAGCGACCACGGCGGTGGAATGGATCTCCGCCGGCTCCCTCCCTGCCGGCGCGAACGCGGACAGGACGCGCGCGAACGCCGCGCGCAAGTTCGCGGCGCGCAGGGCGGGCTTGGCAGAGGGGGCCACGGTGCCGGCCACCAGCAGGGCGGCGGCAGAAGAGGTCTCGGCGGCTGCGAGGCCCCGCGTATCCGCGACCATCACCAGCGCCCCGGCATGAGCATGCGCCAGGTCCGTAATCGCGCTGATCTCTATCTCACCGGACCCGATCAGCTCTGCCCGCGCTAGATGAGCCAGTTGCGCGAGCTTCATGGAAGACTCCCGGCGTCGCCTGGGGACGCTACTTCAACCTGTCAATGACTTCCTGCGTAATGTCCACCGTGGTCCCGGGCCTGCTGTAGACCACCGGACCCTTGAGGATCACGCCGCGCAGGCGCTTCTCCCGAACTACCTGGTGGATGGCCTCCCGGACCTCGCGATTCAGGGATGCCTCCAGTTCGGCCCGCAACCCCTGCAGCTCCCGGAAATACTGCTGCCGCCGCGCGTCCAGGTCCTCCTTGGAGAGCCGGTTCACGAGCATCTGAAGGTCGGCGGTCATGGCGGATTCGCGGTCGTCAATCTCCTTCTGGTAGCGGAGCGCCTTGGCGCTCTCGGCCAGGATGCGTGGGGTGTCCACCAACCCGATCCTACCGGCCGTGCAGCCCGATGCGCCCGCGGCAACAACTGCCAGAGCCAGGGCGATCACCGCCGCACGCCGGTATCTCATGCTCTCTCTCCACAACCTCATTGCCCGAGTCTCCCCTTGGTCAAGGACGCCGGATCCTGGCGATGACCGCCTGCGTCAGGTCCACCGCGGTCGTGCTCGCCAACACCCGGGTCAGCACGGCGTCAATCTTCTGATCCTGCGCCAGCGCGGCGACCTCGATCTTGATCTCTGCCAGGAGGCTGTCTTCCAGTCTGTGGCGCTGGCCGGCAAGCGTCTCCAGTTCCTGCCTTAGGCGGCTGGCATGGGCCTCCACCCTGCGCGCGTACGCTTCCTGGGTCACCTTCATCTGCTGATTCACGGAGCCTACGAGGAGCTTTCGGCGCTCCTCCACCGCGCGGTTCAGCAACTCTTCTCTGGCGCGCACCGCGGCCTGCATCTCGGCGTTGGTTTCTTCCTGCTTCGCCTTGATGCGGGCATTGGCATCATTCTCCAGTGACGCGATCAGGGCCTTGATCTGGGCCTCGGCCTCGGCCGTCCTGGCCTGTTGAAACTCCTCCAGCGTCTTCACGAGCGCCTGCGCCTTCACCCGGATCTTCGCGTCGCGCTCCTTGGTGATCCGCTCGCCCTCCTGGGTGAGGCGGCGGGCTTCCTCTTCGCTGGTCACGCCGACCACGTCGCCCTTCAGCCGTAAGTTCAGCAACGGGACGCGATATTCGGCCATCGTCGCCAGCTCGAACCGATCCAGCTCCCGCTGCATCTCGTCACGCTTCGCCTCGATGACCCGCTGGAGCTCGGCGTTGAGCTGCCTGTGCCGGTCGGCCAGCTTGCCTTCCTGCTCGGCCTTGAGATCGGCGGCGAACGCTTCCATTCGCTGCTTGATCTGCTCCTCGATGGCCGTCAGTTCCGCCCGGTAGGCCACCTGCAGCCGTTCCACCTCGGACTGCAGCTCGGCGCCTATGTCCACGACCGGCCCTTCTGGGGGCAGCGGGGGGTTCGACAACCGCAGTTGGAGCGCGTCCATCTGCTTCAGCAGGGCCTCCATCTCGGGCCACCGGCGATGGGCCCGGAGGGCTCTTGAGAGATCCACGAACCCAACGCGGTAGCCCGCTGGAGTGGCGACCGCGGCCGGAGACGGAGTCGGCGACGGTGCCCCTCCACTCTGGGGGCGGCATCCCGTCAGGATCACGGCCGCCATCAGGCAGAGAACGGCGGCCGGGCGAAGGCGCGTGATCACTTGCCCTTTATCACCTTGATGACGGCATCGGTCAGATCGGTCCCGCCGTAGAGCACGACCGAACGGTCGAGCACCACGGTCACCCCTGCCTGCTTCGCCACGGTCTCGACGGCTGCGCGCAGTTCCTTGTCCAACCCGCCGAGCAGCTCGTTGCGTCTCTCCAGAATCTGCTGCTGGAGCTGGCGGTCCAGCTCCTGGCGCTGGAACGCGGTCATGTTCTTGCTGCGCTCCTGGAACTCGCGCTGCTTGGCCTGGTAAAACTCCTGCAGCGCGCGCTCTGAACTGGCCCTGCGTGGGTGGCCATCGAGAGCCCGCTGCATCTCGACGTAGCCTATCGCAAACGACTGCCCAAACGCCGGCACCTGTCGCAGCGCCACGGCGGCGCCGACGGCCACCACCACGGCGAGCCCAACGACCATGATGAGCTTACGCGCATCTACCCGCATGAAAGACCTCCTTCAAGTCCTGGCACAGGCCCATTGTACCGTACCGTGTCAACGCAGACGGCACGCGGTACTGCGTCGCTACAGGTTGCTGGCGAGTCGGAGCCAAACCATGCCTCGGGAGGTCGCCACAGCCTCCCACGAAAGGAACTCGTTGATCCGGTACGCCAGCGTTACCTCGACGATCTCGGACCGGGGCATGAACGCGCCGTGGAGGTGCATGTCAGGAGAGAGCCGGTACTGCACGAACGGCTCCAACCCCTCGGACTCAAACCGCGTCAACACGCCCAGCGTGAGGTCCGTGCCGGCCTGAACCCGCACTCCCGCTGCCCACCTCCAGGCGAAGTTCGACGGAACCATGGTCATCTCCACAAAGGGTTCCACCGATCCGAACAGCCGCCCGAGCTGTACGCGGACGTCGGGAGCCGGCGCGCTTGTTCCGAAATTCAGCCGGGCCTCAACGCGGCCGCGGTACAGCGTTGAATCGGCCTGTACGCTGAGGTAGGTGACCTCGGCAATCCGCAGTAACGGGATCGCGACGACGCCGTACTGCCGCACTGGAGGATATGCGCGGATCTGATCGCCGACAAGCAACTCCAGCCGTGCGCGCTGCGCCAGGGCAAACGCCACCGGCAGACCCCTCAGCGGCTCTGCCATCGAGGCGACCTGCGGGGCGTGGCCTTCCAGCAGCACGAAGGGAATGGACGAGGACCGGAACCGAACGCCTATGTCGCGGATGACGCGGGTGTCCCGCGCGCTCACCGACACGGCCACGCGCCAGGGAGGGTCGCTCTCGATCCGGGCCGTCCCGGTGAACCCGGGGGCAGCTCCCTCAACCAGCTCCGTGATCCTCCGCTCGACGATCGGCGCAGCCCACTCCAGGGCTTCAACGGGCAGCCGGGCAACCAGGCGCCGGAGCTCGAGAGCCACCGGCTCCAGCGCTGCGCGCACCAGCGGCTGGGCATCGGGATGCACCCCTGGCAAGGAGGTGGCCACCGGAACATCCCCCAGTACAGGCAGCCGCGCCTGTATTTGAACGCGCACCACCGTGACGGCGCCGGTCTGGAATCCGAGTCCCACCGTGCGGTAGCCGCGGACCACGCGGTCCATGACCTCCCGCAGCACCCCGGTCAGCGCCGCTTCCTGTCGGGCCACAACCTCGCTGTCCCGGCCTAGGAGCAGCCGCTCGCTTGTGGTCGTGATGGATTCAACAATCCGTCGCGCAATCAACGCGTGGGGGTCCCCACCCTCCACGACCAGAACGACCTCTACTCGCTGAATGGAATCGGCCGCACGGGCGGGCGCGGCCACGGCAGCGAGGATCACCGCCAGGGCCAGCGGAAATCCCGGCCGGACGGCGGCGGGCACCCTCCGGACCAGGGAGGAGCTCAGAAGGGCTGGCCGATGCTGATCCAGGTCTGCCGACCCTCCGGTCCGATGGCGTAGTCTATCCGGATTGGGCCGACCGGCGTGGTAATGCTCACGCCGATTCCGTATCCGAAGTTAATGCCCGCCGAGATCGGGGCACCGCCGGCGTCCACGAAGACGATGCCGGTGAACTCCTTGAGCTGCCTAGCAAGGCCTCCCAGGGGCGTCCGGTACTCAAGGTTAAGGAGCGCAACATTGGGCCCCCGGTACCGTGCCAGCATGGCGCCCCTGAAAGTTGACGACCCTCCAAGGACGAACTGCTCTTGGAGTGGCAGGTTGCCGTGGCTTGCACCCAGCATCGTGCGGCCAACCAGCACGCCGGAACCAGCCGGAAAGTAGCGCGAGTACTCAAAGGTGTACTTGCCAAACCCGAAGTCCCCCCCGAGCGCCTGAAGCCCAATGTCCATCGTCAGGCTCATCCGGTCGCCCTTGGTTGGGGTGCGCGGGTGATCGCGGCGGTCGCGCGCGCCCGCGAGCGTGATGGCCACGGTCCTGCCAGGGGTGAAGAGCGACGGGGGTGGCTTGGGGCAGAGCGGATCGTCGGGGTTCGTGTCACAGGGCGGCGTG
>DYHL01000037.1:5273-15059 GCA_020724185.1 Candidatus Nitrosymbiomonas sp. | reverse complement strand
GACTACTCTCCAGTCAAAGGCAGCGCCATGGTGGGGCTACCTGAGCAGTTACGAACGGACTCATCATAGACACGCTGCACTGGCGGCATCTGTGGGTTGTGTTCGCAATGGCCTACTGGTACGGGCGGCGCGAGAGCCCGGCGTCTCCCCCGGTGCCGATGTGAGGAGACAGGCTTGACTGGCGTGACCGCGGTCATCACCGCCCACAACGAGGAGGACCTGATAGGTGAGGCGATCGCCAGCGCCCTCGCGCAAACGCACGTCGAGTGCGAAGTCTTGGTTGTGGACGATGGGTCGGTAGACCGAACGGCGGAGGTCGCCGAGGCATTCGGCGACCCGCGCGTCCGGGTCCTCCGGGAGGCCCACGCCGGCCGGTCTGCGGCGCTGAACAAGGGCATCGCGTCGGCGACGCAGGGGTTGATCGCCATCCTCGACGCGGACGATCTCTGGCTTCCCAACCGCTGCATCCGGCAGGTAGCGTTCCTCGATGCTTATCCACAGGTAGCGGTCGTCGGATCGAGGGCGTATCTACGGGACGAGCAGGGGCGCGAGCGGCTGCAACGGGTTCCGACCTCGGACGGCGCGATTCGCCGGGCCATGGCCTGGGGCAATCCCTTCGTGCACAGTTCGGTGATGATGCGCCGGTCCGCACTCGAAGCGTGCGGGGGGTATGCGGACACACGCTTTGAAGACTACCATCTCCTGATCCGGATTGCCGCTGCCCACCCGGTTGCGAACCTGGCTGAGCCACTGGTTGTACGGCGGCTTCGGCCGGGAAGCCATGGACTATCCGGACCCCGCAGCCACAGGCTGCGCACGAAGTTGGAGTTCCAGCGCCTGGCAGTCCAGCGGCTACGCCTGCCCGCGACCGCGCGGCTCGGACTGGTTCCCACGCTGTTCGGCGTGGCGGCTTTTGGAGCACTGGAGTGGCTCACCGCATCCTGATGCTGATCACCCTGTCCGACTGGGGCGGGGCCCAGGGGCACGTCCTCGCGCTGGCCCGGGGCCTACGGCACCTCTACGACGTAACCGTGGCGTGCGGTCCGGGCGGGCCGCTGGTGGCCCGCCTGCACCAGGAAGGCATCCGCGTGGTGGAGATCCAGGGCCTGACCCGTGCCCCCAGCCCCCTGACCGATCTGACCACCCTTGTTTGGCTCTCGCGCTGGATGCGCCGGGAAAGGTTTGCACTGGTGCACTGCCACAGTACCAAGGCGGGACTGCTGGGGAGGGTCGCGGCAAGGATTGCCGGAACGCCCGCGGTGCTGTTCACAGCCCACGGCTGGCCGTTCGCCGGATCTTGGTGGCCCCCGATCATCCGTGCCCTTCTCGCGCTGGCTGAGAGGGCGGCCGCCCGTTTCACCACAACCATCATCTGCGTTTCGCGCCACGACAGGGAGACAGCGCTGCAGGCGGGGATAGGCCCGTCCGGGCGTCTGGAAGTGATTCCCAACGGCATCGCACCGGATCCCTGGCTGCCGGATCCCTGGCTCGCAGATGCCGTTCCGGATCAGGGCAACAAGAGGGCCGGCGAACCGTGCACGGCCGTGATGGTCGGCAGGTTCAAGGCACCCAAGGATCCGGTCACGCTGGTGAACGCCTGGGCGCGCGTTGGTGCATCTCACCGCCTCTTGCTGGTGGGTGACGGCCCCATGCGCCCGGAGGTCGAGGCACTGATCCTCAAGCAGGGGCTGGACGGGCGCGTTGCGGTGCTCGGGGCGCGCGACGATGTGCCCGTGCTGCTCCGCGCCGCGGATATCTTCGTGCTGTCAAGCCGCTGGGAGGGAATGCCGCTGGCCGTCATTGAAGCCATGATGAGCGGCCTGCCCGTTGTGGCAACGGACGTCGGCGGCGTTTCGGAGGCGGTGGTGCACGGAGAGACCGGGTTCCTCGTCCCAATGGGAGATCCTGACGCACTTGCGCTGGCGCTGGATCGGTTGCTGGCCGACCCCGCCCTTCGCCGCCGCATGGGAGAGGCAGGTAGGCGCCGGGCGCTTGAGCACTTCACCGAGGAGCGGATGCTGGCCGAGACCGCCGCCCTCTACGAGCGCGCGCTTTCCGGGCGGACACCATGAGGAGCCCGCGCGAGTTCCGGCAGCCGCTTCAGATCTCGGAGCGCAAGGTTCTCCTGGCGTTCCTGGATCTGGCCATGCTGAACCTTGCGCTGCTCGTCACCTTATCCGTACGGCTCCACTTCCCGCTCGTGGCGAGCAAGGTTGCCGAGCGGGCGTTCTGGTTCGTCCTGCTCTCGGCAGCGTGGGCACTCGCTGCATCGGTGGCCGAGCTCTACGATCTGCGGCTTGCGGCCCGCCTGCCCGCCGGACCCATACGCGCGGTGCTTGCCGTCGTGGCGGCCGATGCGCTCTACCTGACCCTGCCCTACGTGACGCCGAACCTACTGCCCTCGCGCCTGACGCTGCTGTGGTTCTTCGGCACCACCACGGCCGCCGTTGCCATCTGGCGGGCGTTCTACGCGCTCATCCTGGTCCAGCCGTCGTTCCGGCACCCGGTGGTGATCGTGGGCGCCGGCAGGGCGGGCCGTGAGGTACTGGCGGCAATGCGGGACCGCGGCCGCACCGAGTATGTGCCGTCGGGGTTCGTTGACAGCGACCCGACGATCAAGGAGGAGGAGGTAGACGGGCTCCCGATCTTGGGCGGCTACCGCGATCTCCCGAGCGTGATGGAACAGGCGCAGGCCTCCGAGGTGGTCGTGGCCTGTTCCGGCAGCGCTGACGGTGACCTCGTGCGCGCCCTGGTGGACTGCCAGGAACGCGGCGTCACCGTTACGCCAATGCACCGGCTGTATGAGGATCTCACCGGGCAGGTTCCGATCGAGCACGCCGGGGCCAACCTGCACATCGCGTTGCCGCTCGATCGCCCTTCCCCCGCGCTCTACGACGCCATCAAGCGCCTGGCTGATCTCCTCCTGGCCTCGGTTGGATTGCTGGTGGTGGCGGTGACGACACCCTTGGTGGCGGCTGCCCTTTGGCTCGAGGACCGGGGCCCGGTCTTCTACCGCCAGCGCCGGGTCGGTCGGGGAGGGCGGGAGTTTGTGCTCTTGAAGTTCCGCACCATGGTCGCCGACGCGGAGTCCAACGGCCCGCAGTGGGCCGGCGTTGACGACGCCCGCGTAACAAGGGTTGGCCGGGCGCTGCGGTGGTTCCACCTCGACGAGCTGCCCCAGGCCGTCAACGTCTTGCGTGGGGAGATGAGCGTGGTGGGGCCTCGACCCGAGAGGCCCGAGATCGTCACCGAGATGCAGGCTCTGATCCCCTTCTACCGGACGCGTCTCAGTGTCCAGCCGGGAGTGGCCGGGTGGGCGCAGGTCAACTTCGGGTACGCCGACTCGGTCGAGGATACCATGGTGAAGCTGCGCTACGATCTGTTCTATATCAAGCATCGCTCGGTGCTGCTCGACGCGCAGATTCTCGTCCGGACCGTTGGCCACGTGCTCCGAGGGGGCGGTCGCCAATGAGTATTGACCTGCGGAGACGCCTGTGTAGAGGAAGCACCTTCGGGAAGGCGAAGTCTAGTGGGCAAGCCAGTATCGCCGGGATTTCAGACGCGAGGTGATGCGGGAGGCTGGCACCATGCCGGCACGGCACGAGGATTAAGTACGCGCTATCCCAATGCCCATCCCGAGGGAGCGCCGTACCGGTACTACACGCGGGAGGAGGCCGACATTGCGATCCGCGCTGCGGAAGATGTCCTCCGGTTCTGTGCAGGTCACCTTTCTCGACCGGCATGAGGTACTCCATGCGCTGCGAGAGATGGCCTTAGGTTTGCCACGTACACATCCGGAGTTGGAATCCGTGGTGCTGTTCGGCTCCCTTGCTCGCGGCGAGGCGGTCCCCGGAAGCGATGCGGATCTGCTCCTGATCCTCGACAACTGCGACCTCCCCTGGATGGAGCGGCTCGTGCGATATGCCGTTTCCCCGGTGGCTGGAGTAGCCGTGGAAGTGTTCCCCTACACGCGCACGGAGGTACAGCGGATGGAGGCTGAGGGCAACTGGTTCGTCCGGCAGGCACTCCGCGAGGGGGTCGTGCTGTTTCACCGATGAAGGCCATCATTCCTGTTGCCGGTGTCGGCCGCCGCCTGCGCCCGCATACCCACACCCAGCCCAAGGCGCTCATGCACGTGGCCGGCCGGCCGATTCTTGGGCACATCCTCGACGAACTGGTCGCGGCCGGAGTGGACGAGGCGGTTCTGGTCGTCGGACACCTAGGCGAGAAGATCGAAGAGTTTGTCCGCGGCCGTTACAAGATCCCGGTTCATTTCGTGGAACAGGAAGAGGCGCTGGGCAACGGGCACGCGATCTATGTGGCGCGGCAACACCTGGACGGCGATGGTGTCCTGATCATCATGGGCGACACCATCATAAAGGCCGACCTCCCGTGTGTGCTTGCGCTCGAGGAGTCCGCCATCGGGGTTCGCGAGGTGGCTGATGCCCGCCGCTTCGGGGTCGTAGAGGTGTCCGACGGCCACGTGCGTCGCCTGGTCGAGAAACCCGAGGTTCCGCAGAGCAACCTGGCCATCGTGGGCGTCTACCTGATCCGGAATCCCCTGCTGCTCGCCGGGTGTCTTGAGCGGCTCATCAACGAGGGACGACAGGTGCGGGGCGAGTACTGGCTGGCCGATGCGCTCCAGATGATGGTCGAGGCAGGGGAGCGGATGCGGACCTTCCACATCACCGGCTGGTTTGACTGCGGGACGTCCGAGGCGCTGCTGGAGGCAAACCGCGAGTTGCTGTCGTCAGAGCTCCTGCCCGCGTACGTGCCCGACGGTTCGGTTGTGCTGCCACCGTCGTTCGTGGATCCCTCGGCCCGAATCGAGGGGTCGGTGATAGGTCCGTACGCCTCGGTGGCTGAGGGCGCGCGCGTGTCTCATTCGGTCATAAGGGACAGCATCGTCAATGCCGCCGCCACGCTGGACGGCGTGCTGCTGGAGCACTCCATAATCGGCGAGCACGCCTCGGTGACGGGCCGGCCGGCCCGGATTAACCTGGGCGACTCGTCCGAGGTCGAACTCGGATAGAGCCCCGCTCGACAGCATGTCTCCTAGGGAGGTGGTGTGCGTGGACCTCAAGGCCTACATTCGAGACGTGCCCGGCTTTCCAATCGAGGGGGTGATCTTCAGGGACATAACCCCCCTGCTGCGTTCGCCGGCGGCGTTCACGCATGCGCTGGACGCGCTCGAGGCCTACTGCCGGCCCAAGCAGCCGGACGTGATCGTGGCGATCGAGGCGCGCGGCTACATCCTGGCCGCGCCGCTGGCGCTGAGGCTGGGCGCGGCATTCGTGCCGGCGCGCAAGCCCGGCAAGTTGCCGTGGAAGACCATCCGTGAGGAGTACCAGCTCGAGTACGGGGTGGCGGCGCTGGAGATGCACGAGGACGCCATCGCCCCCGGCCAGCGGGTGGTGATCGTGGACGACGTGATCGCGACCGGAGGCACGCTGAACGCCACCCGCCGGCTGGTCGAGCGCCTGGGCGGCACCGTCGTGGGGATGGCCTGCCTGGTGGAGCTTACGTTCCTGAACGGCCGTAGCGCGCTCGAGGGGGCGGAGCTGTTTTCGGTGTTGACCTACTGATGCTGAACGACACCCTCCGCTACCGCGACCTGCTGGTCGCCCTGGTGGCGACCGAACTCAAGGTCAAGTACCGGGGCTCGGCGCTGGGACTGCTCTGGTCGCTGCTCAATCCGCTGGCGCTGATCCTGATATACTCGGTCGCGTTCCAGTACATCATCAGGATCCAGATCGAGCACTTCACGGTTTTTCTGATCGCCGGGCTGCTGCCGTGGGGCTTCTTTGCCAGTTCGGCGACGGCATCCACGGTCTCTCTCATGGTCAATGCCGGACTGCTCAAGAAAGTCCACTTCCCGCGCGAGATACTTCCCGCTGCCACGGTGCTCTTCAACCTCATCCAGACGATGCTCGCCCTGGCGGTCTTCCTGCCGTCGCTGTTCGTGCTGCGGGGGTCTGTCCCCTGGACGCTTGTGTTCTACCCGGTTGTGCTCGCGATACAGGCGGTGTTTGTCACCGGAGTGGCGCTGGGGTTGTCGGCGCTGACTGTCGCCTTCCGCGACCTCCGTCACCTGACCGAGGTAGGGCTGACGTTGCTCTTCTGGCTGACGCCGATCGTCTACCACATCTCGATGGTACCCGCCGGAATGCAGGCGGCCTTCAGGTTGAATCCGATGACGTCTTTCGTTTCGGTCTATCAGGACATCGCCTACTGGGGACGCCCCCCCAGCGCCGGCGACTTCCTGGTGCTGATCGGCTGGGCCGTCAGCGCGCTTCTGGTTGGCTGGACGATCTTTCGGCGCCGGGCCCCGTACCTGGCTGAGGATCTCTGAGATGACCCCGGCCATCGAGGTGCGCAACCTCTGGAAGCGCTTCGTGCTGCGCCACAATCGCGCTGAGACGCTCAAGTCCCGCATCATGGGCGTCTTCGATTCCCGACTTCGCGAGCGCCGCGAGACCTTCTGGGCGCTGCAGGACGTGACGCTCAGCGTGCAGCAGGGGGAAACCCTCGGCCTGATCGGGCCGAACGGGTCAGGGAAGAGCACGCTGCTGCGGCTGATTGCCCGCACGCATTATCCGACCCGCGGCAGCGTCACTGTGCGCGGCCGGGTCTCCCCAATGCTGGAGATCGGAATCGGATTCCATCAGGAACTGACAGGGCAGGAGAACATCTATCTCAACGGCTCCCTGCTGGGTCTGTCGCGTCGGGAGGTCGAGCGGCTCTACCCGGCGATCGTGGAGTTCTCCGAGCTCGAGGACTTCATTGATGTCCCGGTCAAGAACTACTCGAGCGGGATGCACGCGCGCCTGGGATTCTCGATCGCCGCCCACCTTGACCCTGATGTCCTCCTGATAGATGAGGCGCTGAGCGTCGGGGATGAAGGGTTTCAGCGCAAGTGCCAGGAACGGATGCAGCAGTTCCGGGCCCGGGGGGTGACCATCATGTTCGTCTCGCACAACCTGCGCACGGTTGCCTCGCTCTGTGATCGGGTCTGCCTGCTGGTTCACGGGAAGGTAGAAGCGCTGGGACCGGTTGACGCTGTCGTGTCCCGCTATCAGGAACTTACCGCCGCCATGACATCAGGGGCCGAGCGGATGCTGGGGCCGGAGCTTTCGCCACGCTCGGGAGACGTCCTGTGAAGGCGCTCGTCCTCGCCGGCGGCACTGGCACGCGGCTGCGTCCCCTGACCTACACGATGGCCAAGCAGCTCTTGCCGGTGGCCAACAGGCCCGTTCTGCACTATGTGATGCAGCACCTACGCGATGCGGGCCTCGAGAGGGTCGGCGTCGTCATCTCGCCGGAGACCGGTTGGCAGATTAGAGCGGCGCTGGAAGCCAATCCCTGGCGGCTGGACCTCTCCTTCATTGTGCAGCCGCAGCCGCTTGGTCTGGCGCACGCCATCAAGGTGGCGCGCGGCTTTCTGGCCGATGATCCCTTCGTCATGTACCTGGGCGACAACCTCATCGGGCAGGGGATCCGCGACTTCACGCGGTCGCTGGCCGAGACCGGAGCCGATGCGGCGATACTGTTGAAAGAGGTTGCCGACCCGAGGCTGTTCGGGGTGGCAGAGGTGGATGGAGCAGGCCGCGTGCTCCGCCTGGTAGAGAAGCCCGCCGACCCCCCCAGCCGCCTGGCGCTGGTCGGCGTCTATGTCTTCTCGTCGGAAATCCATCAGGCGATAGACACGCTGCGGCCCTCACGGCGGGGCGAGCTGGAGATCACGGACGCGATCCAGCGCCTGCTCGAACAGGGACGGCGTGTGTACAGCACGATCTTGAATGGCTGGTGGCTGGATACCGGCAAGAAGGACGACCTGCTCGAGGCCAATCGCGTGGTGTTGGACGAGTGGATCGAGCGCGATCTGCGCGGCGAGATTGATCCAGACAGCCGGACCGACGGCCGTGTCTCGCTGGGCGCCGGCGCGCGCCTGGTCTGCTCGATCGTCCGGGGTCCTGCGGTGATCGGGGAGGGCACCGTGATCGAGCGGTCGTTCGTCGGGCCCTACTCCAGCATTGGCTCCGGGTGCCTGGTGGCGGATTCAGTGATCGAGCACCTCGTCCTGATGGACGGCGTCAGACTCTGCGGCGTTCCGCGGCTTGAGGACAGCATCATTGGCAGGAACGCCGTCGTGCGCCGGGCAGGGGGCAACCACGCCGTCTGCCGGCTCATCGTCGGCGAGGACTCCGAGGTGGAGCTGTGAGATCGGAACCGGCCCGGGGCGGCGCACGGCCGACTGCGGGAGGTAGGAATTGGCCGCAGCAGAACGAAGCCAGCATTGTCGCATATTACTGCCGGCTGCCCCGTTGGCCAGTAGTGATCAGGTTTTGGGGCTGATGGGCGCGGGTTTCCCCAGATCGAGATGCTGATGAGGATTCCATGAAGGTCGTGGTCACCGGCGCGGCCGGACAACTCGGACATGAGCTTGTCCAGGCCCTCTCCGGCAACGATGTCGCGGCATTCAGTCGTGTCGAGTTGGATGTGTGCGACTTCGTGTACACGCGGAGGATGATAACCAAGATCCGGCCCGAGGTTGTGATCAATGCCGCCGCGTTTACCCGGGTCGACGACTGTGAGACCGAACCGGAGCGCGCGTTCTGGGTGAACACCTATGCGGTGCGCAATCTCGCACAAGTCTGCGCCGATCTCGATTGCACGCTGGTCCACGTGAGTACCGACTACGTCTTCGATGGGAGGAAGACGAGTCCTTACGCGGAGGACGATGCTCCGAATCCGCTGTCGGTCTATGGCACCTCGAAGCTGGCCGGAGAATTCTTCGTGCGCAGTCTTGCGCGGCGTCACTACGTCATACGGACCTCCGGGCTCTACGGCCTGGCAGGCGCAGGCACCAGGCGTGGGAATTTCGTGGAGAAGATGGTGTTCGCGGCAGAGCAGGGCCGACCGATCCGGGTTGTGGACGATCAGGTGCTCACGCCGACGGCGGCCCTTGATGTCGCTCGAAAGATCGTGGAATTGATGTCCTGTGACCATTACGGGGTGTATCACGTCACGAATGCAGGGCAATGTTCTTGGTTTGAGTTCGCAAAGGCGACCTTCGCGCTCGCTGGGATTGCCGTAGATATCGAGCCGGTCAGCAGCGCGGAGTTCTCAGCGCAGGCTCCCCGCCCGCGGTACTCCGTGCTTGCGCACTCGAGGCTAGCGCAGATGTCGGCTGACGACCTGCCGCCGTGGCAGGAATCACTGAAATGGTATCTCCGGCAGCGTGGGCGCTTGAGCGTGAGTCGCCCGCGGGCCCGGCAGGGGGGCTGACCGATGGAGCTGATTCAGGGTGTCCTCGTGCGACCACAGCGGCTCATCCCGGACGATCGAGGTTACCTAGTGGAGATGCTTCGCAGCGACTGGCCGGAATTCCGGCGTTTTGGTCAGGCGTACTTGACCGCGTGCTACCCCGGAATCGTCAAGGCCTGGCACTTTCACGTCCGCCAGTGGGACTACTTCTCCTGCGTGCATGGAACCGCGAAGGTCGTGCTCTATGATGCTCGGGACGACAGGCCGACCCGTGGGCGGGTGAACGAGTTCTTTATCGGCCCCATGAGTCCACACCTGGTGGTCATCCCTCCTCTGGTCTACCATGGCTTCACCGCGGTTGGCACGGGCCCGGCGTTGATCGTGAACATCCCCACGGAGATGTACAACTACCAGAAGCCCGATGAGCACCGAGTACCGTTTGACGATCCGGCGATCCCGTACGTGTGGGCGCCCAGGCACCGATGAATTCCTCCAGCGCCGCGCACCGCTCGGTCCCGA
>DYHL01000037.1:0-5263 GCA_020724185.1 Candidatus Nitrosymbiomonas sp. | reverse complement strand
GCCTGCTGGTTACAGGCGGTATGGGGTTCATCGGCAGCAATTTCATCCGCTATGCGATGCGTACACGGCCTGCGTGGACGATCGTGAACCTCGACAAGCTGACCTATGCTGGGAACCCTGCGAATCTGGCGGACCTTCAGTCCGGGGACGGCGGAGGACGCTACCGCTTCGTCCTGGGGGACATCCAGGACGTTGCGTTGGTCACGCACATCCTGGACGACGGGATCGATGTCGTGGTGAACTTCGCTGCGGAATCCCATGTGGATCGCAGCATTCTCGATTCCACCCCGTTCTTGCAGACCAACGTGCTCGGGACGCAGGCCCTGCTGGATGCCAGTCGCGGAAGACCCCTGGGGAGGTTTGTGCAGGTTTCCACCGATGAGGTCTATGGTCCTGCGCCGGCGGGGGTCGACTTCGCAGAGGAGGCCCCGTTACGCCCGACGAGCCCCTATGCCGCGAGTAAGGCGGCCGCCGATCTCCTGTGCCTATCGTCCCACAAGACCTACGGGACTCCTGTCGTCATCGGCCGGTCCACGAACAACTACGGCCCGTACCAGTACCCTGAGAAGTTCATCCCGCTGGTGATCACGCAGGCCCTGGAGAACGAGTCCATTCCGATCTACGGCGACGGCCGGCAGATCCGAGACTGGCTGTATGTCGAGGACCACTGTGAGGTGGTCTGCCGGCTGGTCGAGGCGGGCCAGCCAGGGGAGATCTACAACATTGCCGCCGGGACCGGCGTCCCAAACTACGATGTGGCGGATCAGATCTTGAAGCTCGTGGGCAGGCCCGTGTCGCTGCTTCGGTTTGTCACGGACCGCCCTGCTCACGACCGCCGCTATGCACTCGACGACGCGAAGATCCGTGCCACGATGGGCCACTCCCCGGCGTGGACGCTGGAGATGGGGCTAGAGGCAACGGTTCGGTGGTACGTCGACCACCCCCAATGGTGGCGCCCGATCAAGAGCGGCGAGTTTCGAGGCTTCTACGAAACCTGGTATTCGCGGCAATGACGGAGGGTTCCGCCCAGGGCCCGAAGATCGTCCTGTTAGGTCACTTTGGAGCCGGCAACGCCGGGGACAACGCGATTCTCCTGGGCTCGCTAGCACTACTGCGCAGCCGGATCCCCGAAGGCGCCTTTTCTGCCGTCTCGTCCGATCCCGCAGAAACCGCCGCGCTCGCCCCCGACCTAATGGTCGTCGACGCAGGTGATACCCAGGCCGTGCTGGACGCTCTCCGGGCGGCCGACCTGGTCATCGTGGGTGGCGGCGGGATCTACCACGACTACCTGGGGTTCAGCCCGCTGGCAGTATTGAACTCTCCAGAACAGTGGGCGCGTACGCTGTACATCTACCCCTTGCTGGCGTGTATGCTGGGCCGCCCGACAATGATGTTTGCCCATGGGATTGGACCACTTCCGTTTCCGGACGGGCGCCGAGTCGTCGGTCATCTGGCCAATGCCTTCGATCTCATTACCGTCAGGGACGTGCAATCGAAGGACCTCCTCGTTGAGTTGGGCGTGACGGCGTCGAAGGTGTTCGTCACCGCGGATCCGGCATACTGTCTCTCCCCTGCGTCGGATGCGGATGCACGCGACGTGCTTGAGGCCGCGGGGGTGCCTGCCGGCAGCTTCATCGCCGTGTCGGTGCGGCCGTGGGAGGTCCCTGGCGCGCCAGTGGAATGGGAGATTCCCTTTGCAGAGGCGCTCGGCGCGTTGAGCGGTGAAGTTGGGCTGCCCGTCGTTCTGGTGCCGTTTCAGGCAAAGGGGCCTGACGATCGTGTGCCCGCGGAGCGCATCCGGGCTGCGATCCGTGCTCCCCAGGGCGCGTACCTTCTCGGGGAGGGTCACAGGCCCGAGGTCATCGCCGGGATCTTGCGGATGGCGCGGATGGTCGTGGGCATGCGCCTCCACGCGGTGATCCTGGCGACGGCCGTCGGGACACCCTCGGTGGGCATTGCCTACGACCCTAAGGTAACCTACCAGATGGAGAAGATCGGCGCGGCGGACCGCTGCATCTCCCTCGGCGATGTGCAACGAGGCCACTTGCACCCGGTCCTGCGCGCCACGTGGGACCGGCTGGACACCCTGCGCGAGGTCACGGCCGCAGCCGGCGCTACAGAGAGGGCTAGGGCCGCGCTCAACGCCGACCTGGCTGCCGTCCTGCTTCGTGGGCGCACTGTGAGCGGAAGGGATGAGGCGGAGCGCCTCCGGACAGAGGTTGAGCGCCAGTGGAGGCTGCCGGCCGAACAAGAGGCCGCCTTGTCGGCGCTGCGGCACGAATTGGCCGATCTCGAAATCGCGCTGCAGACCGCGCGGGGCGAGGCCAGCCGGCACGAGCAGGCCGCGGCCGCCCTGGCGGCGGAGCTTCGGGTCGTCTACGGATTGCGGCGCTGGCGGATCGCGTCGTGGTTCGCGAGCCAGTACTGGACACTGCGGCGGGCGGTCACAGGAGAGCGGGTGCGCCCGAGGATGTACAACATCGGGCGACGGGTGCTTCCCGCCGGGGTAAAGGCATGGATCAAGCGTCTTCTCCTTCGTGAGCATAGGATGGTCCGGGAGCGAGCAGCGCAGGCCCGAGACGACTCGATGACCGCGCCGGGGGAATCTCCTGAGCCAGCCGGGCCCTCCGGAGAGATGACCTCTCCTACCCCTCGAGCATCTGGATACGATGTTCTCTACTTTCCGGTCATCGACTGGGAGTTCCGCTACCAGCGCCCGCAGCACCTGTGCTCGCAGTTCGCCGATCACGACCATCGGGTCTTCTATATCCGGGCGACTTTCGTCGCACCCGAGGATCCTGAGCTGAGCGCAGGCCCCCACCCCTACACGCTCCGCCAGCTCCGGGAGCGCATATACGAGCTTGGGCTCCCAGGTCCACCCGCCCTCAGCATCTACCGAGACCGCCTCGATGATGAGAGAGTCGATGATCTGATGCGGTGTGTCGCAAGTCTTCGGTCCGCCGAGCACCTCCGCGATGTCGTGTGCCTGGTTGCCCTACCGTTCTGGAAGCCCCTGGCGCTCTGCCTGAAGGAGGCCTTCGGCTGGACCGTCGTGTACGACTGCATGGACGACCACGGCGGCTTCGAGACCAACGATCCAGGCATGGTGACCGAGGAGGTCGGATTGGTCGTAGACAGCGACTTGGTCGTCACCACCGCCCGATCCCTTCAGGCCCGGCTGTCAAAGTTCTCATCCCGATGTGTCCTGATCCCCAACGCGTGCGAGTTTGACCGCTTCAGCGTAGCGGTTGGATCGCCGCCGGCCCTGTACGACCATCTTCCCAGACCGATCGTCGGATACCATGGGGCCATCTCAAGCTGGTTCGATGTAGACCTTGTCGCGTCGCTGGCAACCCAGCGCCGCGGATGGTCGTTCGTGCTGATCGGGTCCACCGCCGGTGCTGACGTGAGGGCGCTCCAGCGACTCCCCAGCGTGCACCTTCTTGGCGAAATCCCTTATTCCGATCTTCCAGCCCACCTGCACCAGTTCGATGCCTGCATCATTCCGTTCAAGACAGGGCGTCTGACCGAGGCCACGAATCCGGTGAAACTCTATGAGTATCTCAGTGCCGGAAAGCCAGTTGTCACGGTGGCTTTACCGGAGATCAAGCCATTCGTCGGTGACGGCCTCGCCTATGCCGCGAGTGGGGAGACCGAGTTCTTGGTCGCCCTAGAGCGGGCGATCCGTGAGGATAGCACGGAGCGCCGGGCGGCCCGGATGGCTTTCGCGAGTCGCAACACCTGGTTGGAGCGGTTCGACTCGCTCCAGTCAGCCATTGCGGGCTGTCTCCTCAAAGCCAGCATCGTAGTTGTCACGCACAACAATCTGCACCTGACCCGCGCCTGCCTGGATAGCATCTGGCGTTACACGCTCTACCCCAACTATGAAGTCATCGTCGTCGACAATGGTTCGACCGAAGGCACCCCGGATTGCTTGGCCCACCTAGAGAGGCAGCGCGCGAACCTGCGCATCGTGCTGAATCCGGAGAATAGGGGCTTTGCGGCCGCCAACAATCAAGGCATCGTGCTAACCAGCGGTGATGTGGTCGTGCTGCTCAACAACGACACGATCGTCACCAGGGGCTGGCTGGGAGGCCTGATCGCGCCCTTGCGCCGTGATCGCACCATTGGGATGGTAGGCCCGGTGACAAACTTCGCAGGCAACGAGGCCCGCATTCCCGTCTCGTACACGCAACTCGAGCAGATGCACGTTTTCGCGGAGCGCTACTGCCAGGAGCATGAGGGGGAGATGCGCAACCTGCCCATGCTGGGGATGTTCTGCGTCGCCATCAGGCGTGATGTCCTCCAAGAGGTTGGGCTGCTGGACGAGCGGTTCGGCGTGGGTATGTTCGAGGACGACGACTACGCCATGCGGGTCAAGGCGAAAGGGTACCGGATGGTCTGCGTCGAGGACGTCTTCGTGCATCACTTCGGCCGCTCGGCGATGAAGCGCCTGGACGGCACGGCGTACGACGCCCTGTTCGAGCGGAACCGTTCCCTGTTTGAACGCAAGTGGCATGTCGTCTGGGAACGCCACCGGAGCCGGGCGATCACGGGGTAGGGGGGCAAGGCGCGCAAGGTAATGAGCGCGCTTGCGTCGAAGGCGGGGCACTGACAGCAGGTAGTCATTGGCGGTCAAGGAGATCTTTAGGGGGGATACTCCATGAAACTCCTCGTGAAGGTCGTATTCGTCGGGTTACTGGTCAGCCTGGCCACCAGCGGTGGCCTGTCTCAGCCGATCTCGGAGGTTTCCAGGGAATGGGTGATCATCGACGGGCAGCGGTGGGCGCTGTACAAGGTCATCCGCGGGGGCAAGGAGGAGCACCTGTTTCGCGGCCCTGCCGGCGAGATGCTGACCCTGGCGGAGATGGTGGCGCGGTACCCGGCGCCGGCGATTGACCGTGAGCTGAGCAAGAAGGTCGCCCGGCTGGCGCCCACGGCGCCGGTGCACGTGATTGTCGTGCTGCGGAACCAGCCGGTGGATGGGGTGGTGGCGCAGGTAGACCGGGCGCTGGAGCGGCAGGTGAGTGCGGTGCGGGCGCAGGCCGAGGGGCTGCTGCTGCGGGCGCGGGTGGAGCGTGGCCGGATGAGCGCGGCCGATGCCCGGGCGCTGCGGGAGTTGGGGGTGCGGTGGAAGCAACTGCGGCGGGCGCGGAATGCGCAGATCCTGCAGGAAACGGGCCGGCGGACGGCGGCGGAGCAGGCGGCGGTGGTGGGGTACATGCAGAGCCTGGGCGGTCGGGGGTGGGGCGGGTTCCGGATG
>DYHL01000036.1:13199-15151 GCA_020724185.1 Candidatus Nitrosymbiomonas sp. | reverse complement strand
GAGGACGGCACCACCGTGCCACTCCACTACGCGCTCGCGCCCAACGATCTCCAAGTCGATCGCGAGACCCTGGACCGGGAGTTCCTCGGCCTGACCGAACTGGAAGGCGTCAGTGACATCGAGGAGGTCAACCGCGTCCTCGACCGGGCGGTCAACCTGAAGAACATGCTCAAGAGCCCAACGCGGGTGGCGCGGGTCGCCGAGTTTGTCGCCAAGCATTTCCACGAAACCATCAAGCCGATGGGCTACAAGGCCTTCCTGGTCGCGGTGGACCGGGAGGCCTGCGCCCGTTACAAGGCAGAACTGGACAGGCACCTTGCGCCTGAGTGCTCGGCCGTTGTGATCAGTCCGGCGCACACGGATGGCGACGAGCTGCGCGCCCACCACCGGACCGAGGATGAGGAGCGCCGCGTCCGTGACGCCTTTGGGAAGGCTGGTCAGCATCCCGAGATCCTGATCGTCACCGAGAAGCTGCTCACAGGCTTCGACGCGCCCATCCTCTACTGCATGTATCTGGACAAGCCGATGCGCGACCACGTGCTGCTGCAGGCCATCGCACGCGTGAACCGCCCGTACGAGGATGCCCTCGGCCGCCGCAAGCCCGCAGGGTTCGTCCTGGACTTCGTCGGCCTCTTCGACAACCTCGAGCGGGCGTTGGCGTTCGACTCCGAAGACGTCAAAAGCGTTGTCGAGGGCCTGGATGTCCTGCGGCAGCGCTTTGCTCTCCTAATGGATGAAGGCAGGCAGAAGTACCTCGGGCTGACCAAGGGGTTGACCGGGGACAAGGCCGTCGAGGGCGTCCTGGAACACTTCCGTGAGGCCGAGCGGCGCGACGAGTTCTACCGGTACTTCCGAGAACTTCAGGAGCTGTACGAGATCCTATCGCCCGATCCATTCCTGCGGCAGTTTGTTGACGGTTACGTCAGGCTGGGCGACATCTACAGCATTATCCGCTCGGCCTACGAAGCGCGTCCGATAGTCTATGAGGAATTCCTGCGGAAGACGGCTGACCTTGTGCAGAAGCACACCGAGGCCGGAAGGATAGGCGAGCCCGAGGATGTGTACACCATCGGCGTCGAGATCCTTGACGAGATCGCCGCCGGGGACAAGCCAGACGCGGTGAAGGTCTTCAACTTGGTGAAGGCCCTCCGCCGGCTAGTTGCCGACCGGGCCGCCCAGCACCCCTATCTCATCTCCATTGGCGAGCGGGCGGAGGCCATCGTGAGGGCCTTCGAGGAGCGCCAGATCACTACCCAGGAAACTCTCCGCAATCTCCTTGAAGGGCCTGTGCGCGAAGCCCAGGAGGCCGAGGAAGCCAGGAAGCGCGCCAACCTGTCGCCGGACGCATTCGCTATCTTCTGGGTGCTGAACCGCGAAGGCGTGGCAGATCCAGAGGGCACCGCCCGTAAGATCGCCGGGGTTCTGGAGCGCCATCCCCACTGGCACGTCAGCGACGAACACGAGCGGGAGGCCCGAAAGGGGATCTACAAGGTACTTCTCGACGCCGGGGTTGAGGAACTGGTAGCCCTCACGGACCGGCTGCTGCGGTTGCTGCGGAGGTCCGAGCCGTGAAGAAGAGGAGGCCAGCGTGCGTGCAGCCCGCGGGCCGTCCGAACGAGCCCGTTGAGCTGTTCAAGACTGAGGTCAGCGCGTGGGCCCGACGGATTGGGGTCGAACCCCGCGAGGTGCACATCAGACCGATGACGCGGAAGTGGGCGAGTTGCTCGTCGGCGGGCCGGCTGACCTTCAACGCGGACCTGGTGCGCCAGCCCCCTCGTGTGCGGGCCGAGGTTATCGTGCACGAACTGCTACACCTGAAGGTGCCAAACCACGGTAAACTGTTCAGGTCGCTCCTACGCGCGTACCTGGTTGGCCACGCATCCAAGCGCAACGATCAGTGATGCCCCTGCGGGTGGCGGGGCTGGTGGTTTTAGGGGCTCCATGCCAGTTGC
>DYHL01000036.1:0-13189 GCA_020724185.1 Candidatus Nitrosymbiomonas sp. | reverse complement strand
CCGATCGGCTGGCGATATGCTCTACTGGCTGGGGACCGGCAGGTAGCGGTTCCTGTTTGGGTATAAGGGGAGGAACGAGCTATGCGTCGTTGGTTTGCATTTCTGCTCATGATCGCCCTGCTGCTGCCGGCATCAGCCGCGCGGGCGCAGGCGCCATCGTTGACCGTGTACTCCAGCGTGGACGAGGAGAACGCGCGCAAGATCCTGGGCGCGTTCAGCCGGGCTACCGGTATCGAGGCGCGGATAACCTTCCTTTCGACCGGTCCGGCCCTGGCGCGGCTGGAGGCCGAGCGCGGCAATCCCCAGGCCGATGTCTGGTTCGGCGCGCCGAGCGAGAACCACGTGGACGCCAAGATCCGCGGGCTTACGCAGCCCTACGCCTCACCGGGTGCCGCGGCGCTTGACGCCCGGTTCCGCGACCCGGAGAACTACTGGGTGAGCTTCTACATGAACCCGCTGGGGTTTGGCCTGAACACCAAGGTTCTGGAGAACCGTGGAATCAAGCGGCCGCTCTCCTGGCAGGACCTGCTCAGCCCCCAGCTCCGAGGGCTGATCCAGATGCCGAGCCCGCAGACCTCGGGAACCGCCTACAACATGGTGGTTTCGCTGGTGCAGATCATGGGTGAGGACAAGGCGTTCGCCTACATGAAGCAGCTCCATCCCAACGTCCAGACCTACACCACCAGCGGCACCGCGCCCTCGCGCGCGGTGGCGTTTGGCGAGGTGGCCATAGGCATCCAGTTCACACCCGCGCTCTACCAGCTCTACTTCCGCGGGTACCCCCTGCTTACGGTCTTCCCAAAGGAGGGCGTGGGCTTTGAGGCGCCGGCGATCTCGATCGTCAAGGGAACGCGGCGCGAGGCCGAGGCCCGGCGGCTCGTGGACTGGATGATCTCTCCCGAAGGGCAGAACAGTCTGGCCGAGCAAGAGACCTTCTTCTTCCCGGTGACCGAGAAGGCAAGGCGCCAGAGTGGTCTTCCGGCGCTGCGCCTTGTCCCGCTCATCAAGTACGACGTGGACTTCGCGGGCAAGAACCGCCTGCGCCTGGTGAACCGCTGGCTCAACGAGGTGCTGGGCGGCCGCTAGGGCATGAGCAGCGCTGGGGTTGCCAACGCGGGTCTCCCCCAGGGCAGGGGAGGCCTGCGCCGGCTGCTGGCCGATCCGGTCATACTGCTGGCGGCCGCGCTGATCCAGGCCGCGCTGCTGATCTTCATCATCTGGCCGCTCCTCCGCGTACTGGTGGTCAGTCTCACACCGGGCGGAGTGCTGTCACTCGATGCGTACCGCGACCAGTTGCGGTCGTGGTACGTGCAGCGGGCCGTGGTCAACAGCCTGATGGTGGGCGGGTTGACCGCGGCGGTCAGCGTGGCGCTGGGGTTCGCCTACGCCTACACGCTGGTCCGCACGGCCGTCCCGTTCAAGCGGATCTTCCACCTGCTGGCGATCCTGCCGATCGTCTCGCCGCCGTTCGTCTCGTCAATCGCCATCATCCTGCTGTTCGGCCGGGGCGGGATCGTGACCTCGGGGCTGCTGGGCCTCCGGGACTTCAACATCTACGGCTTCAAGGGGCTGCTGCTGGCGCAGGTGATGACCTTTGCGCCCGTGGCCTACCTGGTGCTCCGCGGCGTGCTGGAGGGGATTGATCCCACCCTGGAGGATGCCGCGCTCAACCTGGGGGCGCGGCGGTGGACGGTCTTTCGCCGCGTGCTCCTGCCGCTGGCGGTCCCCGGGATCACCAGCGCGTTCCTGGTGGTGTTCATCGAGTCGCTGGCCGACTTCGGGAACCCCCTGCTGCTGGCCGGCAGCGCGTTTCCGGTGCTGTCGGTGCAGGCCTACCTGCAGATCACCGGCATGTTCAACCTGCAGGCAGGCGCCGCGCTGTCGGTGTTGCTGCTGGTGCCCTCGGTCACCGCGTTCATCCTCTACCGCCTCATCGTGGGTAGCCGGCGGTACGTGACCGTCACGGGCAAGCCGGGCCGATCGTCGCTCAAGGCCACCAGCCCGGCAGCCACCTGGCTGCTGTTCGGCGTCACCGCGGCCACCGCAGGCGTGGTGGTCATGTTCTACGCGGTGATCGTGGCCGGCGCGCTTGCGCGGACCTGGGGCGTGGACAACACCCCGTCACTGGAGGCGCTCCGGTACGTGCTCAACGTGGGACGGGAGACGATCAGGGACACGCTGGCCATAGCGGTCACCGCGACCCCGATCTCCGGACTGCTGGGCATGACCATAGCGTTCCTGGTCGTGCGCCGGAAGTTCCCCGGGCGGGGCGGGCTCGAGCTGACCTCGCTGCTCAACTTTGCGTTACCGGGCACGGTGGTCGGCATCGGCTACATCCTGGCGTTCAACCAGCGGCCGCTGCTGTTGACCGGCACCATGGCGATCCTGGTGGCCTGCTTCGTCTTTCGTTACGTGCCCGTGGGGATCCAGGCGGGCATCGCCGTCCTCCGGCAGATAGACCCTTCGATCGAGGAGGCGGCGCAAAACCTGGGGGCATCCAGCGTGGTGACCTTCAGGCGCGTCACGCTGCCGCTGGTGCGCCCGGCGTTCTTCTCGGCCCTGGTCTTTGCGTTCGTGCGCGCGATGACCGCGATCAGCGCCGCGGTCTTCCTGGTCTCGGCTAACTGGAACCTGATGACCGTGCAGATCCTAAGCGAGGTGGGGTCGGGCCGGTACAACGCCGCCGCCGCCTACAGCCTGGTGCTTCTGGTCCTGGTGATCGCCGCCATCGGAATCATCGGGCTGGTGCTCCGCCGTGGATACAGCCCGGTGCAGGGGAGGTTTCTCTGATGTCGGCGCACGTAACCCCGCCACCCGCGGGTGAAGTATCCCTGCGCGTGGATCGCGTCACCAAGGTGTTCGCCGATCCCACCGGCGCGCCGGTGACCGCGGTGGACGACGTGTCCCTTGCGGTGTACGCCGGCGAGTTCGTCTCTCTGCTGGGGCCGAGCGGTTGCGGCAAGACCACCTTGCTCCGCATCATCGCAGGGTTCGAGACGCCCACCGCCGGGGAGATAGAGCTGGCGGGACAGCGGGTGACGCACCTGCCCCCGGACGTGCGCGGGACCGCTATGGTCTTCCAGTCCTACGCGCTCTTTCCCCACCTGGACGTCTTCGAGAACGTCGCGTTCGGGCTGCGGGTACGCGGGACGGGCGCGGCGGAGACGCGGGAGCGCGTCGCCGATGCTCTGGCGCTGGTAGGGCTCGAGGGTCTGTCCAGGCGCTCGCCCGACCAGCTCAGCGGAGGGCAGCAGCAGCGGGTCGCTGTGGCGCGGGCCGTGGTCACCCGTCCCCGGGTGCTGCTCTTGGACGAGCCCCTGTCCAACCTCGACGCCAAGCTCCGCGAGCAGATGCGCATCGAGCTGCGGCGAATCCAGCGCGAGGTGGGAATCACGGCCATCTACGTTACCCACGATCAGGTCGAGGCGATGACCCTGGCCGACCGCATCGTCGTGCTGGACCGCGGCCGCGTGCAGCAGTTGGCCCCGCCCGCCGAGCTCTACGCGCGGCCGGCCAACGCCTTTGTGGCCGAGTTCGTCGGGAAGGTCAACCTGCTGGAGGGCCGGGTCCTGGAGACCCGGGACGGGGCGTGCCGTGTGGCGCTACCCGCGATGGAGGCAGTGGTGCCGTCGGCCCGCAGGGTGGAAGCCGGCGTGCGCGTCGGTGTGGTGGTCCGCCCCGAAACGGTGCACCTGGCCCAGGAGGGGGCGTTGCGTGGCGCCGTGCGCCGCGCCGTCTACCTGGGCTCGCAGGTGGAATACGAGGTGGAGGTGGGAGGGGAGCTGCTGCAGGCCATCGGCCGGAGCCCCCTTGAAGAGGGGATCTTCCGCGAAGGCCAAGACGTGGGCGTGACCATTGGGTTCCAGGTCGCCCACCTGCTCGTTCTGGACGGCGAGGCCTAGAGGCCTCGTATTGTCACGGCGCCGTTCTCGGCCTTGACCCGGGTCAGGAACTCGTGGAACCCGTCCATCTGTCCAAGGAGGTGGATCTTCCCCCCGGTGTGCGCCAACTTGATCGTTCCACTGAACGGTCCCGTGGCGATGGAGGTGATGGCCTTCGGCTCCAGCACCGTCCGCTTCAGCATCGCGCGGAAGACAATGGGTTCCCCGGACCGGTAGGTGATCTCGATCGGGGTCGAAAGGTAGATGTACCAGGCCCAGAGCAGGGCAAAGATCCAGGCGGCGGCGAAGACCGCCACAGGAAGACGAGACTCATAGAGCCGGGGGAGCTGGGCCATGACCGTGGGTCCGACGATTACGGTCACGAACACCAGCAGCGAGAAGTGGAAGATGAGCGTACCCCTGGCCGTTCGGTACGTGGTCACAGGTCCTCACCTCCTGAGGATGACAGGTGCTCATTCCCGCCCGACGCGGCGTCTCCCTGCTCCCGCCCCAGGAGGGGAGGTCCGGTAGGGGAAGCCCCAGAAGGGAAGGATCCGCAGAAGACCGCGCTATGGAGGCCCCAATGAACAGGCGCCCGATCGAGATTGACGATCTCCTGAAGATCCGATTTCCCCACCAGGCCGCGCTCTCGCCCGATGGGTCGCGCGTGGTGTTTGCGCTGGCGCGCCTGGACCACGAGGCCAACGAGTTTCGGGGCCACCTCTGGATGGTGCCGATCTCAGGTGGGGCGCCGCGGCCGTTCACGGCCGATGAGGCGCGGGACACCAATCCCGTCTGGTCTCCGGACGGACGGTGGATCGCGTTCCTGTCCAATCGGGGCGGCAGGCGCCGCGGCCGCAAGCGCGCGGCGATGCAACTTTGGGTCATCCCGTCCGACGGCGGGGAGGCGCGGCAGTTGACCTTCTTCAAGGCCGGCGTGAGCCAGCCGGTCTGGTCGCCCAACGGGCGAACCCTGGCCTTCGTCTCGCGGGGCGCCTCCGGCGAGGTCGAGACCGGAGAAGCCGACGACGAGATGATCGTCCGGGAGATCACCCGCCCGAAGTACAAGTTCGACGCGATGGGGTTTCTTGAGGGGTACGCGCACGTCTGGACCGTCCCCGCGGACTGCGGGGAGCCGGTCCGGCTGACAGACGGCGACTACGACCACGATTCGCCGTCGTGGCTGGCGGACGGGCGCGAGATCGTCTTCGTCGCCAACCGGACGCCGGACGCGGACCTGTCGTTCGTGCGCGACCTGTGGGCGGTGGACGCGCAGACGCGCGGGCTGCGCCAGCTCACCCGTAACACCGGGCCGTGCGTATCGCCGGTGCCTTCGCCCGACGGCCGATGGGTGGCCTTTGTTGGGCACGACTTCCACGCCAAGAGCGCGACGAACTTCGGGGTGTGGATCATCCCCGCCTCAGGAGGCGAGGCGGTCAACCTGACGGCCACTTTCGACCGGTCGGTGGGGAACGCGGTGGGCAGCGATGCGCGCCTGACCCCGATGTTCCCGATCCCGGCCTGGACGCACGACGGCGGCGCGATCATCTTCTTCGCCACCGATGCCGGCCGCACGAACCTCTACCGCGTGGGGGTGGCCGACCGCGCGGTCCAGCAGATTACCTTCGGCGACGAGGTAATCGCTGACCTCACGGCGGCGGCAGGGCAGGTGGTATACCAGCGCATCGGCCCGACATCGCTGGACGAACTCTGGCTGATTCCGGCATCAGGCGAACCCCGCCGGCTCGCCGCCTTCAACGACGAGTTGCTCGCCGATCTCGACCTGCGCGAGCCGCAGCGCTTCTCGTACGCCGCCTCCGACGGCTGGCCGATGGAGGGTTGGCTGCTCACCCCGCCGGGGTTCGATCCTGCCAGGAAGTACCCGGCAATTCTACGGATTCACGGAGGCCCGCACGCGGCCTACGGCTACGCCTTCAACCACTATGTGGCCTTGCTCGCGGCGCGAGGGTACGTGGTCGTGTGGACAAACCCGCGCGGCAGCCAGGGCCACGGCGAGGCGTTCACCCGGGCGGTGGTTACCGACTGGGGCGGCAAGGACAGCGAGGACATCCTCCGCGGGCTGGACCACGCGATCGCCCAGGGGTTCATTGACCCGGACCGGGTGGCCGTCACCGGCGGCTCCTACGGCGGCTTCATGACCAACTGGCTGATCGGGCACACACACCGGTTCCGCTGCGCGATCACCGAGGTGTGCGTCAGCAACCTGTTCAGCTTCTACGGTACCAGCGACATCGGCGCCACCTGGGGCGAGTTGGAGTGGGGAGTGACACCCTGGGACGATCCCGGCAAGCTGCTGCGCCAGTCCCCGCTGATGTACGCGAAGAACGTAGCCACCCCGGTCCTGATCATCGCCAACGAGTCCGACCACCGGTGCCCGGTCGAGCAGTCGGAGCAGTTCTACACGGCGCTGCGGAAGATGGGCAAGGAGGCGGTGTTTCTACGCTTCCAGGGGGAGAGCCACCAGATGAGCTCCAACGGCCGGCCCAAGCCGCGGATCGAGCGCCTCAAGCGTCTTGTGGTCTGGTTCGACAAGTACCTGGCGTAGGAGGAGTCGCGGGCGTTCGGGTCGTAGTAGTGGTCACTACCGGTAGTAACCAGTTCAGGGAGCGGCGATGAAGCTGAAGCGCCATCACACCGTTCCACTGCACCGGCAGCTCGGTGCCGCCCTTGCCCGCGCCATCCGCTCAGGGGAGATCCGGCCTGGTGAGCGCATCCCTTCCGAACGCGAGATCTGCGAAACCTACGGGGTCAGCCGTACAACGGTCCGGCAGACGATCCAAGACCTGGTGGCTTCCGGCCTCCTGGTGCGTGTGCCGGCCAAGGGGACATTCGTGGTGCGGCCCAAGATAGACCAGGACCTCTCGCGCGTGGTGCGGTTCTCAGATGCGGTTTCCGCGGCAGGGTACAAGCCGGCGGCCGGACTGCTCGGCATCAGAACCGCGCCGGCGCCTGAGGCGGCCGCAAAGGCCCTGGGACTGTCCCAGGGCGAGACGGTGATCATCGTGGACATGGTGAGCACGGCCAACGGCGCGCCGCTGGCGTTCTACCGCATTCATCTGCCCCCTGACACCGGTGAGCCCACCGCGCGCGCACTGCTGGCCGCAGAGGCCGAGGGCCGCGTGACCTTCGGGCTGGTGCTGGAGCACGTGCGCCGCATTACCGGGTTGGAGCCGGCCCAGGTTCTACAGACCTACGAGGCTGTGCCCGCATCGGATGAGATCGCCCGCATTCTGCAGATCAGCGAAGGCGCGGCGGTCGTGGCCAGTGCCCGAACCGTGCTCACCGCTTCTGGGGAACCGCTTACGCACGATGACGCGTACTACCGCGGCGATCGCTATCGTTTCACAATCCGCCGCGCGTATTCGATTTGAGGAGGGAGACACGATGAAAGGGTACCCGCGTCTGCTCACCGCAATGGCGCTGCTTGCCGTAGTCGCCGGCCTGCTGGCCCCGGCCGGCGCTCAGGATCGCGTGCTCGCCTTTGCCCTCGACTCCGAGGCGTTTCGCCGGCCCGAGGCCGAGGCGATCGCCGACAACTTCCGCGCGCTGGGCGCCCAGGTGGAGGTTCGCGTCTGGGAGCGCACCAGCATGATCGCCCGCATCCAGGCAGGCGAGCGCTTGGCCTACCTGACCGATTGGGGGAGCGCGTTCTTCGAGCCCTTCGACCTGGCCGAGCCCAAGTTCACGACGGGCGGCCGCGGTAACTACTCCTTCTACTCCAACAAGGAGGTGGACGGCCTACTCGTGACCGGCTCCACAGGGGCCGACAACGCCGCCCGCCGCGACGCCTACTTCAAGGTGCAGGACCTTCTCTTCCGCGATGCGCCCTGGATCTTCGGGTACTTCCGCCAGGACACCCACGGGGCCAGCGCCTTCGTCGAGAACTGGGAGGCCTCGATGGACAGCCGCATCAACCTACACGACGTGCGCCTGAGCCGCGGCGGGGTCGCCGTGGTCGGGATGAACACCAACGCGATTGTATCGTTCGACCCGGCGATGTTCCGCGACCGAAAGACCGAGACGGTACTGCGCAACATCTTCGACGGCCTGGTCACGCGGACCACGAAGGACCGCGTCGTGATGGAACTGGCCTCGGCGATGCGGCAGGTCTCGCCAACCACCTATGAGTTCACAGTCCGCTCTGGCGTGGTATTCCACAACGGCGATCCTCTCACCGCCGAGGACGTCGTCTTCACCTTCGAGCGGATTATGAAGGACGGCGCGATAGGCGGTGCCAGCAGCCCCCGCCGCGCGCTGCTGGGCCCGCTCGCCAGCGTGGAGCGAGTAGGTGACAACGTGGTGCGGTTCACCCTTACCAGCCCGTTCCCGGCCTTCATGCAGGCGTTGGTGCACTTCCAGATCGTGCCCAAGCGCTACATCCAGACAGTGGGCGACCGCGCCTTCGCCGAGCGGCCGGTGGGGGCCGGACCGTTCAAGTACCTGGCCGGTCGCGTGGATTCCCAGATCGTGCTGGAGCGCTACGAGCAGTACTACGGCGGCGCGCCCGAGCTGCCGCCGGTGGGACCGGCGCCGCTGCGTGGCGTGGTCTTCCGGATGATGCCTGAGCCGGCGACGCGCGTGGCCGCGCTCAAGGCCGGCGAGGTTCACATCATAGAGGACCTTCCCGTGGACCTGATCGTCGAGATCGAGAAGGATCCTCGCACCGAGGTCAAGGCCACGCAGGGTACCCGCGCCTCGGGCATCGAGCTGAACAACGCAAGGCCCGCCAGGCGCTCAACTACGCGGTCAACTGGGACGCGATCCTCAAGGCCATCTACAGGGGCTACGCCACGCGGCTGGCGACCGCGTTCCTACCCAGCGGGTTCGGTTACAATCCGCGCCAGCGGCCTTACACCTACGATCTGACGCGGGCCCGCACGCTGCTGCGCGAGGCGGGGTACACGGTGCGGTAGTCAAGTGCGGACGCTTGTTCTGGCGCGCCGCATTCTGAACACGATCCCGATCATGCTGGGGGTGGCGGTGATCGTGTTCATCGTGATGCGGCTGCTGCCGGGCGATCCCGTTGACATAATGCTTGGACAGACGGGGGCGGTTTCGCAGCAGGAGGTGGACCGCCTCCGCCGGGACCTCAACCTCGACCGGCCGCTCACGGAGCAGATGGTACGCTTCGTAGCCGATGCCGCCCGCGGCGATTTTGGCACCTCGTTCGCGCGCCGCCGGCCGGTCTTCATCATGCTTGTCGAAGCCCTGCCGGCCACGGTGGAGCTGGCGCTGGCCGCCACAGTCGTGGCCCTGCTGATTGCCTTGCCGATCGGCGTGCTTTCCGCGGTCTACCAGCGCTCGTGGCTGGACCGGCTGGCGATGGGCGGCGCCTTCCTGGGCATCTCCATGCCCACCTTCTGGCTGGGGATCATGGCGATAATCTTTTTCTCGGTCCGACTCGGTTGGTTCCCGACCTCGGGCCGGGTGGGCCACGAGGTGCTCCTGGTGCCCGTGACCGGGTTCTTCCTGGTGGACAGCGTGCTCACCCGCAACTGGGCCGCGCTGGGCGACGTCCTCAGGCACCTCGCCCTCCCGTCCATCGTCCTGGGGGCCAGCATGATGGCGATCGTCGCACGGGTCACGCGGTCCAGCATGGTCGAGGTGATGCGCGAGCAGTACGTCACCACGGCGCGTTCCAAGGGCCTGACCGGCCGGGTCGTCGTGTGGCGCCACGCGCTGCGCAACGCCCTCATTCCAACCGTGACCGTTGTTGGGTTGCAGATAGGGGTTCTGCTCGGCGGCAACATGATCGTCGAAACGGTCTTCGGTTGGCCGGGGATGGGTCGCATGGTCGTGGACGCGATCTTCAGCCGCGACTACCCGGTGGTGCAGGGTGCGGTCATGCTCTACGCGTTCACCTTCGTGCTGGCAAACCTGGCGGTGGACCTTTGCTACATCTACCTGGATCCACGCATGTCACTGTAGCGGTGGAGGGGTGAGGTCATGGCGGTAGCCGCCAGAGCGGTTTCACCTCCAAGGCCCAAACGCCGCGGCATCTGGCTCACCCTGACCCGACTGGCGCGCCATCCCTCGGCCGTCACCGGGGCGGTGGTCGTGGTTGCCATTGCGCTCCTGGCGGTGTTCGCGACGCAGATAGCACCGTTCGACCCGGGTGCTTCGCGCCTGGAAAACCGGCTGGCCCCACCTTCCTGGATGCCGGACGGTTCCCCCGCCCATTGGCTGGGCACCGACGGCCTGGGCCGGGACGTGTGGTCACGGATCATCCACGGCAGCCGGGTCTCGCTGCTCGTCGGTGTGACGGCCACGGTGATGTCGCTGATTCCGGGTCTGGTGCTGGGCCTGGCCGCCGGCTTCTTCCGTGGGCCGACGGACGGTCTCATCTCGCGGTTCGCCGAGCTGCTAATGGCCTTCCCTCACCTGATCTTCGCCATTGGCGTCATGGCCGCGCTGGGGCCGGGCTTCTGGAATCTCGTGATGGCGCTGGCCTTCAAGGGGTGGGTGGAGTTCTACCGGGTAGCGCGCGGCGACACCCTCAGCCAGGGCACCCGCGAGTACGTGGATGCCGCCCGGGCGCTGGGGGCGTCCAGCAGCCGGATCCTTGGCCGGCACATCCTTCCCAACATGATCCACACAAGCGTGGTGCTCGGCACGCTGCGCATGGGCCACTTCATAGTGCTCGAGGCATCGCTGTAGTCCCTGGGCATGGGACTACCTCCGCGCCTGCCGGCCTGGGGTTCGATGGTGGCGGACGGCCGCGAGGTGATGCTAACCGCCTGGTGGGTCTCCACCTTTCCGGGGCTGGCAATAGTCGCGCTGGTGCTGGCGGTGAACCTCGTTGGAGAGGGGCTGCGGGACGTGCTGGACCCGCGGCTAGGGATGGGGTGAGGCGATGGGCCTGCCGCTTGCGCACGCCGGTAAGGCGTGGTTTACTCATATGTAGATAGCCATCTACATAGGGGTGGGCCGGCTTGAAGGTCATTGACCTGACCGCGCCTCGCCACGAACTGCGCGTGCGCATAGATCCCTCTCCCGCCTATGACTTTCTGGCCTGCCTCTACCTGCTGGAGCGCAGCGAGGAGGGCCTGGGGTTCGAGGTCTCGTCCGACTGGGTCGAGCGCGCGCGCGGCGCCCTGGGAGCCGACCGGCGGGCAGACCTCGCCCTGTTCTTCCCGAGATTCGGGCCGACGCTCGGCCTGGTGGGCGTGCTCGAGCACGCCCCTGGGCTGTCGGTGCGCGCGTTCATCAAACGGATCCAGTCCACCCCGGCGGAAGCTCTGCTCGAGTTGATGCTGGCCGGGGCGCTGCCCGATCGTCAGGAACTACCACTCCTGCGCGCCGCGATCGGCGGGTCGCGGGAAGCGATCGAGGCTTTTCTTGCGGCCACCCACTCGGAGGCCGATGTGGATTCGCTGCGCCGTCTGGTGGCGCTCTCGCCGTCTGAGGCGAAGTCCCGGCTGATCCGGCTGCTGCGCGAGGGCTACGCCAGGGTCTACGCTCACGAGGAGGCCCGGATCGTGCCCCTGCTTGAGCAAGCCGCAGCCACGCTGGCGCGCCGGGCAGCGTCCTCCAGTGGCACCGAGCTGGTGGAGCAGGCGACCGGCGGCTTCGTCCTGGAGCCCGGCGCTTCGTTCGCCGGAGTGGTTCTGGCGCCCACCTACTTCTTCCGGCCGTACAACCTGATCACCGCCTACCAAGGCATCCGCGTGTTCATATACCCGATCGAGTCCTCTGCCGCGGGGGGCGTGCCGCCTGAGCTGCTGCGGCTGTACAAGGCACTGGGTGACGAGACGCGCCTGCGAATTCTACGGTTGCTGGCCGGCCGCGAGATGTACCTCCAGGAACTGGCAAAGGCGCTGGGCGTGTCGCATGTGACCGCCCTGCACCACATGGCGATGCTGCGCGCGGCCCATCTGGTGCAGGTGGTCGAGCGCGACAACCTCAAGTACTACCGGCTCAGGGTCGACCGCGCACGCGAGGCGGCGGCCCAGTGGATCGAGTTCGTCCAGGGGTAGGGGGGTGCTGGAACGGTGCGTAGTCGCGCGCCGCTGCTGGACCAGGAGATCCTGACGGTCGAGCAGGCGGCGGAATACCTCCAGGTCCACAAGATGACGCTCTACAGGTACATCCGCGAGGGCCTGCTGCCGGCCGTCAGGCTGGGGAAGATGTACCGTCTCTTTCGCCGCGACATTGAAGCGTTCCTCGACGCGCAGCGGCACCCATCCGATTCCACCGGGGCCGGAGGTAAATGACCCTCGCCGGTATCGGGGCCGCGACCACCTTCAGCGCGCTCCGCCACCCCAACTACCGGCGGTTCTGGTGGGGCGGTCTGGTATCCCTCACCGGCTCCTGGGGCCAGACCACTGCCCTGTCCTGGCTCGTCTACGACCTCACCGGATCGCCGCTGATGCTGGGGACGGTGATGATGGTGAACACCATCCCCACGATGCTCCTCGCACTGGTGGGAGGGGTCATCGCCGACCGATCCGAGAAGCGCCACGTGCTTCTGGCCAGCCAGGGAACGTTCATGGCGATCTCGATGGCCCTGGCGATCTTGACACTCACGGGCCGGATCGCGATCTGGCAGATCCTGGCGCTCGGCGCCATCGGCGGGATCGCGTCGGCAATTGACATGCCTGCCAGGCAGTCGCTGATCCCGCACCTGGTTGGGCGGGACGATCTGCTGAACGCCATAGCGCTGAACTCGGCGATGTTCAATGGGTCGCGGATCCTTGGTCCCGCGATCGCCGGGCTGATCATCGGCCAGCTTGGGCCCCGCAGCGGCCCGGGATGGTGCTTTGCGATCAACGTGATTACCTACCTGGCGGTGCTGGGCGCGCTGGCGACGATCCGCGTGAACTCCCGGCCGCCGGCCGGTGAGCGGCAGCGCGTTCTGCGCGAGGTCCGGGAGGGTGTTGCGTTCGCCTGGCAGCACCGGGCGCTGCGCCGGTTCCTGGGGCTTCTGGCCGTCACCGGGGTATTCGGGTTGTCGTTCACGGTCCTGATGCCGGTCTTTGCCCGCGATGTGCTGCGCGTACACGCGCAGGGGTTTGGGATGCTGATGACCGCCAGCGGTCTCGGCGCTACCATCGGGGTGTTGGCCCTGGCCTCGTCGCGGCCCAATAACCCGGGGAACGTCATCCTGGGCACGCAGGCCGGATTCGTGGTGCTGCTGGCCGCGTTCGCCTTGAGCTCCAACTACGCACTATCGCTGGCGCTCATGGTTGCCTTGAGCGGTGCGATGACCTCCTACCTGTCGTCAACCAACACCACGATTCAGTCCAAGTGCGTATCCACTTCGCTCGAGTTAGTCTCTAACGCGCCGC
>DYHL01000035.1 GCA_020724185.1 Candidatus Nitrosymbiomonas sp. | reverse complement strand
TCTTCCTTGTCCCTATCCCTTCATAGGATCTAACACACCCCTTGTATCAGCCTAGCACGACACCGCCTCGGATGCCCTCCCGTCGTGATCGCTTGTACAGACGTTGGTTCTGCTATCCTATACCGTGTCCCTTAGGGGCATTATACTGCGCGGTCCGTAAGGCTAACATTCCAGAGGGTTAGCCCTGTTCACAGCTTGTGGGCTTAGATCACGGCCCTATCCACACCCGGTGACCGAGAAACAGGATCGCGATCAGCGCCTGGTTCAGGGTCGCAGCGGCGACTTCTGAGTCCACTACCAGTCACGTCAGGAAGTGCGGGATCTCCTGCGCGCCCCCACGAACAGGTGCTGCTGCGCGTAACCCGCCAGCGGGCCAAAGCGGTCCTTGGCCCATCCGCGGATCGCGCGGGGGGTCGTCGGCCGGCCGCTGAAGTACCATCGCTCCACCGCCCGCTGCACCCAGACGTCCACCGGGAAGGCTTCGCCTCGCCCGAAGGCGAAGAGCAGCACGCAGTCGGCGACCTTCTCTCCGACGCCGGGGAGTTCAATTAGCGCAGCACGCGCCTCGTCGAACGGCAGGCCGGCGATCCGCGCCAGGTCCAACCTTCCGTCTGCCACAAGACGAGCCATATCCCGCACATATCGGGCCCGGTAGCCCAGGGCACAGGCGCGCAGCGCTGCGGGACTCGCTGCGGCAAGTTGCTCCGGGGACGGAAACGTCCAGCCGACGGGATTGTGCCCACCGTCAATGCCCTCGCGGGTCGCGTCACCGCTCCCGGCATCGCTCGTGTTCGGGATCGACTCACCGAACCGCCGCGCCAGATGCTCTACGCTGAGTCTGATCTTTGGTATGTTGTTGAACGCCGAGATGACGTAGGATACGAGGCACTCCCAAGGATCCTGGCGCATGATGGCGATCCCCGAGGTATGCGGGAGCATCTGCCGCAGCACCGGATCGCGGGCCAGCGCGGATTCAATCTCAGCCAGCGGCTCACGAGCGCCGAGGTGCAAGGCCAGGTGCGCCGGCGACCCGGCCGGCCCATGCCAGCGCACGCGCAGGCCTCCAGGCTCCTGCGCAACGACAGCCACGGTCCGGCCGATGATGCCACGCGCAGTGACGGTGGTGCCGGCGGTGGATGCGGGGCCGATGGATATGGCGGTAGGATGGAGTCCTGACGGCGACACAAGGGTCCAGCGGAAACACTGCCCGCACGACAGGGTGCGGGGTAGGTCATAGGGCGGCGCAACTGGGACTACCACGGTGCGGTTCGTCACACCGACAGTGCCATCCACCCTGTTCGCCGCGCGGGGCCTGCGCTGGATACCCGTGCGCACCGCCTCCCGTCAACCATCTGGTCAGCCCTCTAGGATGCCCGCGTCCAACACGAGCTGCGACCACGTCTCCATCTGGGCGTAGACCGCGCGCACCTCGCTGATGCCGGCCAGGCGGCCAGTAAGGAGGTCGGTCTCCCGGATCGCCACCCGGCCAGACGGCACATCCACAATGTGCACCAGGCCGAAGTGTACCTGCCCGACCGCGTTCTCGTCATCGTTGAGGACGCCTACCAGCCGAGCGGTCCAGGGACCGTCCACGATCAACTCCTCGTCGAGCTCGCGGCGCAGACCCGCGGCTACGGCGTCGTCCGCGCCGGCCACTGCGTCGGCGGCCTCGGACTCATCGGTCTTCGCGATGTGCCCGCCCACGCCGATCGAGTGGAGGCCGTGCAGCCGGCCCTCGCCTCCGACCTGCGTGCGCTGGAAAAGCATGTAGCAATCACCGCTGCGAACCACCAGGTAGGGGATGATCTGCTTGAGCGAGGGGTCTTCCTCGACGTCGCCCCTCCGCCGGAAGACGCCGAACCGGCGCACACGGTCCAGATAGCCGTCCAGGCCCTCGGTCGTCACCCCGCGGAAGGACCCGCGGTCGAACAGTTCCGCGCGGGGGACTACCAGGATCTCCTCATCCATGCCCATATCACCTTACGTCCGCGGATTCCAGCGTGCCTGGGTCCGGGGTCGAGTAGACGAACTTGGCGAGCACGACCGGCCGGTGCGGGTCCCTGACATGGGGTAGCAGCAGCGGGATGTCGGGCAGCACGCGGAGCACCGCGATGTCTCCCGAACCGGCCCAGCGCAGCGGCCCTTCGTGAGACGCCACGACGGCGCGGTCCTCCACGCGCGCGGAGAAAAGAAAGATCGCCCAGTGCTCACCGGTGGAGCGCACGATGGCGGTGGCGACCCCGCGGAACTCAAGGGGCGGCTCGATGCCCGCCTCTTCCCGGAGCTCGCGCCGCGCGGCATCGAGAGGATCCTCTCCCCGGTCTATCTTGCCGCCCGGGGCGTTCCAGAAGCCGGCGTCGGGCTCGTGCTGCCGGTGGATCAGGAGCACGTCGTCGCCGTGGAAAACAAAGCAGAGGGTCCGCAGGTAGATCGCGGTGGGCCCATCAGGGTGCGGGCGCTGCGCGAAGACTCCCATCAGGCAACCGCCGCGTCCACGCCGGCGCGCAGCGCCCGCACGAACTCGGCCAGCGCCGGTACTGCCGCGGCGCCTCCCTGCTCGATCACGGACACGATCGCGCTTCCTACGATCACGCCATCGGCGACCCCGGCAACCTGCCGCGCGTGCTCCGGGGTCGAGACGCCGAATCCTACGCAGATAGGGAGATCGGTGTGCCGCCGCAGCCGGCCCACCAAGCCACCCACGTCGGTGGCCACATCGTCGCGCACGCCGGTGACGCCGGTCAGCGAGACGCAGTAGGTGAACCCGCGGCTGGACGCGGCCACGCGTGCCAGCCGTTCGTCGGTGCTGGTCGGCGCCGCCAGGAAGATGATGTCGAGCCCGTTCGGTTCGGCCGCCGCGCGGAGCGGGCCGCCCTCCTCAGGCGGCAGGTCGGGCACGACCACGCCGTCCACCCCGGCGTTCGCGGCCAGCCGGCCGAACGCTTCCAGCCCCAGGCGCAGGATCGGGTTGTAGTACGAGAGGAGCACGATCGGCTGCGCCAGGCGCGGCCGCACGCGGGCCGCCAGGTCGAGGACATCGCGCAGGCTGGTCCCTCCCGCGAGCGCGCGCTGCGCCGCCCGCTGGTTGACCGGTCCGTCGGCGATCGGATCGGAGAACGGCACGCCGATCTCCAGCACGTCGGCGCCGGAGGACGCGAAGCAGTCGAGGAATGTGGCGGTTGCGTCCAGCGTCGGGTCGCCGGCCACCAGGAACGGGATGAGCGCGCGGCGGCCCTGGGCCCGCAACGCCGCGAAAGTAGATGCGAGGCGGCTCACGCCTTCTCCCCCAGGGCCCGGGCGATCACATGGACGTCCTTGTCGCCGCGGCCGGAGAGCCCCACGAGCACCGAGGCGCCTCGCGGCAGCGTCGGCGCCACGTGCTGCAGATGACCAATCGCGTGCGAGGGCTCCAGCGCCGCGAGGATCCCCTCGGTCCGCGCCAGGAGTTGGAAGCCGTCGAGCGCGGTGCGGTCGTCCTCTGCCGCGTACTCGGCGCGGCCGGATTCCTTGAGGAACGCGTGCTCCGGCCCAACGCCAGGGTAGTCCAGCCCTGCCGAGATCGAGTGCGTCTCGCGCACCTGGCCCGCCTCATCCTGCAGCAGGTAGCTCATCGCGCCGTGGAGCACCCCGGGCGACCCGGCCACAAGGGTCGCGGCGTGGCGGCCGGTTCCCAAGCCGTCGCCGCCGGCCTCGACACCGATCAGCCGCACTGGATCGTCGCGGAAGGCGTGGAACAGGCCGATGGCGTTGCTACCCCCGCCCACGCACGCGATCGCCACGTCGGGCAGACAGCCGGCCTGCTCGATCATCTGGGCCCGCGCCTCGCGGCCGATCACCGCCTGGAGGTCGCGCACGAGCGTCGGATAGGGATGCGGGCCCACGACCGAGCCGATGACGTAGAACGTCGTCGCGACGTTGGTCACCCAGTCGCGGAGCGCCTCGTTGATTGCGTCCTTCAGCGTGCGCGTGCCCGACTCCACGGAGATCACCTTCGCGCCCAGCAGCCGCATGCGGAAGACGTTGAGGCTCTGGCGAATGATGTCCTCGGCGCCCATGTAGACCTCGCACGGCAGGCCGGCCACCGCCGCCGCTGTGGCGGTGGCAACGCCGTGCTGGCCGGCGCCGGTCTCGGCGATGATGCGTTGCTTGCCCATCGCCCGCGCCAGGAACACCTGGCCTATCGCGTTGTTGATCTTGTGCGCGCCGGTGTGGAGCAGATCCTCACGCTTGATGTAGATCTTCAGGCCTAGCTCGTCGCTCAGCCGCGCCGCGTAGTAGAGCGGGGTTGGCCGGCCGCAGTAGTGGTGCAGCGTGCTGTCGAGGGCGGCGCGGAATACGGGATCTGCCGACAGGCGCGCGTACTCGACCTCTAGCTCGTCGAGCGCCGGGATCAGGGTCTCCGGGACGTAGCGGCCGCCGAACCGTCCAAAGCGGCCGGCACCGATCAGACCTGCCCGCGCGGTCACCTGCGCACCTCGCCCCGCGCTGCGTCCGCTCCACTTCGAGCCGCCGCAATGAACCGCCATATCTTCTCCGGATTCTTCCGGCCGTCCGTCTCCACGCCCGAGCTCACGTCCACCCCGAAGGGCCGCACCGCCTCTATGCCGGCCGCCACGTTTTCAGGAGTCAGCCCTCCCGAGAGGATCACCCGCACCGCTGCCGCGACCGGCGCCGCGAGCGACCAGTCAAAGGGCTCGCCCGTCCCGCCCCGCAGGCCCATCCGGTACGTGTCGAGCAGCACCGCCGACACCGGCAGTGCCCGCAGGCGCGCCGCGTCGAGCGGTCCTGCCACCGCCACCGCTTTGATCACCGCCACACCCCACTCTCCCACCGCCGCGCAGTAGTCCGGTGACTCGTCCCCGTGCAGTTGCACCGCGTCCAGGCGCACATCGTCCACGAGCGCCCGCAGCCGATCCAGCGGCTCGTTGACCACGACCCCGACCTTCGCCACAAACGGCGGCAGCGCGTCGGCGATTCGCCGGGCCTGCGCCGGGGCGATCTGCCTGCGGCTCGAGGCAAAGACCAGCCCGATCGCATCGGCGCCCGCCTCTGCCGCGGCCAGCGCGCCGGCTTCGTCCTGGATCCCGCAGATCTTGACCCTGATCACGCCCGGTCCCGCACTCCCCGGTAGTACGCCATCTTCATTGCATCGCGCGCGCTATCCAGCGTCTCCTGCGCCTCGGCCCTCGCGCGGCGGCTGCCCTCCACGATGATCTCCTCGACCACCTCGGGCCGCGCCGCGAACCGCGCGCGGCGCTCTCGGATCGGGTCGAGAAAGGCGTTCAGGGCGCGGGCCAACCGCTTCTTCACCTCGACGTCGCCGACGCGGCCGGCCCGGTAGCGCTCCTTCAGTTCGTCCACCTCGGCCCGGTCGGCGTTAAACGCCTCGTGATACGTGAACACCGGGTTGCCCTCGATCGTGCCCGGATCGGTGGGGTGGATGCGCTTGGGATCGGTGTACATGCGCATCACCCTCTGCGCCACCGCCTCGGCGTCGTCCGAGAGGTAGATCACGTTGCCCAGCGACTTGCTCATCTTGGTCTTGCCATCGGTGCCCGGCAGCGTGCCGACCTCGCCGATCAGGGTCTCGGGCTCAGGGAAGACCGTACCGAACATCTCGTTGAACCGGCGCGCGATCTCGCGGGTCAGCTCCAGGTGCGAGGACTGGTCCTTGCCCACGGGGACGATCTCGCCGCGCACGCTGAGAATGTCCGCCGCCTGCAGCACAGGGTATCCGAGCAGCCCGGCCGAGGGCTGGGTGATGTGCAGGTCGCGCATCTGCTCCTTCAGCGTTGGCACGCGCTGCAGGCGCGGCACCGCCACCAGCATCGAGAACAGCAACTGCAACTCCGGGATCTGCGGGACGGCCGACTGAAGAACGATCGTTGACCGTCCGGGGTCAATGCCCACGCTGAGGTAGTCGAGCACGATCTCGCGGATGTTCTCCTCGATCTCCTCCAGGTGATCCAGTCGGGTCGTGAGGATGTGGTAGTCGGCGAGCAGGAAGAAGCAGTCGTACTCGTCCTGCAGCCGTACGCGGTTGGCCAGCGTACCGACGTAGTGCCCCAGGTGGAGCTTCCCGGTGGGGCGATCCCCGGTCAGCAGGCGTCCCTTCTTCATGGCGGCGTTCCTCCCATCGTTTCGGCAGTCGTGCTATCGTCCCGGCAGCCGCATCGGCGCCTCGGCCTCGGCGACCAGTCGTAGTGCTCGCAGGTCCGCCTCGGGGTCGGGGCTTGTCATTAGTGCCGTCCCGACCAGGATCGCATCAACCCCGGCGCGGCAGACCCGCGCCACGTCAACGGGCGTCGCGATCCCACTCTCGCTGATCACCACAATCCCTGCCGGGATGCGCGGGCGCAGGCTCAGCGTGGTGTCCAGGTCCACGGTCAGGGTCCGGAGGTCCCGGTTGTTGATGCCGATAACCCGCGCGCCGGTGGCCAGCGCCTCGTCCACGTGCGCCTCGGTGTGCACCTCGAACACCGCGGCCATGCCGAGTTCCCCGGCCAGACGGCCTAGCGCGACCAGATCATCCGCCGGGACCGCTCCGGCGATCAAGAGCACGGCGTCGGCACCCAGCGCCCTGGACTCGTAGAGCTGGTACGGATCAACTATGAACTCCTTCCGCAGCACCGGCAACCCGACCGCCTGCCGCACCGCGCTCAGATCATCGGGGCTGCCCGCGAAGTAGCGCCGGTCGGTGAGTACCGAGACCGCGGCGGCGCCGGCGCGCTCGTAGCGCCGGGCCGTAGCCGCCGGATCGGCGTCCTCGCGAATGGCGCCGGCCGAGGGCGACGCGCGTTTGACCTCTGCGATGACCCGCACGGGCGGCCCCGCGATCGCAGCGGCGAAATCGCGGGCAGGCGCCCAAAAAGCCGCGTGCGCCGCGCGGGCACGCATCTCGGCCAGCGGCACCCTCACCCGGCTGTCCGCGACCTCGGCGCGCTTGTACGCGATGATCTCGTCGAGCACCGTCATCATGCCGCCCTCGTCAGCGCCCGCAACGCTTCTAGCTTCTCGTAGGCAGCGCCGGAGTCAATCGAGCGGGCTGCCAGCGCCAGGCCGTCAGCCAGATCGCCGGCCAGTTCGGCGGCCACGAGCGCCGCCGCGGCGTTGAGCGCCACGAGGTCCCGCGCCGGACCCGCCTCGCCCCGCAGCACCGCGAGCGTCACCTCCGCGTTCTGCTGCGGGGTGCCGCCGGCGATCGCCTCCGGAGGCGGCGCAGCGATGCCCAGCGACGACGGATCCAGTACCGTCTCGCTGACCCGGCCGTCCCGCAGCTCGGCGATCTGCGTCGGGCCCAGCGTCGAGACCTCGTCCATCCCGTCACCGTGCACCACGAGCGCACGCCGCACGCCCAGCTCTCCCAGCACCTCCGCCATGGTTCGCACCAGCGCTGGATCGTACGTCCCGACTAGCAGCATGGACGCGCCGGCCGGGTTGGCCAGGGGGCCCAGGATGTTGAAGACCGTGCGGATCCCGATCTCCCGGCGCGGCCCGGCCGCGTGCTTCATCGCGGCGTGGTAGATCGGCGCGAACAGGAAGCCGATCCCGATGTCCTCGATGCACCGCTGCACGGTCTCCGGCGGCACCTGGATGTCGACGCCCAGCGCTTCGAGCACGTCGGCGGCCCCGGACTGCCGGCTCACGGCGCGGTTGCCGTGCTTGGCGACATAGCCGCCTGCGCCGGCGACCACGAAAGCCGCGGTCGTCGAGACGTTGAAGGTGCTCACGCGATCTCCACCGGTCCCCACCACGTCGGTGAGGTGGTCCACCCTGGGGATCACCCGCAGCGCCCGCTCGCGCATCGCCCGGGCGAAGCCGGCGATCTCGTCCACGGTCTCGCCGCGCATCCGCAGTGCGGTGATGAACGCCGCGATCTGCGCCGCCGTCGCCGCGCCGTCCATGATCTCACCCATCGCGGCCCAGGCCTCCTGCTCGGAGAGCGTACGGCGGTCGGCCACGGCGCGGATCGCCTCCCTGATCATCGCGGCACTCCCTGCGGCGCGGCAACCTGCGCTCCGGGCGCCACTCCAGCCAGCACCAGGAACCTCGCCAGGATCGCCTTCCCGACCGCGGTAAGCACCGACTCAGGATGAAACTGCACGCCCTCGACCGGAAACCTCCTGTGCCGCAGGCCCATGATCGTGCCGTCGTCGAGCCACGCCGATACCTCCAGGTCGTCCGGCAGGCCCTCGCGCGCGACGATCAGCGAGTGATAACGCGTCGCCTCGAACGGAACGGGCAGTCCTTCGTAGATCGTGAGGCCGTCGTGGTGGATCATCGAGGTCTTGCCGTGGACCGGTACCGGGGCCCGGATCCCCCGGCCGCCGAACGCGGCGCCGATGCACTGGTGGCCGAGGCACACCCCCAGGATCGGCACGGTGGCCCCCAGCGCGCGGATCACCTCGACCGAGATGCCCGCCTCCTTCGGCGTGCAGGGGCCTGGCGAGATCACGATTGCCCGGGGGCAGCGCGCGACTAGCTCGCCGGAGGTAGTCGCGTCGTTGCGCACGACCTCCATCTCGACGCCCAGCCCGCCCAGGTGCTGCACGAGGTTGTAGGTGAACGAATCGTAGTTGTCAATGACGGTGATCATCTCGTCCCGCCCGCGCGCAGCAGCGGTTCGCGCGCCCGGCCCACGATCTCGAGCGCCCGCACCAGCGCCTTCGCCTTGTTGACCGTTTCGAGATACTCGCGCTCGGGCACGGAGTCCGCCACGATCCCGGCGCCCGCCTGCACGTAGGCGCGGTCACGGGCCATCACGATCGTCCGCAGCGTGAGCGCCGTGTCCATGTTGCCCGAGTAGCCGACGTAGCCGACGGCGCCCGCGTAGGGCCCGCGGGCCACCGGCTCCAGCTCGTCGATGATCTCCATCGCCCGGATCTTGGGCGCGCCGGTCACGGTCCCGGCCGGGAAGTGCGCGCGTAGGACGTCGAAGGCGTCGAGGCCGGCGTCGAGCACCCCCCGCACGCTGCTGGCAATGTGCATGACGTGGCTGAACCGCTCGATCGTCATCAGGTCGGTCACCTCTACGGTGCCGTACCGGCTCACCCGGCCCGCGTCGTTGCGGCCCAGGTCCACGAGCATGACGTGCTCGGCGCGCTCCTTCTCATCGACCAGCAGCTCCGCGGCCAGCCGGCGGTCGTCGGTCTCGTTGAGGCCGCGGGGCCGCGTGCCGGCCAGCGGACGGGTCTCCACGATGCCGTCCTCCAAGCGCACCAGCAGCTCCGGCGACGTGCCCACCAGCTTCACATCCTCGAAGTCGAGGAAGAACATGTACGGCGACGGGTTGACGGTGCGCAGCGCCCGGTAGACCTCAAGAGCGTCCACGCCCGCGGTCCTCGCCGAGAACCGCCGCGAGAGCACGACCTGGAACACGTCACCCGCGGCCACGTACTCGCGCGCCCGCTCCACCCCCCGCAGGTAGTCGGCAACCGACATCTCCTGATCCAGCACCGGCTCGACGCGCCCCGCCGGATCGGGTGGCGCCAGCGGAGCGCTCAGCCGCGTATGGATCCGCTCGATCGTCTCCACGGCCGCCCGGTACGCGCCGGAGGCGTCGCCGTCCACCGGAGCGCCGGCGATGATCCGCATGGCGTGCTTCACGTGGTCGAAGACAACCACCGCCTCGGTGATAATCAGGTAGCAGGTGGGCAGCCCCAGCGGGTCGGGCGGCCGGTTGGGCAGCCGTTCCCACAGCCGCACGCAGTCGTAGCCGAAGTACCCCACTGCCCCGCCGTAGAAACGGGGAAGGTCGGGATGCGCGACCGGACAATAGCCGGCCAGCAGCTCGCGCGCGACTTCCAGGGGGTCGGCCTCGACGGCGTACTCCGCCTCGCGGCGCCGCACCTCAACCTGCCGGCCGAAAGCGCGCAGCCGCACTACCGGCCCGACGCCTATGAAGGAGTAGCGGCCGAGCTTCTCCCCTCCCTCTACGCTCTCGAGCAGGTAGGCCTCGCCGCCCCCGCGCAGCTTCAGAAACGCCGAGATCGGCGTCTCGAGGTCTGCCGGGAGGTCGCAGACGACCGGGACCAGGTTCCCCTCGCGCGCGCGGCTGAGGAACTCGGTCTTGGTCGGCGCGATCACCAGGCGGGCCATCGCGTCATGCCCCTTCGCCGCCGATGACGTCGTCGGGCGTCCCGGCCTCGATGCCCTGCCGCAGCCGCGCCAGTTCGGCCTGGTAGCGCGCCAGCGCCCGGAGGATCGCGTCGCGGTTGGCCCGGCAGATCGCGGTCCACATCTTTGCGGGGCTGCGCGCGATGCGCGTCATCTCAGCGTGCGCAGGACCGCCGATCGCGCGGGCGTCCGCGGCGACCGCGCGGTGGAGCGCCAGACTGACCAGGTACGGCAGGTGGCTGACCTGTGCGACCAGCTCGTCGTGCGCCACGGGATCGAGCAGCACCGGACGCATACCCAGGCGCGCGATGACCGCCTGCATCGCCGCCACTGCCTCGGGCGCCGTGCGCGCGGTGGGCGTCAGGATGAACGGCCGCCCATCCAGCAGCGCGGCGTCGGCCGCCGCCATCCCCTGCCCCTCGTTCCCTGCCATGGGGTGCCCGCCCACGAACTGCACGCTTTCCGGTAGTGCCGCGTGTACGGCCGCGATGATCGGCGCCTTCACGCTCCCGACGTCCGTGAGAACGGCGCCGCGGTGAGTCCACCGGACAGCGGCGATCACCGTTGCGGCCACCTGATCCAGCGGCGTAGCCACGATGACCAAGTCGGCTTCCGCGACGCGGTCGAGACTCACGCTGCCGGCGTCAATCGCGCCGCGTTGCGCGGCCAGATCGAGCGCGCCCGGGTCCAGGTCCACGCCGAGCACGCGGACCCCGGCCGCCCGCAGCCGAAGAGCCAACGACCCGCCGATCAGCCCCAACCCGACGACGGCCGCGGTGCGAGGAAATGACCCGGGCGCCCCGGCCGACCCGTCCATGCCTAGATCTCCCGACCGAGGGCGCCGGCGATCGGCCGCAGCGACGCCATCAGGCCGGCGAAGTTCTCTATGTTTAGCGACTGCGGGCCGTCGCTGAGCGCGTTGGCGGGATCGGGATGCACCTCGACCATCAGGCCGTCGGCGCCTGCGGCAACCGCGGCCCGCGCCATCGGCGCTACGTAGCGCCACTTCCCGGTCCCGTGGCTCGGGTCCACGAGAACCGGCAGGTGCGTCAGTTGCTTGAGCACGGGGACCGCGGATAGGTCCAGGGTGTAGCGGGTGTGCCCGTTGAACCCCCGGATGCCACGCTCGCACAGCACCACCTGGTAGTTCCCCTCGCTGAGGATGTACTCGGCGGCCATCAGCAGCTCTTCGATGGTCGCGCTCACGCCGCGCTTGAGCAGCACCGGCAGCCGGGCGCGTCCGGCCTCGCGCAGCAGGGTGTAGTTCTGCATGTTCCGCGCGCCGATCTGGATCATGTCGGCGTAGCGCACCACGAGCTCGAGCTGCGCGGCGTCCATAGCCTCGGTCACCACCGGCAGGCCGGTGCGATCGCGGGCCTCGGCGAGCAGGCGCAGCCCTTCTTCCTCCAGCCCCTGGAACGAGTACGGCGAGGTCCTGGGCTTGAACGCGCCTCCGCGGAGGAGCGTGGCGCCCGCCGCCTTGACGCCGTCGGCCGCTGCCAGGATCTGTTCGCGGCTCTCCACCGAGCACGGGCCGGCGATCACGGCCACGCGGGCGCCGCCGATTGGCTGGCCCCCCGCGGTCACGACGGTGTCGTGGGGGAGGAACTCCCGGCTCACCAGCTTGTACGGCTGGAGGATCGCCACGACACGCTCGACGCCTGAGGCCACCTCGAGCGACTCGCGCAGGATCTCCTTGGTGCGGTCGTCGCCGACCACGCCGATCACCGTGCGCGACACGCCGACCGAGATATGGGTGTTCAGGCCCGCGCCGCGGATCCGTTCGACCACGGCCTGCACTTGACGTTCGCTTGCGCCTGCCTCCATGACAACGATCATGTCATCGCCTCCAGGGTCAAAACCCTCACGCCAAAACCCCACATGAACACAAACACCCCTCGCCCACTAGGGACGAGAGGTGCGCTCCCGCGGTGCCACCCGGGTTCCACGCCGCCTGCAGCAGGGGTCGGATCACGCCCCGCATGCGCGGCGGCACGGCACTTGCGCTCCGGTCTCGGTGGAGCAGCCGATGAAGCTACGGCAACCTGCTCCTTCGCTTCATGCCTCCCGGGCCCATTCGCCGCCCCGCGGTTGCCGCGCTTCCACCGGTGCGCGACTCTCTCTCACCGGCAGCGCCCTGGCGGCGCCGCCGGTGCCCTTACGGGAACCACCGTTGGCGGGTACTCTTCCCGGTCATCGGCCTATGAGATTGGAAGGCAGTATAGCACGGCTGTCCAGCGCCGGGCAATGCGCGTCAGGCCGTCCCCGCCCGCAGGAGCCGGGGGTCGAACGCATCCCTCAGCCCGTCGCCAAAGAGGTTCAGCCCGATCACCAGCAGCATGATCGCCAGGCCGGGAAAGACGGTTATCCACGGCGCCTGGCCCATGTACACGCGGCCGCCGCTGAGGATAGTTCCGAGACTGGGAATGTGCGGCGGCACGCCCGCGCCCAGGAAGCTCAACAGCGCCTCCCCCAGTACCGCGTAGGCAAAGATGAACGTGCCCTGGACGATCACCGGCGACATGCAGTTGGGCAGCACGTGGCGCGCCATGATCATGGCGTCCGAGAGCCCCAGCGAGCGCGCCGCGGTCACGTACTCGAACTCGCGGACCACCAGGACGCTCCCGCGGATGATTCGAGCCATCCGGGGAGAGTATACGATCCCCAACGCCACCGCCACGTTGACCGCGCTCGGACCCAGGGCCGCCATCAAGGCGATGGCCAGGATCACCGCCGGAAACGCCATCAGCGCGTCCATGAGGCGCATCAGCACGTTGTCCAGCCGCGGCATGTAGCCGGCAGCCAGGCCTACCGGAAGCCCGATCGCGGTGCTGATGACCACCACCGCTATGCCGATGGCCAGTGACAGGCGGACGCCGTAGAGCACCCGGCTGAACACGTCCCGCCCGAAGTCATCGGTGCCCAGGGGGTGCGCGGCTGAGGGCGGCTTGAGGCGGTCGGCGATCTCCATCCTCTGCGGGTTGGCCGGCGCCAGCAGCGGGGCCAGCGCAGCGACCATGAGCAACCCTATCAGGATCAGGCCGCCCAGGATCACGATCGGCCGGCGGAGCATCAGGCGCCACCGCAGCCGCCACGGCGAGATCGGCTCGGCGACGATCCTGGGTGGAGGCGGGGTACGCGGCATCGTCAATACCGGATCCTGGGATCAACGGCCGCGTAGACGACGTCCACCAGCAGATTGATCACAACGTACGCGGCGGCAATCAGGAGCACGATCCCCTGGATCACCGGGTAGTCGCGGCGAAGCACCGAGGTGATCAGCAGTTGCCCGATGCCCGGGATCGTGAAGATGGTTTCCGCAACAACGTTGCCGCCCATCATGACCGAGAAGATGATCCCCACAACCGTGATCACCGCGATGAGGGCGTTGGGAAAGGCGTGGTGGAGCGTGATTCGATTCGACGACAGCCCTTTGGCGCGCGCCGTCCGTATGTAGTCCTGCACGACCACGTCGAGCATGGCCGCCCGCGTCATGCGGGCGATCAGCGCGGATTGGACGAACCCCATGGTGAAAGCCGGCAGCAACAGGTATCTCAGGCTCGTCCACAGCCCGGCGGCAGGCGAGGCGTAGCCCGCCACCGGGAGAAGCCCCAGGTAGACCGAGAAGAACAACACCAGGTTGAGCGCCAGCCAGAACTCGGGTACCGACACGCCCAGGAAGGCGACGAGCGTCACCCCCTGGTCCATCAACGAGCCCCGCCGCACCGCCGAGATGATGCCCGCGGGCACCCCGATGCCCACCGCAAAGGAAATCGCCAGGGCGCTGAGAAGCACCGTGGGCAGCAGGTGCTGGCGGATGGTGGTGGTGACAGGCAGGCCAAAGAAGATGGACGTCCCAAGATCGCCGACCAGGACCCGCTGGAACCACCGGAACCACTGGGTGAGGAGCGGGGCATCCAGCCCCAGTTCCTGGCGCAGCCGTGTCACGGCCTCGTCCGGGGCGTCGGGCCCCAGCATTATGACCGCGGGGTCACCGGGCGTGAGGTGAATGAGAAGGAAGACGATGGTCCCGACCAGGATGACGATCGGGACCATCGCCGCAAGCCGGCGTGCAAGGTAGGCCCGCATGGCCTCCTAAGGAGCGACCCACACGTTCCAGAAGAATAGGTCGGGCCGGGTGGCCAGCCCCTGCACTCCAGGCCGTGCGATCGCCAGGTTGAAGAAGTCGCCGAACTTGACCCCCGGCACGTCCTCCCAGTAGAGCCGCTGGACTTCTTCCCAGATCCGCTTGCGGGCCTGGGGGTCGGGCTCGCGGATCAACCGTCCGATCAGGCGGTCCTTCTCTTCGGTCGTCCACCACCCCGGCCAAGTGGGACCGAGGATAACGGGCTGGATCGGCGGATCCACGCCCGGGCTGAAGATGAACGAGGTGCTGAAGACCTCGTACAGGTCGGGATTGGCCCGGCGGGAAAGCACGGTCGCCCAGTCCAGGACTTGAAGATCCATGTTGAACCCGGCCTCTTCGAGTTGCTGGGAGGCGATCAGCGCCGGCTTGTACGCCCAGTCGAAGGCGGCGCTGGTGATCCACCGCACGGGCTGGCCGCGGTATCCGGCCTCGGCCAGCAGGCGTCGCGCCGTGGCCAGGTCGCGGCGGTTGTAGGGGCCCAGCCCTTCACGGGAGTACCAGGGAGACTCCTTGAACATCAGGCTGCCGTCCACCCGGAACATGAGCGGGTTGCCGAAGGTGCCTGCCATGACCTTGCTCATGTCCAGGGCCGCCAGAAACGCCTGGCGCATCCGGCGGTCGGTGAACAGCCCCCTGCGCTTGTTGAAAACCGCCATGGGCTGCCCGTAGGGCTTGAGGATCAGGGTGCGGACCTTGGGGTTGTTGCGCAGGTCGCCGTAGGCGTCCGGGGTGATGCTCTCGGCGTAGTCGTACTGCCCGGTCATCACGCCGTTGATGCGGGTCTGCACGTCGGGAACGATCACGAACCGCAGCTTATCGGCGTAGGCCACCTTCTGGCCGCCATAGCCGTCGGGGCTCCCAGCGCGCGCCGAGTACCCGTCGAACCGCTCGAGCTCGATCGCCTGGCCAGGCACCCATCGCGTGAACTTGAACGGCCCGGTGCCGATCAGATCCGAGAGCTCGGTGATCCGCCTCGTGCCGGCCGCGTCGGCAGCCGCCTGCGTGTAGATCCCCGCCAGCTG
>DYHL01000034.1 GCA_020724185.1 Candidatus Nitrosymbiomonas sp. | reverse complement strand
AGGAAACCATCGGGGGCAGGCGGTATAACCGCCTGCCCCCGATGTGATTCGTCAACTCAACTCGACTAGGCGAAGCGGGCCTCGGTCGGCAGGGACTGGTCGTCAACAACGACCTGCGCAAACCGGGCTTCGGTCGGCAGGGACTGATCATCAACGATGATCTCCGCGAAGCGGGCCTCGGTCGGCAGCCACTGGTCGTCAATCTCCGCGAAGCGAGCCTCGGTCGGCAGGTACTGGTCGTCTGTCTGGGCAAACCGAGCTTCGGTCGGCAGCCAGTACGCGGATCCCGCGATGAGCGCAACTCCCGCTACCAGGGCAATCAGGGTCTTCTTCATTTTCGTTTCCTCCTGTTGTTTATGCTTTCGAATGTCTTCCTGATGCCATTACACCGCTTCCACGCTCGCCGTACATCGCACCAATGGCCGACCGGCGGCTCCGACCTTCGGCGGATCGTCTCGATAGGCCGGAAGGCCGCCCGGACCCTCGCGGCCATCGCTCCGGTGCGTCCCCGCCACCCGACGGACCGCGGCAATCAGGTCCCCGCCGCACTTCTGCTTTACGACGAAGGCGGCTGCTCCGGCCATCTGGGCGCGCCCGCGGGTGTTGGGATCGTCGTGAATCGTCAGGATCACTACCTGGGTGTCGGGCGCCGCCGCGCGTATGGCGGCCGCCGCCTCGATACCATCCGCGCCGGGCATCCCAACGTCCATGATCACCGCGTCGGGCACCAGGTCGGCGGCCATACGCACGGCGGACGGGCCGTCGGCGGCCTCGCCGACGACTGTAATGTCCGGCTCCAGCGCGAGCCGCATCCGCAGCCCCTGCCGGACTCCTTGCTGGTCATCCACTACGAGAAGTCGTATCATGGCTACGTCAATTAATGCGCGCTCCCGGCGCCCCGCGCCTCGGACTCTGGGAGTGAGCTCTCGTGGGACCATGGGTGGAGGCACACTTCCGCCCATGGGAGGATGTCGGGGGCGTGCTTCGGACAGGAGAGGGCCGCGATGCCGATCCGAATCCTGATTGCCGATGACCACAGCGTTGTGAGACAGGGCCTGCGGATGTTCCTGGGGCTCGATCCCGAGCTCCAGGTGGTGGGAGAAGCCGCGGATGGCGCCGAGGCAGTCCGGCTGGCCAAAGAGCTGCGGCCGGACGTCGTGCTGATGGATCTCCTCATGCCAGTCATGGACGGGATTGCGGCCACAGAGGCCATCCGCAAGGAACTGCCCGACGTCGAGGTCATGGCCCTCACCAGCGTGATCGAGGATGCCAGCGTCATATCCGCGGTGCGGGCCGGGGCGATCGGGTACATGCTCAAGAACACCGAGGCCGATGAACTGATCCGCGCCATCAAGGCGGCAGCCGAGGGAAGGGTTCAGCTCTCCCCGGAGGCAGCCGCGCGGCTGATGCGCGAGGTACGCGCACCCCAGAGCCCTGAGGCGCTCACCGAGCGCGAGACCGAGGTGCTGAGGTTGATGGCCCAGGGACAGGCAAACAAACAGATCGCCCGGGCCCTGCACATCGGCGAGAAGACCGTGAAGACGCACGTGAGCAGCATCCTGGCCAAGCTCGGCGTGCAGAGCCGCACGCAGGCAGCGCTCTTCGCCGTCCGGATCGGGCTGGTTTCCCTGGATCACCTGAGCGACGGGCCGTGACCGATCGTCTGGCCGCGCTCTTCGGTGCGGCCCTGGACGGGATCGTGGTCACCGACGCTACGCACAGGTGCCTCTACGCCAATCCGGCGGTCTGTCAGACGGTCGGCTGCGGGTCCGAGCATTTGCCGGATCGCGACGTGCTTACGCTCTTCCCGGCGCCGGCCCGCCCCACCATTCAGGAGGCGCTCGAGGCAGCCTTCAATGGACAGGCGCGTCGTCTTATCTCACCGGTGCTGTGCTCAGGAGGCAAGGAGCGCCAGATCGAGTTGACCGCGTGCCCCATCTCCCTCGACGGACGATCGCTGGTCGCCGTCTTCCTGCGCGATGAAACCGAAACCCAGCGCCTGGCCCGGAAGGCAGACGCCATGGTGCAGATCGTTTCAAGCATGTCGCTGGCCGGATCCCTGGAGGCCACGCTGGATGCGCTCGCACGCACCGTTGTGCGCGCGACCGGCGGCATGGCCTGCGGCGTTGCCCTAATGGACGAGGATCTGCAGAAAGTTCGCATGACGGGAACCTATGGGTTCTCTCCCCAGCACGTTGCCGGAATGCGAGCCGCGGTTCGCGCCGGGGCTCCCCCGCCCGGCCAGCAGGCGGTGCAGACGAAGCAGCCGGTGGTGCGGCTTAACGCCCGCGAGGAGATGCTGGCCGACCCGCGCTACGCCCCTGTTCACGACGCCGCGCGCGAGGCGGCGTGGGACGCCATAGTCTCCGTGCCGCTGCGGTACTGGGGGCGCGTGATCGGAGCGCTGAACATGTTCTATCCCAGCGGTCGGAACCCCGGGCAGTCCGAGGTGGACTTCCTGACCGCCATCGCGGATCAGGCGGCCGCCGCCGTGGAAAACGCCCGCCTCTTCGTGGAGGCCCGCGACAAGGCCGCGCTGGAGGAGAGGCAACGGCTGGCCCGCGAACTGCACGACTCCGTGTCTCAAGCGCTCTACGGCATAGCGCTGGGCGCCCGCACGGCGCAGACGTGGCTGGAGCGCGATCCGGCCAGGGCCGCTGAGCCGATGGACTACGTGCTGTCGCTCGCCGAGGCCGGCCTCGTTGAGATGCGCGCTTTGATCTTCGAGTTGCGTCCTGAGACGCTCGAGACAGAAGGACTGGTGGCGGCTCTGGACAAGCAGGTGGAGGCCATTCGCGCTCGGCACGGTCTTGATGCGCGCGCCGACTTGCCCGATGAGCCCGATGCTCCCCTCGACGTCAAGGAAGCGATCTACAGGATCGCTCAGGAAGGACTCCACAACATCGTCAAGCACGCGAAGGCCACCCGGGTGGATCTCCGGCTCAGACGCGACGACGAGGGATTCTGGATCGAGTTGACCGATGACGGCCAGGGGTTCGACTCGGAGGGGACATTCCCCGACACCTCGGCCTGCGCTCCACGCGTGAGCGAGCCGAGCATCTGGGTGGTTCCCTGGAGATCTCCAGTGCTCCCGGGGAGGGAACACGCATCCGCGTCCGCATCCCCGTCGCAACCGAGACGGTAGCATAAGGAAGAGGTGACGCAGCCATGGAGGTCTTCCGACCCGAGGACGTCCCTGCCGAAGAGCCCGCGAACCTACCCGGGGTCAAGATCCGCTGGGTCATTGACAAGAAGCGCGGTGCCGAGAACTTCGCCATGCGCGTCTTCGAGGTGGCGCCCGGCGCGGAGACGCCGCTGCACGACCACTGGTACGAGCAGGAGATGTACCTACTCGATGGCCGGGGCGTGATGGTAGGCGAAGCGGGCGAGTGGCCGCTGGAGCCCGGCATGGTGATGTGGGTGCCGCCCCACGAGCGGCATCAGATCAAGAATGTCGGCGAAGGGCCGCTCAAGTTCATCTGCTGCGTTCCCCAGAAGAAGCCGGAGGCACAGTCCCCGCAACCCTTGCGCGAGCCAGCGCCTCCTCTGCCTCTCGCACGTCCGCCGCGGCTGGACGCCACGTGCCGTAGCGCACCCGTTCGTACTTCGCCGTGAGCTGCTCCACCTCGGCTTCGGCCCCGCGTAGCACCCCGCACAGCCGCGGTTCGTGCTCGCGTGGCGTCGCCCAGGCATGGCGCGGGGCGCCGAGCCCGGCGCCTAAGATCAGCAGCTCGCGGTAGATTCGCCGAATCGCTCCGGCCGCCGGTGCGGTCGGCCCGTCGTCATCTTCCTGCCGGCGCCCCAGCCGCGGCAGCCAGCCGACCAGCCCTCGCAGCACCTCGTTCACCGACCATACCGACTCGTGATCGTCCTCGTCAGGCCGGCGCTCGCGCCGCCGCCGCAGCACGACGGCCAGGGCCATGCCGGCGACCAGGATCACGACCACGGCAAGCACCATGCCCCACCGCGCACCCGAGACCACCTGGGGGTGCATCTCGATCTCCCGTAGACGGCGGAGCAGGTCGTCGAAGACCGTGGGGGCCGGACCGATCTCGGGCACATCGCGGCGCGGCAGGCGCGAGAGGATCGCGATGAGCACCCTCACGATCAGGCCCGCCACCACGAACAGCACCACGAACAGCGCCTCGACCACGGGCATCAGTGGCCGGAGCACGACACCGAGATACTTGAAAACATCGGCGGTGGCCATCCCGGCCATCATGCCCGCCGCCAACATGATCAGGCCCACGACCCCGGTGATCAGCAGCACCCAGGCCCGTCCGGAAATCTGGCTGCGTTCGTCCGGCCGGCTTTGTTCCCAGATCGCCGCCAGGCGCGCGAGCGCGAGCGCCGAGAGCCCCAGAAAGAAGAACGCCAGCATCATCGGCGGCATCTCGGGCCCTGCGGCGGAAAATCCCCGCGAGTCGGCATAGACCGCGGCGGCCAGCAGGTAGGCGACGACCATTCCCACACCGGTCTTGTACGCCTCTTCGATTTCGATGGCACCGACGTGACGCGCGCCCAGCACCAGTCCGCGCCACCACAGGCACGCGGCGGCGAGGGCGGCCAAGGCGGCCTTGGGAACCTCTGGCAGGACATCGTGCGCGGCCTGGAGCAGGGCTACGAACCACGCGGGATGCCAGAGGGGCGTGCCTGGATAGTGCTGCTCGTGGATGGCCGCAAACCCCAGAACGGCCCCGGCACCGACCAGCAGGATGCGCGCATGCAGCAGCAAATCGCCTCGGTCCACGATATGCCGCGCCGCCACTTGTGCGCCCACCAGCAGCAGAAACGCCCACCCCGCTGACAGCAGGGGGCCGGTGGCGCCGTAGAAGCCCCCACCGATCACGATGATCCAGGGGTAGAGCCAGCAGAACTCCATCACCGCGCGTGCGACGGGTAGAAGCCGGCCCACACCCTCCCAGAACCCATCAGGGCGGCGGGGCGTGTCGCGAGCGCTCTCAGACGAGCCGGATCTCGTCCATCGCACGCCAGCCCGCCTCCCCGCTCACGCGATGCGTGGGAATGCCGAGTCGCGGATCGCCAACCCGATCGCCCACCAACACCATCACCACGCCGTGCCCGGCCTCCTGCAGCCGCGCGATGCCGGCCAGCAGCGGCGCATCCACAACGGCGGTAATAACGACCGCGGTCGTGCCCCAGGGGAGCGCCCCTGCCTCGAGCGCCATCAGGTCGCCGAGCGGCATCACCGGCGTGGAGAACACCTTGGCCAGCGCCTCCAGGATCGCCGTCAGGTGCACCGAGCCCAACGCCGGCGCCAGCCGCACGCGCCGCAGCCCCTCGGGCAGGTATCCGTTTGCAAACAGCCCGACCGGGATTCCCTGCTCCTCAGCCCAGGCAGCGAACGAAGCCGCGACCATGATGTTCAGCTCCAACAGCGGGCGGATGAAGCCCCGGTACTCCGCGTACTCGCCCAGGGTGTCCATGTTGAGCAAGACAGCGATCCTATGGGTCGTTGTCGCCTCGTACTGCCGCGTCTGCAGGCGACCGATGCGCGCGGTCGCTTTCCAGTGAACGCGGCGGATGGGATCGGTGTATTGGTAGTCACGCACGCCAATGGTACGGGTTGGATCCTCCAGCAGCGGCCGCGGCGCGCGGTGGTCGCCAATCGGGTGCAGCGCGGGAATCCCCAGCGCCTCCAGCGGTACGATCTTGGGATAGACGATCAGGCGGTCGGTGCTCTCCAGGGTACGGCCCTGCGAGGTGAGCCCGAACAGGTCGCCCGAGCGCAGCCGCGCCGGTCCCAGCGGGAAGTACCCGCGCGCCCTGCAGGTGATGGTGACGCGCCGGCGCACGCGCTCGTACCACCGCAGCGAGAACAGGTGCACCAGGTGCTGGCGGCGCTGGCGCAGGCTGGGGATGATGCGGCCGCGACTGGGCACGACCTCTTCCGGCAGTTCGTCGGTAACCTCTAGCCAGGCGAGGGGAAGCGGCTTGCGGTTGGTGACCTCCAGCGTGAGGGTAATCTCTTCGCCGTGGAACGCCCTCCGTGGTACGAACGACCGGCGGAACTCCACCCGGTGGAGGCAGTACCGGTGCGACAGGTAGGAGGTCCCGGCGCCCAGCAGCACGACCAGGCCAACCAGGAACGGCCCGCCGCTGCGCGCGGCCAGGCCGAGGATGAGCAGCAGGCTTCCCACGATCAGCCAGCCCTGCGAGAACATCTCTGCCTATCCCGCGGCAGGCACCGTGCCGCTACGGCCGTGCCTCGCGCTCCACGGGTGCCGGTACGCCGCGCAGTACCTCGTCTACGATCTCGCGCGCGGTCCGGTCGCGCAACCGCGCGCCGCTGCCCAGAATCAACCGGTGGGGTAGCACCAGCGGCGCCATGGCCTTAACGTCGTCGGGCAGCACGAACTCGCGGCCCCGGATCGCCACCAGTGCCTGCGCTGCGTGATGGAGCCCCTGGCTGCCGCGGGGGCTCGTGCCCAACTCCACCTCGGGATGCACCCGCGTCGCCCTGGCGATGGCGACGGTGTAGGCTTCCACCGCCGGGCTGACGTGCACGGCGCGGACCGCCTCCGCCATTGCCATTACGGCGTCGGGAGTCGTCACAGGCTCGAGCGCCTCCAGCGGCCCCCCGGTCCTGTAGCGCCGCAGGATCTCCTGCTCGTCCTCTGCCGACGGATAGCCCAGCGCCAGGCGAAGCAGGAACCGGTCGAGCTGCGCCTCGGGAAGCGGGAACGTACCCTGCAGCTCCACCGGGTTCTGGGTGGCCAGCACCATGAACGGCCGCGGCAGTGTCCGCGTCTGCCCCTCTACCGTCACCTGCCGCTCCTCCATACTCTCCAGCAGCGCCGACTGGGTGCGGGGCGTGGCCCGGTTGATCTCGTCGGCCAGCACGATCTGGGCGAAGATCGGGCCCGGCCGGAACTCGAAGGCCGCTGTCCTTTGGTTGAAGAACTCGAGTCCGGTGATGTCCGAGGGCAGCAGGTCTGGGGTGCACTGGATGCGCCGGAAAGAGCATCCCAGCGAGCGGGCCAGGGCCTTGGCCAGCATCGTCTTGCCGATGCCCGGGACATCCTCGATGAGGATGTGGCCCTCGCAGAGCACCGCGACCAGCGCCTGCTCGATGACGTCGGGCTTGCCGACGATCACCCGCTCGACGTTGGCGCGCACGCGGCGCGCCAGCGTCGCGACCGAGGCGATCCCCGCAGCGGCCTGCACGTCCATGGAGCGGCCTTCGGCGCGGCCTGGGGCAGCCCCTCCTGGAGGATGATTTGGGCGCCGGGCGTCGAACAATCGAGCAGTAGGCCGGAGGCGCCGATGAAACGCGAGTATCACCACTGGATCAGCCACACATTGGGCCGGACCATGGAGACGCTGGTCTTCGGCCATGCCGGCGCGCCCGTACTGGTCTTCCCTACCACTATGGGACGGTTCTACCAGTACGAGGACTTCGGGATGGTGGCGGCGCTGGGGCCCAAACTGGACGCCGGCCTGATCCAGCTCTTCTGTCCAGACAGTGTGGACGCGGAGTCGTGGTACAACCGGGCGGTGCCACCGCGCCAGAGGATACTTAGGCACCTGGACTACGAACGGTACATCCTGAGCGAGTACCTACCGTTCATCCGTGGGCGCAATCCCGGACCGTTGCTGGTCACCGGAACCTCGTTCGGCGCCTACCACGCCGTCAACCTGGCGTTCCGCCATCCCTCCCTGGTCGCCAAGCTGGTCGCGCTGTCCGGCCGGTACGACATCAAGGGATTCCTCGACGGCTACAACGACGATGACGTCTACTTCAACTGCCCGCTGGACTTCCTCCCGAACCTGACCGACGAGACCTACCTGCGTCCGATGCGGCGCATGCAGATAGTGCTGCTCTCCGGCGAGCACGACATCGCCCTGGCTTCCACCCGCGCCCTTTCCGAAACACTCAGCCAGAAGGGCGTGGAACACCAAATGGCCGTGTGGTGGGAACGCACGCACGACTGGCCGCTCTGGCGGGAGGCGATCCCGCACTACCTGTAGCCACAGGAGCCCGCGCATGAACCAGACGCGTAAGGTTGGTTTGCTGGTTGGCCACGAGGAGTCGTTCCCGGCCGCGCTGATCGAGCACATCAACCGGTGCGGCGCGGACGGCGTAACCGCGGAGTTGTGCTGTCTGGGCGGAACGCGCCTGGACGATCCACGGCAGTACGCGGTCGTCATTGACCGGATCTCACACGAGGTCCCCTACTACCGCACCCACCTCAAGTACGCGGCGCTGGCAGGAACGGCGGTCATAAACAACCCGTTCTGGTGGTCGGCCTCCGAGAAGTTCTTTGGGACCGCGCTGCTGGCGCGCCTGGGGATCGCGGTGCCGCGGACCGTGGTGCTGCCCAACAAGGCCTATGCCCAGGACGTGGCGCCGGAGTCGCTGCGCAATCTGCAGTATCCGCTTCCCTGGGAGCAGATCGTCGAGTACGTGGGTTTCCCGGCAGTGCTGAAACCCAACACCGCCGGCGGGTTCAAACAGGTCTTCAAGGTCCACTCGCTCGATGAGCTGTGGCGTTGCTACGACCAGAGCGGCCCGCAGACGATGCTTCTACAAGAGTATGTTGAGTTTGACCACTACGTCCGGTGCGTCTGCGTTGGCCGGCGCGAGATCATGCCCATCCGTTGGGATCCGCGCCTGTACTGGACCGAGCGGTACATCGTTGACCACCAGCACCTTACGCCGGAACTGGGCGCGCGGGTGGTGCGCGACGCGCGCCTGATTTGCGAGGTTCTGGGTCTGGACATGAACACGGTCGAGTTCGCGATACGGGACAACGTGCCCTACGCGATCGACTTCGTAAACCCCGCGCCGGACTTCGAGCGCGCCCGCATCCGGGACGTCTACTTCGAGTGGGTCGTGGAGAAGATGGCCGACCTGGCGATCGCCTACGCGCGGGGAGCGGAAAGACCGCCGGGAAGGCTGCGATGGGACCGGTTCCTCCGCGAGGCCGGCATCGAAGAGTGATGCGACCGCTGCGGGGCACGGCGCTGGCGTTCCCTGCGGCGCTGGCGTTCCCTGCGGCGCTGGCGCTCCTGGCAACGCTGGCGCTGTGGCTTGCCCTGCCGGCGGCCCCTGGCGCGCCCGGCACCGCGCCCGCTGGAGCGGCAGGATCCGCCCGTCCATGGGCCCGTGCGATCGAAACCTTCCCCATCTACGGCCGGGCCGTTACCTTTGAGGCGCTGCGAGCAGGACCGGTTGAAGAGACCGTCTTCATCCGCGCGGAGGTGGCGAAGCTTTCCTTCGTCAACCAGGGACTGGCAGGCGTCGCGATCGCGGTCAACGGCCATGAGTTGCCGCTGGAGGACGGGCCAGGAGCGGTCTTTGACCTCAGCGGATTTGTCCGCTGGGGACCGAACCGGATCCGTATCTCGGCGCGCGCCCCGCCTGGCGCCTCTGGTACCGTCAGCATCGAGATCCCGCGATTCATCCGCGCGGTCTTCCTCCACACCAACGACATCCACGGCGCGCTGGACGGCCTGGCCGTGCAGGCCGCGGAGATCCGGCGGGTCCGCGCGCAGCACGCGAACACCTACTTCGTTGTCGCCGGGGACATCTTCTCGGGCAACCCGGTCTCCGACCTGAACGCCGGCCGGCCGGTGATCGAGGCGCTCAACGCGATGGGCGTCACAGTGATGGCGACCGGCAACCACGAGTTCGATCACGGCCCGAGACGCAGGCCCGCCGGGCCGAGTCGGCCTTCCCCTGGCTGGGCGCCAATATCCGGGTGGTCAACCGCGCGGCAACGCCCATAGCGCCCTTCGATCCCTACCTGGCATTGGCGACCGACCTGGGGCAGCGCATTGCCTTCTTCGGGGTCATCGAGACGCCGCCGTCCACGCGCCGCCAGAACATCGTCGGCCTGGAGTTCCTCGATCCGGTAACGGTCGCGCGCGTCATGGCCGCGCAGTTGCGGCAGCAGGCCGATCTGGTGGTGGCCGTCACACATGTGGGTGTGGACGTGGACCGCGAGGTAGCCCGCTCCGCCGGCGACCTGGACCTCGTCATCGGCGGGCACTCCCACACCGTGCTGCGCGCGCCGGTGGTCGAGGGCGGCGTGCCGATCGTGCAGGCCGGCGCCAACGGCCTGTTCCTGGGACAGGTGGACCTGGTCCGGGACCTGGCCACCCGGCGCAACAGCGTGGGTGCCCGGCTGATCGAGACCCGCGCCCTGCGGGATGAGGACGCCGCGGTGCGCACGATCGTGGATCGCTGGAACGCCCGGATGTCCGCGGCGCTGGACCGGCGGATCGGGCACGCCGCGACGCCGCTCTCCCGCGAGAACCTCACCACCCAGGACGTCAGTCTCGGAAACCTGATCGCCGACGCGACCCGGGCCGCCTTCGACCGGGCCGACGTGGGGTTGATGAACAACGGCGGCATCCGCGCCTCGATTCCGGCAGGCCCGATCACGCTGCGCACCCTCTACGGCGTCATGCCGTTCGCCAACTACTTCATGCTCTTTGAGGCCACCGGCGAGCAACTGCGCGAGGTCGTCCGGTCCTCGTACGCCAGGCGCAACCAGGTAGACCTCCAGGTCTCGGGCATGACCGTCCGGTATTTCGTGGACGCGGAGCGCCGGCTGCTCGACGCCGAGATCACCGTCGGAGGCCGGCCGCTGGACCCGTCCCGGCGGTACCGGGTCGCGGTGAACGACTTCATGGGCACAGGCGGCGGAGGGTATCCCTTTCACACCTATGGCGCGCCGGTGGACGCGTCGTCCAACACGGACGTGCTGGACCTCACGGCGTTTATCGAGAAGGCGCTCCGCGGCGTGGTCAACTACCCACCCACGGAGGGCCGGATCCGCGGAGAGGTCCGGCGCTAGATCGAGGAGGCCACGCCACTGCAGCGAATTGCGGTAGAGGTCAACAACATCCCCGTGACGCTCTGGCACGGCGCGCGGGTGAAGGACGCCCTGATCAGCGCGACAGGCAGCCGCCAGCTCGTCAGGTCGGTCGAGGCCGGCACCCACATGGTCGTGGATGAGAACGTCAGGGCCGAGGTGGAACTGGGCGGCGCGCTGTACGCCGGGCAGCGGCTCCGGGTCGAGGCACGCGGGGAATCACAAGCGGAGGTGAGATGATGAACGGTCGCCGGACCAAATGGGGAATCGTTCTCATTATCGTGGCGCTGCTGCTGGTCGTTCCGGGCCCATCCGTCAAGGCCACCGGGCCGGTGGCGCCCAAGTACATCATCATCATGTTTGCCGACGGCGTGGGGCCGGGCGCATTCGAGCTGGGCCGGCTCTACCACAAGCACGTGCTCAAGAAAGGCTTCATCATAACCGACACGATAATGGCCGCCGGCAATCTCGGCCTGATGACAACCACCAGCGCGGAAAGTCTGGGGACCGACTCGGCGGCCGCGGCCACCGCGATGTTCAGCGGGTTCAAGACCAACATCGGCATGATCGGCATGACCCCGGACAAGCAGCCGAGGAAGACCGTCGGTGAAGCCGCCAAAGAGAAAGGGTACCGCATTGGGCTCCTGTCCACCGACGCGGTCTGGGATGCCACGCCAGGCGCGTTCGCCGCACACGCGGAGTCGCGGCGGGACTGGGCCTCGATCGCCGCGCAGTTGCTGGCCATTGAGCCGGACGTGCTGCTCGGGGGAGGCAGGGGCGCCTTCCTTCCCAAGGCCGCCGGAGGCGACCGCACCGACGGCCGGGACCTGCTGGCCGAGTTCCGGGCGCGCAAGTACACGGTGGTGACGACCGCGGAGGAGTTGCGTCGGGCACCGGTGGGAAGACTGGTCGGCCTGTTTGACAACGCCGGGCTCAGTCTGGACCTGGACCGCGACCCGGAAGAGCCCTCTTTCTCGGAGATGGTGGCCGCGGGGCTGCGGGTGCTTTCCGCCAGCCCGCAGCCGTTCATCGCGATGTTCGAGAACGAGAATACCGACGCGACCGGGCACGACAACGACTTCCCTTCCCTGATGGCCGCCTTCGAGGAGTTCGAGCGGGGCGTGCGACAGGCGTACGCCTTCTACCTGAAGCACCCGGGCGAGACTCTCCTGATCGTGACCTCAGATCACGACACGGGCACGCCTTCTCTCACCTATGCGCAGCGCAGCCAGGCTCACACGGCCAGCGCCGACCGCGTCTACCCAAAGGCCGAACACCTGGCCGTTGCCAGGATCGCCCGCGGTTCGGTGGACAAGGCGTCGCAGATGCTGGGGGCCAGGCCCACGGCAGCCGACATCCAGCGGGTGATGGCCCAGATCTACCCAGGGCTGGAGATGCACGAGCGCTACCAGCAGTCCATCCTGCGCGGCGAGATGATAAACCCAGCGCTTGCCAGGCGCAGTCGGCAGGGCGCATTCGGGTTGATGCTGGGCCAGTACACCTTCGTGTACTGGGGCACCACCGGGCATTCTTCCATGCCGGTACCGGTGGCAGCGCTTGGGGTTGGGGCGCACCGGTTCCGCGGCTACATGGACAACACGCAGTTTGCGCGCATCCTGTTCGATTTGCTGGGGGGCCGGTAGGAACGCTCTACGCGCGGGGAATCACCCGCGGCCTGTAGCCGATTGCATCCGTAGGCACCGTCCCGGTGTAGCCCGGAGCGGTCTTGCCCGAGTAGTAGAGCGAGACGACCAGGCCCTTGAGCCCGATCTCGATCATCCGCAGCGCCGCTCCAATGGGCCCCGGCCAGCGCCGGCCGGCTCCGGCCAGGGACATGATAAACCGGATGCCGGCAGTCGGCTTGACAGAGAGGATTCGCAGCAGCAGCCGGATGTCGGCAACGTCCCCTGGGGGCATGTACCGGAGCAAGTCGTCCACGTAGCGTACGCACCCGGTAGCAGAGAAGGCAGGCAACGGCCCGCAGGCCGGGACCACGACGTCGCCCACCCGCTCCAGGGCTCTGACCTCCCGCGGCGTGAGGATCTCAGACATCCCTGAGGACCTCCTGACTCGCCCTGTGGCTGAGAGCCATGATCGTCAGCGCCGGGTTGATCCCTGGCGCGGCAGGGAAGACGCTCGAGTCGGCGGCGTAGATGTTGGGGAAACCGTGGAGGTTGAACCGGCCGTTTACCACCGAGGTCCGCTCGTCCCGACCGATCGCCAGCCCTCCCATCAGATGCAGCCCGAAACTCATCGGGCACTGCAGGATGGTTCGAGCCCCTGCGCTCTCAAGGATCTCCCTGACCGCAACCAGCCCTGCCTGTCCACGCCGGGCGTCTTCGCCCTCCAGCCGCTTCGCCATGTGGAGCTTGCCCCGGGCATCCGCGGTGATCCTGCCGGGAACCGTGTCGTGCACGGCCACCTCGATGCACGCCAGGTGCCGGTAGCGCAGCATGAACGCCTGAAGGCGCGGGCCGAACCCTGGATAGAGCATGGCCAAGGAGGTCGGCGGTGCGAACACGTTCTCGAGCTTGAACCCTGCCTGTCTGAACCGTGGATCGTCGGACTTGCAGGCCTGGAAGGCGCCCCTGTGTGCGTCCACGGGCTCGTCGAACTCGGCGAAGGTCATCAACTGCGGGTGGCAGTAGAATCCCTCACCCAGCGACAGCAGACGCTTCTTGAATCCAGAGCGCAGCAGCAGGCGCGCGTTGCCCAGCGCGCCGGCAGCGAGGACAACCCTGGGGGCACGGATCTCCTGCATCTGGCCTTGGTGGGTGCCGGACAGCCGCACCCCATCAGGGGTGCTCTCCAGCCGCTCGACTTGAAACCCTGGCATCACCTGCAGCCCCAGCGCCTGCGCCCAGCGGATGAAGGTAACAAGGGTGCTTTGCTTGGAATCACGCCGGCACCCGTTCAGGCAGGCGATGCAGTCGTTCCCCTCCTCTATCGCGCAGTCGGTTTCGCCGCGGCGCAGCGGCGCCCATTGGTATCCCCGCCTCTCGCAGCCCTCCACGAACAGGAGGGCGTTACGATTGTGGTGCGTCGGGGGAACCTCCCGAATGCTGAGGCGGCCCTCGACCTCCGCGTAGTGCGGGGCCATCTCCTCGCCATTGAGGAACCCGATCCCAGACGCCGCCTGCCATCCATCCCAGGCGTGCTCATCGAAGCGGTCGAGCAGGCACTGGTTGACGACCGAGGTGCCGCCCAGGCAGCGGGCGCGCAGGAACGCCATCTCAGCTGTGGTGCTCAGCTCGAGTCCACCCCCCCAGAACATCCGGGCAGAACCGTCCATATCGTTCTCGGGAAAGGTGTCGGCGCCGTAGGCATCGCCGGCCTCCAGGAGCAGACACCGCATGCCCCCGGCGGTCAGGTAGTAGGCGATGACCCCCCCAGAGGTCCCTGAGCCGACGATGACGCAGTCGAACTGCCCGCTCATGGGCGGGGGGCGCGGCGCAACGGGCAGACCGACGGCGCACGCGCCGCCACCCAGCGCGCGCCGAGCGCTACAGGCGGCAGGACAACCAGCAGCGGGGCAGGGGTCAGCGGCCAGAACGCGCCGGTCTGCAGCACGTCGAGCAGGTACTTGAATCCAAGACCCAGATCAGGCAGGCACCAGTTGAAGCCGATCCCGTAGAGGACGTAGAAGATCCCTATCTGGAACGCCAGCCACCACGCCACCATTAGCGCCATGGTGACCGTGTTGACCGCGGTCGCTATGGGCGTCGCGCGGCGGGCCAGCGCACCCACGACGATGGCCGCGAGAAGCAGCGCGAGCATCGCATCCACGGTGCGCGCGGTCAAGAACTGCATGATCTGGTCCTCGGTGTTGAACGCGCTCAACGACCAGGTGTTGCCGCGTCCGAAATACAGGCCTAGGTATGCAACGGCGTAGACCACCGCACCGACAAGCGGCCCGCGCCAACCCCAACTGGTCCTGATCACGAACGCCATGTAGGCCGCGAACGGAAGCATGGCCAGCAGCGCAATGGGCAACCGCGCCAGCCGTTCACGGGTCAGTCGCGCGGCTTTGGCTGAGGCCGCCTGCTTCCAGGTGGACTCGATGTCCGCGACCGCGGCCTGGTATGCCTCCGCGGCCTTCCCGGCGGCAAGGGCCTTACCGGCCTCGTCCAGGTGCCGGTGGACGAACGGGGGAGCGCCGATTGTCTTCGCGTACTGAGCGTAGCGTTCGCGCAACTGCGTCGCGGCGTCCACCGCGCGGCGGGCGCGCAGGCCCTCAGGCAGATCGAGCATGTCGAACAGCGGCCGGCCCTGGTTGTGAGCGGGGATGCTCGTTCCCAGCAACACGGCTACGGTGGGCGCGATGTCCGCCTGGGTCGCCTCCGCGTACCGGCCCGGCCGGATGCCGGCTCCGGCGGCCACAAGCGGCACGGCGAGCACCTCCGGTTCCCATCCGCCGTGCCCGCCGCGGTCCAGCATGCCGTGGTCACCGGTGACCAGAATGGTGGCACTGCGCAGGTCGAGCGCGGCCACCAGGCGGCCGATGCGCGCGTCAATCGTGGCGATCGCATCCGCGTACTCCCGGCTGTCCGCGCCGCGGGCGTGCCCGGCGTTGTCCGGCTCGGCCAGGTGAACGAGCAACAGACCCGGCGTCCTCTCGACCTTCTTCTCAACCAGGATGCGCAGGGCCATCGCCTCTATCTGATCGTCCTGCCGACGCACGCCCTGCAGGTCGGAGTACGGGTCGCTCGGCCCCTTGACCCCCTCGTTGAAGTCAACCCCGCGGCCATAGAGCTGCGGCCACCCCTCGCCCGCGCCTACGATGGCCGTCATCAGCCTCT
>DYHL01000033.1:11832-15738 GCA_020724185.1 Candidatus Nitrosymbiomonas sp. | reverse complement strand
CTTGACAGCAGAGCCTTCATAGAAGGAGGCCCGCTGACGTGCTGCGGGCAACCAAGGAGAGGATGTTTGCGGCGTGAGCATCATGCGACCTCTTGATGTACCGACACAGCTGGAAGCCGACTTCGGAGAGCGCACCATCAACGAGATCAGCCTCATGTTTCGCAACGGACAGGTCAACCTTGCTCCGGGGTTCCAACGCAAGTCGGTATGGAACTTGGCTGATCGCCGACGCCTGGTCCAGTCCATCGTCTCTAACTACCCACTGCCGAGCATCTTCCTCTACAGGCGCAATCAGCGCGGAAGGCTTGTCTACGACGTCATCGACGGGAAGCAAAGGTTAGAGACAGTCTTCATGTTCACACGCCAGGGGCGCTTCAAGCGCCAAGCGTTCGACGTTCGACTCGGCCTCGGCGACGAGGGTGGGATGGGGTGGTACGACTGGCGAGACATCCGGCGCCGCCATCGGTCAATCCGCCACGCCGTCGATTCATACAAGATCCAGACAGTAGAAGTCACGGGGAAGCTGTCCGATATCATTGACCTTTTCGTCCGCATCAACTCCACAGGCAAGCCCCTCACATCCGGCGAGAAGCGCCACGCGCGATTCTACGATAGCCGCTTCCTGAAGGAAGCCGAGAGACTCGTGGCACGATTCCAGAAGTACCTCCTGAAGCAAAGAATCCTCTCGAAGATGCAACTCGACCGTATGAAGGGAACCGAGCTTGTTGCAGAGATACTGATGTCCATCCACCGGGGCGGCATCATCAACAAGAAGACGGCACTGGACCGGGCAATAGGGAACGAGAGCGTGAACGGCAACACCCTGACGCGACTGTCGAAGGAATTCACAAGAACAGCCAGGCGGCTGCAGCGGGTGTTCCCGGAACTGAGACAAACCAGGTTTCGCAATGCGACGGAGTTCTACACGCTCTTTCTACTCGTCTGGGAAATGGAGAAGGACGGTCTTGTCCTTACGGACAGGCGACGAAACCGGATTGCCTTCGCGCTCTTGCGGAGGCTATCGACTGGCGTAGACGAACTCCGGGATCAGCTTAGGAGAGCGGCGCCCGCACGGCCTGCCCAGAAGCTCTACTCTGACTACCTGCTTACCGTGCAGGGGGACACTGACAGCAGTGCCACGCGTGAGCGCCGACGCGAGATTCTGCGTGGCCTGTTGCTGTCCCTGTATGCACGAAAGGACGAGAAACGAACCTTCTCCACAGAGCAGCGGCGAATCCTCTGGAACAAAGACGATAAGCGCATCTGCGCCAGGTGCAAGAAACCCCTAACATGGGACGACTTCTCTGTGGATCACATGATCGCCCACGCAAAGGGCGGCAAAACGAACCGGAAGAACGCTCAGTTGATGCACCGGAGCTGCAACGCGAGCAAGGGCGCCCGGTGACGTTTGTGGCAACGGATAGCGCCCTAGCCCCTCAGCATCTGTCCCGGCTTCCGGCCGGTTGGCGGTGGGCCCGCCTGGACGAGGTGTGCAGCATCAATCCCCGAGCTCCATCCATGCGGCATCGTCCGGCCGATGCCCCAACGACATTCGTGCCCATGTCGGCCGTTGACGAACGTCTCGGCCTTGTCACGCGGCCCGAGATCAAACCGTACGCTGAGATTCGCAGAGGGTATACCTTCTTCACCGAAGGTGATGTGCTATTCGCGAAGATTACGCCGTGCATGCAGAACGGAAAACACGCGGTCGTCCACGGGCTTACCGATGGCATCGGATTTGGGTCCACCGAGTTCCACATCGTCCGTCCCGGTCCCAATGTCACCTCAGAATGGATCCACCTATATCTAAGGCAACCTCACGTGCTGTCCGCTGCGACAGCGCACTTCTACGGTGCAGTCGGACAGCAGCGCGTTCCAAAGGACTTCCTTGTTTCACTCCAGATTCCGGTGCCTCCCATCGCAGAACAGCACCGAATTGTCGGAGCGGTCACGACCCAACTCTCCGCCGTGGAGCGAGCGCGGGCTGCGGCCGAGGCGCGACTGGAGGCCGCCGCGGCTCTCCCCGCCGCCTATCTGCGCATCGTCTTTGAGAGCCCTATGGCTCAGCGGTGGACGAAGATACCACTCGGACGCATCGGGGAGGTCGTCTCCGGGGTAACGCTTGGACGGAAGATCAATGACAAGAGAACCCGAACCGTGCCATACCTGCGCGTGGCGAACGTGAAGGATGGATACCTTGACCTCTCGGATGTCTACGAGATCGAAGCAACAGAGGATGAGATCAAGAAGTGCAGGTTGAAGCAGGGGGACCTACTCCTGACAGAGGGCGGAGATCCCGACAAGCTTGGGCGTGGTACTGTGTGGGATGAGCAAATCCCCGAATGCATTCATCAGAACCACATCTTTCGCGTTCGATTCCCTCATAATCGGCTACTGCCTGAGTTCGTGTCCGCCCAGATTGGATCATCCTACGGGAAGGCTTACTTCTTCCGCCACGCGAAGCAGACTACCGGTATTGCGACCATCAATCAGAAGGTCTTGAAGGCCCTTCCCCTCATCGTGCCGCCGATGGAGGAGCAACGCCGGATCGTCGGCGATCTGAATGCGCAGCTGACTCGGGCAGGCAACCTGCGAGAAGCTCTTCAGAATGAACTCGGAGCGCTCAGCGCTTTGCCCGCCGTTCTCCTCGGCCGGGCCTTCGCCGGGCAACTGTGATCTTGACTCTCTCCCCGGAAGGCTTTATTTTCAAATCAGACTAGACTCGAAAATAGCACAGCGGGATCTTTTCGGCACCGCTAAAGGAGCGAGCATTGACCCCACAGGCAGGACCTTCAGGCAGACGGGTTCGCATCCCGGGGAGCCATCTGGCCTTTCTGCCTGATCCCCTCCCCCCAACCCTATCGTGGACCCCCACCGTGGTGGCGGCCCTCTCGGAAGCCGACCGTGCCGTCGGGCGGCTGGCGGGTGAGGGCGGGCGCCTGCCCAATCCGCACCTCCTGATCCGGCCGTTCATCCGGCGCGAGGCCGTCCTGTCCAGCAAGATCGAGGGCACCCAGGCCACGCTCGGGGAGCTGCTGGCAGCGGAGGCTGGCGCGGCGGTCGATCGAAGCCCGGAGGATCTCCGCGAAGTTGGCAACTACGTGGTCGCCCTCGAATATGGGCTGGAGCGGCTCAAAACCCTCCCCCTCTCCCTCCGTCTCGTCCGCGAACTGCACGCGCGACTGATGGACGGCGTCAGCACCAACCAGGCGACCCCTGGGAAGTTCCGGAGCACACAGAACTGGATCGGGCCTCCCGGAGCCACGCTGGCCTCGGCCACCTATGTGCCGCCGCCGCCGGCAGAGATGATGGAGTGCCTGAGGGCCTGGGAGAAGTTCCTGCACGAGGCCGGTCTGCCACCCCTGGTGCAGATAGCGCTGGCCCACTACCAGTTCGAGGCCATTCATCCATTCCTGGATGGCAACGGCCGGGTGGGCAGGTTGCTCATCACGCTGTTTCTGGTCGAACGGGAGATCCTGCCGAAGCCCCTGCTGTACCTCAGCGCCTTCTTCGAAGCGACGCGGCGCGACTACTACGATCGTCTGCTCGGGGTCAGCGAACGCGGGGAGTCGGACGGCTGGCTCGAATATTTCCTGACGGGCGTGGCCCGACAGGCCGAAGATGCCGTCAGAAGGGCAGCGAGGATCAACGAGCTCCTGGCGCAGTGGCGGGTCGCCGCCTCGGGCTTCGCGGCCAAGACGCCGACTGCAGTGATCGATCTGCTGGCTGAGAACCCGTACTGCACGGTACGAGGGGTCGCGAAGCGCCTGGGTGTTGCCTACACAACGGCGCAGCGGGCCATCGAGAGGCTGGAGTCGCTCTCCATCGTCGCCCAGGTGGGGAAGGCGAAGCGCGATCGGGTGTTCTGCGCCAGGGCCTTGCTGCACGTTCTTGAGGCACCGGCGA
>DYHL01000033.1:0-11822 GCA_020724185.1 Candidatus Nitrosymbiomonas sp. | reverse complement strand
TGCTGAAACCTGTGGAGGAACGTTGATGCCGCGGCGATCGTCACCGAACAGCAACTCCAGGCGTCTCAACTCCCAGCAGTCGCTCAACGGGGCGATCAAGTCCATCTGCGACATCATGCGCCGCTCGAACTGCGCCGGGGCCCTGCAGTATGTTCCCGAACTGAGCTGGATACTCTTCCTGCGTATCCTGGACGAGCGGGAGGCCCGCGAGGCCGAGGAGGCCGAGGCGGTCGGCGCTGAGTTCATCCCGTCGCTGGAACCGCCCTACCGCTGGCAGGACTGGGCAGCGCCGGGCGGGGCCAGGCGGCAGGAACTCCAGAACGGGGCGCTGGGGGCGTTCTTCGGCTTCGTGCACAGCGAACTGCTGCCGCACCTCAAGGGGCTCAAGGACCGGCCCGGCGCCACGCCGCGCCAGAAGATCATCAGCGAAATCATGTCGGGGGTGGAGCGGACCCGAATCGACACCGAGCGTAACTTCCTCGACGTGCTGGACAAGGTCAACGAGATCAGCGATCAGGTGGTGGACCAGACCCACATCTTCACCCTCTCCCAGGTCTACGAGGGACTGCTCCTCAAGATGGGAGAGAAGGGCAACGACGGGGGCCAGTTCTTCACCCCGCGCGAGGTCATCCGCGTCATGGTCAGGGTCATCGCCCCGAAGATCGGCGGAACGATCTACGATCCGGGGTGCGGCACCGGCGGGTTCCTGGCGCAGTCCTACGAGCACATGGCCGGGCCCAACAACGAGAAGATCACGGCGCCGGACCAACTGGAAATCCTCAAGCATCGGACCTTCTATGGACGCGAGAAGGACAACGCCATCTATCCCATCGCCCTGGCCAACCTCGTGCTTCACAACATTGACGAGCCCCGCATCTGGCATGGGAACACGCTGACCGGGGCCGAGACCTACGGCGGCTTGTTCACCGAAGCGCCAGCGCTCTTCGACGTGATCCTGATGAACCCGCCCTTTGGCGGGAAGGAGGGCAAGGACGCGCAGACGCGCTTCGCCTACAAGACCAGCGCCACCCAGGTGCTGTTCGTCCAGCACGTCATTGACAGCCTGAAGCCAGGCGGCCGCTGCGGCATCGTGCTCGATGAGGGCGTGCTCTTTCGCACCAACGAGACCGCCTTCGTGCAGACGAAACGCAAGCTGCTGGACGGCTGCGACCTGTGGTGCATCCTGAGCCTTCCGCCAGGGACGTTTGTGAATGCGGGCGCAGGCGTCAAGGCCAACCTGCTCTTCTTCACCCGGGGCGGTCCGACGGAACGGATCTGGTACTACGACCTCTCGGACGTCAAGGTCGGGAAGAAATCACCGCTGACAGCGGCGCACTTCGAGGACTTCCTCCGCCTCCTGCCTGAGCGCGCGGACAGCCCCCGGAGTTGGACGGTGACCCGCGAGGCAATCGAGGCCCGGAACTACGATCTCAAGGCGGTGAACCCCCACGCCAGGTCGCAGGAAGATACCCGCACGCCGGAGGAACTACTGGACCTCATCGAAGCGAAAGGGCGGGAGGTTACTGAAGCCCTCGCCGCCCTTCGCCGGCCCCACCCATAACGTCGAGGCGGCACGGCCGATATACCTGATGGCGCAGGGCGCGCCGATGCCCGAATCGCCGAAACCCTCACGACCCCGGATCAGATCCGGCGAAGCACGCGTTTGCCCGACGCCCGGATGTTCTCGCGCTGGTATACTGGCCTCAGGGGGGCCGGTACATGGAAACGAGGCTGACCTTCAGGTACGACCGCGAGGCGGACATACTGTACATCGGCACGCGTCCTCCCTATCCGGAGCAGGAGACGGAGGAACTGGGTGACGAGGTGGTCGCCCGGCTGAACCCTGCGACCGGCGAGATCGAACATCTCGAGGTCCTGTTCTTCTCGACCCGGCTCCTGCGTGGCGAACTGCTCGAACTGCCTGTGACAGCCGATCTGAGGCCCGTCGCAAGAGGATAGGAAGCGGTCTGTCGCCGTTTGCCCTCAGGGCTGCAACACTGCCAGCTCCCGCATCGCCGTCTTGATCGCGTCCTCTGGGTAGGCGAAGTCCTCCAGCCGGCCTGCCAGGTGCGCCTCGTAGGCCGCCATGTCGAAGTGGCCGTGGCCGGAGAGTCCAAGGAGAATCGTCCGCGGCCGACCTTCCTTCTTCGCTTCCAACGCCTCGTCAATCGCCTTGCGGATGGCGTGCGCCGCCTCTGGCGCCGGGATGATCCCCTCGGTGCGCGCAAACTGCAGCGCGGCGTCGAAGACCGTCCGCTGCTGGTAGGCCACGGCCTCGACGTACTTGTGGTGATAGAGCAGGCATAGCAGCGGCGCGTCGCCGTGGTAGCGCAGCCCGCCCGCGTGAATGCCCGGCGGCACGAACGTGTGCCCCAGGGTGTACATCTTCACCAGCGGTGTGGTGGCCGCCGTATCGCCGAAGTCGTAGAGGTAGTCGCCGCGGGTCAGCGTCGGGCACGCTTCGGGCTCGACCGCGACGAAGCGAGTACCGCTGCCCTTGAACTTCTCCGGCATGAACGGGAACATGAGACCGGAGAAGTTGCTGCCGCCGCCGACGCAGCCAATGACCACGTCAGGAGCGTCGCCGGCCATCTCCATCTGCCGGCGCGCCTCTAGCCCGATGACGGTCTGGTGCAGCATCACGTGGTTGAGCACGCTGCCGAGCGAGTACTTGGTATCGTCGTGGGTCGCAGCATCCTCGACCGCCTCGCTGATGGCGATGCCCAGGCTGCCGGGCGAATCCGGCGTCCTCTCGAGGATCGCCCGCCCGGCGTGGGTGCGGTCGGTGGGGCTCGATAGCACGTCCGCGCCCCAGGTCTGCATCATCAGCTTGCGGTAGGGCTTCTGGTCGTAGGAGACGCGCACCATGTAGACCGTGCAATCGAGACCAAACAGCCGGCACGCCAGCGCCAGCGCGCTGCCCCACTGGCCAGCACCGGTCTCGGTAGCCAGCCGCCGCACGCCCTCTTGCTTGTTGTAGAAAGCCTGCGCCACCGCGGTGTTGGGCTTGTGGCTGCCGGCCGGGCTGGTGCCCTCGTACTTGTAGTAGATGCGGGCCGGCGTGTCGAGCGCCGCCTCCAGCCGCCGCGCCCGATACAGAGGCGTCGGCCTCCACATGCGATAGACGTCGCGCACCGGCTTGGGGATCTCGATCTCGCGCTCGGTGCTGACCTCCTGCTTGATGAGCTCCATCGGAAACAGCGGCGCAAGGTCGGCCGGGCCGATCGGCTGCCTGGTCCCCGGGTGGAGCACCGCCGCCGGCGGCACCGGCAGGTCGGCGACGATGTTGTACCAGGCCTTCGGCACGTCGCCCTCGCCGAGCAGGAACTTGGTGGATTCCATCTCTACACCCCCTCGTTGTTCCCCGTCGCCGGCCCATGCCTCGACGGGAAGAATAATGCCGGCCTCCGTCGAGGGACGGAGGCCGGCTCCGTGGTGCCACCCATGTTCCGGGGGATCGCTGTGCGCGAACCCGCAGCGCTCTGATCCGCTAACGGCGAATCAACCGGTGCAGCTAGTGGCGCGGTTGCGCTTGCGGCGCGTCCTGCGCGTTCACTGCACACCTCACGGGTCCATTCCGCGCCGCGCTGCGGCTGCCTTCCACCTTAGCAGCTCTCTGCGCGCCCGCCTGGCGCGTACTCGTCCCGGTCATCGGGTTGGTTAAAATACTACCTTCGCCACTGCAGGGGAATTTCCTGCTCGCTGGGCCCCGGTACCTACGGCACTTCCAGACGCACCGCCACCGGCGCCTGGCTCGGGACTGACACGCGTAGCTGCTCGCCCGGCCGGCGTGGGTCTCGCCAGGCCCGGACGAGGACGGGTCCGAGCGGGACCCTCATGCGGAAGGCCCCATCCAGTGCGTGCACCGGTTTGCCCTCCATCATCCATTCCTCGTGACGAACCGCGGAGGCGACGGCGACCCAGGCCTCGGCGACCGGTCGGCCGATGCCGTCCACCACGGCGCCGATGAGCGTACCCGAGTTCACAACGAACCGGAAATCGGCGAATGCCGCCTCCCCTGACGCGGCGAAGACGCGGACCGCCGCCGGCACCGCGGTCCCACCGGGGCGCCAGGCAAAGACCGCCAGCGCCGTCCCGGCCGGGGGCGCCGCCAGGATGCTATAGGTCTGATCGGCTCGCGCCTGCGTGGTCGCCAGGACACGACGCTGTCGGTCGGTCCCGATCGCGTAGAGCCCTACCGTGGTGAGCGAGAACGCTGGCCCGATCCGCTCGGTGATCAGCCCTGCCTCGAACACCAGCCCCATCGCGCCGGTCAGCCCCCCAAAGTCCACCTCCAGTTCAACCCGCGATTCCTGGCCTGGCTCGGCCACGACCGGCCTGGAGACGCCTGCGTGGACAACCTCAAGGAGGCCGATGCGCCAGCGTCCGGGCGGGACGCGCAGGGCGAAAGACCGGTCGTCCGACAGCGCGACGACCGAGACCGGCAGGATGCCCGCAGCGGGGTCCTCGGCATACGCCGCCGCGTGCAGTGCCGCCAGCGTTGACGGCGGTTCCGAGCGGAAGTGGACGCGTCCCTTGATCTCAACCGATCGGGACAGCGCCTGGAACTCCACGGCCCTGCGCTCGCCGGTCCGCACGGTCACGCTGCGGCTGGATGGCACGATCGCCAGATCAGGATGAATCACGACAACATCCCACGTGCCCGTGGTGACCGGCAGCCGCGCCTGGCCGGCTCCGTCCGTCGTCGCTGCATGCCAGTCGCCGCCGGAGGCGACCACTTCGGCCTCAGACACGGGGCGTCCGGCCGGGCCCCGCACGACGGCCACGAGCTCGGCGGTGCGCTCCTGTACCGCAGAGGCCACGGAGCCCGCCAGGCCCGCGACGAGGACGGCGACGGCGAGAACAATGGGGTGGAACGCTGTTGCCATGGTGATGGGTTCGTGTCTCACGCTCAGGAACCCCTCCGCCCATCGCGGCAGGTGGGAGGCCTGGACGCCGAACCCCTACCGCCGTTCGTGAACAACAGCACCGCCCTTGATGACGACCCGAATGTTACGGGTAGAGGTGATATCTGTAGCGGGATTCCCCGAGACCAGCACCAAGTCGGCCAGCCTACCTTCCTCGATCACGCCCAGGTCCGTGCGCCGAAGCAGCTCCGCAGCCCTGCTGGTTGCCGACACTATAGCGTCCATGGGCGACAGGCCGGCTGCGACCAAGCGCTCCAGTTCCTGGTGGAGGCTCACACCTGGAACCACGAAGGGGTTGGGCGTATCGGTCCCGGCGACCACCTTGCCGCCCGCGCGATGAAACGCCAGGATGAAGGCGGCCTTGGCCGCGACCCTCTCCTTCGCTCTGGCGAAGCAGGCGCCATCGGCCTGGCGAAGAAGGTTCTTCGTCACTCCAAAGTGCAGTATCTCATCGGCGGTCGTCGGAAGCACGGCTGGCGGCCACCCATCGCGACTAGCCGGTGGTGAAGCACCGCGGACGGAAACGCGGGATGAGTCACCAGCCCCACGGTCACCCGGGCAGCCTCCTCAAGGTGCTGCGGGTCGACATTCGAGGCAACATCGGTCGGCCGATGGTAGTACGGGTCTGTTCCCCTGTGAAGGAATATGGTCGGGATCCCGACTTGCTCGAAGCTGAAGTGATCGCTGCCTGAGGAGTGAAGCCGGGTGACGGGGATGCCGAGATCGGCGGCCACCCGCATGGCGGCGACCACGATCGCCCCGTCACGGCCTGGCGAGTTGCCAATCATTAACCTCGGCCCCCAACCGACCATATCAAGGTTGATCATCGCGACCACTCCCCGACGGCGCTCGTTCACATAGGCTGATGAGCCGAAGAGACCGAACTCCTCCACACCGAAGAGCACGTACTGAATGGTCCGAGCCGTCGGGGTGGTGGCGAGCACGCGCGCGACCTCCAGCACGACGGCCACGCCAGAAGCGTTGTCATTGGCCCCAGGGCTGCCCGGAACGGTGTCGTAGTGGGCTCCGACGACGATGATTTCGCCAGGGCGCGCAGCGCCCCCGCGTGTAGCGGCAACGTTGACCGAAGATCGGGTCTCGAACAGCCCGTCGACATGCAACCGCAGTCTTAGCCCACCCTCTCGTGCTGCGGCGACAAGCCTGCGGCCGTCTTCCTGTGAGATCCCCACCGCCGGGATCGGTGAGCGCCTACCCAGCGTCCTGGCCACGATCCCCCCGGGCTGGTCGTCGTAGGTAACCACGCCGACGGCGCCCTGCTGCGCAGCATTGGCGACCTTGAACGCTGGGTGGATCTCGCCGGGATCGGCAAGTGCGATAGCACCCCTGACCCTGCGACCTTCGAGGTCCTGCGGCCGGCCGAGACCAACGAAGACGGCTTCTGCCTCAACGCCCGCGGGCGGAGTGTTCGCCGAGTAGAACATCGCCCTGGCGGCAACCGAACGCTGCTGGGGAGTAAGCTGAACCAGATCGACTCGGCGCTCCTCGTAATACGGGAACTCGAACGCGTGCAACTCGACCTGGTATCCGTGCTGCCGAAGCTGCGCGGCGATGTACTCAGCGGCCGCCCTGTTGCCCGGTGTTCCTCCCACGCGGGGACCGATGGTGCCAGCGAGATGCTCGACGGGGGCGTATGCGGACTGAGCCGATGGTGGCGTCTGCGCCACTGCGGAGAGCGGCAGGCCAGCCATGACACAAACGAGCAAGGCGAACCAGAGGACCCTTATGCCACGCATCGTATCCTCCTTGCCGCAGCGAAGAATCGCGCTAGGGCACGCGCTACTGGTTCTTCGCCTGATTGACACCTACGTAGACGACCCTGCCAAAGATCCCCACGAAAAGGCCGATGTCGTACTCGGTGTGAAGTACTGGAACCGTCTGGGTACCTACCCCAGCCTCGGTATTGATCTTGCGCTGTGGCACACCGTAAGTCTTCTCGACGTCCACAGCAGATGAGTCTACGCCGATGTCTTCGGCCGTGCGGTAGCGATAGTCGAGGTAGACCCAAACCTCAACAACCCACTTGGACCTCGTGAGCACTCGCAGACCCGGTAATCGAGAACGACTTCTGACTAATAGGCATAGGCACCTCCGGGAGACCGGGGATCGGTCACACCCTGGTAGAGTCCGTTGACCATCTGCAGGGCCTGGACATTCGCGATGGCCCCAACGGCGGTGATCAGATACCCCTTGGCCGCCAGCGCGTCGCGTACGCTCTGTGCAACACCCCGCTCCACCAGCAACGCGCGGCCCTCGTCCGGCATGATCCTGCTCGCGGCGACGGCCGCGTCCACGTTCAGCCCAAGATCGACGACGTTGACGATAGTCTGCACCACGGCGCCGATGATCGCCTGGTTGCCTGCCGCGCCGACTAGCAGCATGGGCGCGCCATCTCGCAGGACCATCGTGGCCGCCATGGACGAACTTCTGATGCTGCCTCCAACTAGCCGCCGCGGGGAGGCAGATCGAGCGGAGAAGTTGCTCAAGGTATTGTTCAGCATGATACCTGTGCCGGGGATCGTGATCCCGCTCCCCCACAGGGTTCCCCCCATCGTCTGCGTCAGGGAAACCATGTTCCCTTCGCGGTCTGCCGCGACCAGGTGGCTGGTATTCCCTGGTCCCCTGTGGGCGATCTCGCTTAGAGGGAGTCTGAACCGGCCCAGCGCGAGGTCTGAGGGGTCCCCGGGTGCGACTCCTGGCGACACCTGGTCGAGGGCGATATCCCTGCGCCGCTTCTCGGCGTACGCCTCTGATAGCAGCCCGGTCACGGGGTACCGAGCTACCGCCGGGTCGCCCTTGTAGGCGTCGCGGTCCGCGAAGGCGATGCGAATCGCGCCGGCAATGACGTGCAGGCGATCGGCCTCCGGCAGGCGTGGCAGATCGAAACCTTCTAGGATCTTGAGGGCTTGGAGCACCTCGACACCGCCCGCCGGCAGCAGGGCGCTGACCACCTCGTATCCGCGATACCGAATGCGAAGGGGATCACCCGACCCCGGCTGATAGCGGCTGAGGTCGTCCTTTGTGATGAGACCGCCGCGATCCGCCATAGCCCGTGCAATCACGTCGGCGACATCCCCCGCGTAGAACGCCTGTCTGCCGTCGCGGGCGACCAGTTCGAGTGTGCGGCGGAGATCGGGCTGCGCGAAGTTCTCCCCGCTCCTCGGGGCGCGCCCGCCCGGGAGGTAGATCCTCGCGGACTCAGGGTCCCGAAACAGTAGGCCCGCGCTGCTGATGATCGCGTTGGCCAGTCCCGAGGTCGCCGGGAACCCGCCGGCTAGGCGGATGGCGGGCTGTAGCACAGCGGCCCAGGGGAGCTTTCCAAAGCGTTCGTGGGCAAGCCACGCCCCGCCGATGTTGCCCGGCACGACCGGAGACCTGTAGCCCGTTTCCCAGTCCTCTCTTGCGCCGAGAGCGGCTGTCGTCGCCGCCAGCGGAGCGCGCCCCAGGAAATTGACCGCGCTGAGTTCGCGGCGGCCGGCCCAGTATATGACCGCGACACCATCTCCGCCGATCCCTGAGAGGCGCTGCTGGACGACCCCCAACGCCAGGGCGGCGGCTACGGCCGCGTCAACCGCGTTGCCTCCAGCTTGCAGGATCTCCATCCCGGCTTCGGTGGCCAGATAGTGGCTCGTGGCGACCGCACCGTTGCGGCCGGATGACGGCGCCGGCGCGGCGATCAGTCGAGGATTGAGGAAGAGGGCCAGAAGAAGCGCAACAGCGAATGACCCGACCGCGAACCTCCTCATGCTACCCCCTTCCGTGCGGGCACTACCGCTACCGCCTATGGAATCGTGAGTCGTACTGCCGTCGGCGCACTGCCGGCAACGGACAGCCGCACCGGCTCGCTCATCCGCCCTGATTCACGCCAGGCGCGTACCAACACGGGCCCTTGTGGAACCTTGATCTGGAATTGGCCGTCCAGCGCCCTGACGGGCCGCCCCCACATCATCCAGTCCTCGTAGCGAACCGCCGAGACCGCTTCGACCCACGCGTCCAGGACGGGCCTGTATGCGGCGTCCACAACCGATCCGGCGACAGTGCCTGAGGCTGGACGAATCGGAAGTCGGCAAAGGCGACCACCCCCGCACCGACCTGAATGCGATGGGCGGGACCGCGGCCCCACCTGGCCGCCAGGCGAAGGCGTAAGCCGGGCCGCCGCCGGGAACGGGCGACAGCACGGCATAGGTCTGATCGGCACGCGCCTGCGTGTGGGCAACGATGCGGTGACGTCCGCCGGAACCAAGCGTGTACAGACCGACTGTGGTCATAGAGAATGCGGGGCCTATCCGCTCGGTGATGAGGCCGGCTTCGAAGACAAGCCCTGTGGCCCCAGTGAGCTCCTGAAAATCGACGCCGATTTCGAGATCCACCTCACGGCCGGCCTCGACCAGGGCCTCGCGTCCATCATCCTCGCCTCCGACCTCGAGGAGGCGGACCCTCCATCGCCCTGGTGGCACGGGAAGATGAAAGGCCTGCTCTTCTGAGAGGCGCGTCGCCGAGACCGGCAGGCTCCCGCCCTCCCGACCGACCGCGTAGGCCGCGGCGGTCAGTGGCCCCGTCAGCGCCGACGGCTGGGGCGATCGAGACGCCACCCGTCCCCGGACAACGCCGGTCTTCGGCAGCGTCTGGAACTCCAGGTTCCTGCTCTCGCCGCTGCGGACGAGCACCGACCGATCGGTGGGCAGCACGGCGAGATCGCCGTGCGAGGGCGCGATCTCCCAGACCCCAGGGACGACGCGGAAGCGCGCCTGGCCGTTCGCGTCTGTGGTGTCTGCGTGCCAGTCGGCGCCGGAGACGAGCAGTTCGACGCCGGGGACAGGCCGGCCGGCGGGATCGTGAACGGAGACGGTGATCGCAGCGCTGCGCTCCTGAGCGTGGACGGGGATGAGCGTGGCAAGACCGAGCATCCCAAAGAACACCACCAGCGCGGCCTCCACGCAAGGACTGCGACCGTCACCTGTCGTGCTAGCGCCTTGATCCAGTCCTGGAACGGCGCGCCCCAAGCAGGAGGTGACGGCGCGCAGAACGAGAGTCTCCGCACGGCGACGTAACCCAGTCATGCCATGCTGGTCCTCGCTCCAGCCTGTGGGTCCATGATCGCGCTCTCCCACGATTCTCTCTACTGGGCGTCAAGCCAGGCGAAGAAGTCCCGCTCGAACTCCTCGGGCGCCTTGGCGTAGATAGCCGAAAATCTCTCAGTGAATGGTACCCCGCCAGGTCCGTTCAGAGCGATGATCTTCGGCCATCCACCGTTCAGGTACAGGTAGTACCCCATGACAGAGGAAACGGCATAGTGGTCATCGGCGCTCAATGCGGTCAAGGAGGGCCGTGCCAGGGTGGAGATTCTCCACCGGGCCCGTCCAGTCTTGGCCTGTGGCACCAACCTTGTCCGTACGAAGACCTCCGTGTTGATGACCCCACGCTCCTGCAGGACCTTGAACTTGTGTAGGTCCGCCGGTCCCTCCCAGAATGCCCATGGCATGCCCACCCGGTCGATGCGTGACTGCCACTGGTATATGTGGAACATCTCGTGCGGCACCACCCACCACATGAACCCAGTGGGATCCCTGTGCCGCTCGGCTATGTATTCGAGGTTCAAGACGAAGGCTCCCAGGAAGGTCATCCCGGTGAAGAGCGCGCAGCGTCGCAAGCCCTCTGGACGCGTCCATCCCTGCTCAACGTGGATGTCCTCACAGTCCCGCTTCGTTCCGGCCAGAAAGACCTTTGGCGGGGGGGCCAGAGCGGCGCCCAGGTCGGCCAGCGACACGGAGCTATGCCGCACCGCCTCGGCTGCTTCCCGGATCACTGCCGGGCTGGCGCCTCCTCGTGGAATGATCTCCACCTGCGAGGCCGACGCTGAAACCTGGAATTGAACCCCGAGCACTCCCGCTAAGGCAGCCGCAATGAAGGCTAGGAAGATCCGGGGGTCACGGGTTTCCATGACGGTTCGCCTCTATTCGGACCGCAGGGCGCGGACCTACGGACTGAGACCCTCCGAACAGACAACCGACGGGTCGTCGAACAGAAACCGTCTGCCGCACGCGGACTCAACGATACCTTTTACCGAGTGCGCGACTCCATTGACCACGGCCAACCTCAGGTTCTCGGTGACTGCCTGGGAATACATGTGCAGGAGATACCGATAGTAGGTGAGCCCCCGCTCGATCCTGTGCCGCCCCTGCAAGTTCGCCTGGCAACTGGTGTCCAGAAAGTCTGCCCTCGGGTCGCTATCCAGCGCCCCGAGGATGTGAACGACGGGTCTCTCTCCATACTGCTTTCTGATCTGGTCGGGCCCAGTCTCGCTCATGTACCGGTTGAGATTCCTCAGCCCATATCCATAGTCATCGAATCGTGGGCAGGTGGCGACAACGTCTGGTGGTGGGGGCGCGAACGCTTCGGGTCCGCCGTCAGTCCGGCGTGCATTCGTGAAGTACAGATAGCTGGATGGATTGGCCACAACGTAACGGATTTCCGGGCGGGACATCAACGTCTGTGCCTGACGACCGCCAGCAGCGTATCGGTTGACGAACTGCCCGCCCGCGGAATGGCCGAAGATCACCAAGCGTCGGAGATTCGGGAAAAGGGAGCGGTCGGTCACCCTTTCGATCAGGCGATCGACTACGGAGAACGAGCTCACACGTGTCGGTCGCGGGCGAGTGGCCAAACTCAGTGAAAGGTCGCCCCACATCCATAGGTTCCAGTAGAGGAAGTCCTCACTCAAGCCGCGGGCAGATAGGTCGGCTTCGGTCAGGAACTGCGGGGAGATGATCGTGTAGCGGTCACCCCCACGCGGAAGCGCTGCGGCCACAGCTGTAACGACACGCCCTTCCTCGACGGCGGTCCGCCCAGCGCCATGGATCACGATGATGGCTTGTT
>DYHL01000032.1:3300-15757 GCA_020724185.1 Candidatus Nitrosymbiomonas sp. | reverse complement strand
GTCGGCCAGCGTCCGGCGGATGCACAGCACACCAATCGGCCCTACAGGGGCGGCGATCGAGAAGCCGATGACGATCCCCTTGAGGAAGAAACTCAACGCGGATCCCTGGGTGCGGGCGCGGCGGGCTTCACCATCCAGCACTTCAGCGGCCCGCGCCCCGCACCCTGCCTCCCCTGCACCAGGGACGCAAACCTCCCCCGCGGAATAGGAAGCCCATGGACGCTCTCGTCGTCGTTCTGAACCTGGTCAAGCACTACGCTGGGCATGCCGCGGTCCGCGGGGTCTCGTTCGAGGTGCGAGGCGGCGAGGCGTTCGGGTTGCTCGGCCCAAACGGCGCCGGCAAGACCACCACCATCGGCATGCTGGCCTGCCTGCTGGAACCCACCTCCGGCGATGCGTTGATCGCGGGTGCCAGCACACGCAGGGATCCGATGGCCGTCCGGCGGGCGATAGGCGTGGTCCCCCAGGAGATCGCCCTCTACCCGACCCTCACCGCGCGCGAGAACCTGCGCTTCTGGGCGCGCATGTACGAGGTGGCGGACGGGGAAGCCGGGCGCCGCATCGAGGAGGTCCTCGACATCGTGGGCCTGCGCGACCGGGCCGGCGAGCGCATTGACACCTACTCAGGAGGGATGAAGCGCCGCATCAACATCGCCGTAGGGCTCCTGCACCGGCCGAAGCTGCTGATGCTCGACGAGCCCACCGTCGGTGTGGACCCCCAGTCGCGCACCAACATCCTGGAGACCGTGAAGCAGCTCAACCGCGAGGGGCTCACCGTCCTGTACACCAGCCACTACATGGAAGAGGTCGAGTTCCTCTGCGACCGGATCGCGATCATGGACCTGGGGCAGATCATCGCCATGGGCACCCACGAGGAGTTGCGCCTTCAAGTTGGCGAGCGCGACCTGATCAGCATAGCCACGCACGCGGCACGGATTGGCACCGTGCTGCCCGCATCGCTGCGCGCGCTGCCGGGCGTGGACGACGTGCGGATGCGCGAAGACCGCCTCGAGGTGCTGACCACGACGGGCCGCCGGTTGCTGCCGCAGATCGTGACGCAGTTCGTGACGCACGACGTGCCGATCCTGGCGATCGAGGTCCGGGAGCCCAACCTCGAAAGCCTATTCCTACATCTCACCGGCAAGGGTCTCCGTGACTAGGCGTGAGTAGGAAGGCCCTGTTCATCGCCGCCAAGGACCTCAGCATCCGGGTCCGGGACCGCCGCGCGGCCGTGGTGCTGCTGGTCATGCCGATGGTGCTCATCTTCATCCTCGGCCTGGTCTTCAACCCGCTGTGGCGGGGCACCGCCGAGATCCAGCGCATCCCGGTGGTGGTCGTGGATCAGGACCAGGGCGAGATCGCGCGGCTGCTGGTGGAGCAGGTGCTGGGGACCGGCGCGATCGGCCGGATGCTGCGGGTGGACCACACCGGCCAGCCCGCGGCCGCCCGCGACATGGTGATGCGCGGGCGCCGGGCCGCGGGGCTGGTGATCCCCCGGGGGTTCTCACAGGCGGTGATGACCGGACGCCCTGCGCGCCTGACGCTCTTCACGGACCCGGCCCAGAGCATCCGGGCCGGCATCATCCACAGCATCGTCAACCGGTTCGGCGCTGAGGTGGTGAAGCGGCAGGTGGCGATCACGGTGGCGGCCGAGACGCTCATCATCGAACGCATCATGGTTCCCTCCAGGGTCGGCGCGGCGATACCAGGGTGGCTGAAGGACGTTGAGCAGTTCACGGGCCGCCAGGCAGTGGCGATCGCCGAGGAGCGCGGCAGCGGGCCCCGCTTCCCCGCGGCCATTGACTACTACGCAGTGGGGATGGGCGTCATGTACCTGCTCTTCGGCGTGAGCATGGCGAGCCAGAGCATACTCGTCGAGCGGCGGGAGGGAACGCTCGCGCGCCTGCGCACAACCCCCACGGAATCCGCCGACATAGTGGGCGGCAAGCTCCTGGCCACCTTCCTCACGGGTCTGGCGCAGTTCAGTCTGCTGGTGCTCTTCACGCGGATCTTCTACGGGGTCCAGTGGGGCTCTCCGCTGCTGCTGATCATGATGATCGGCGCCACGGCGCTGGCCGCGGCCGGGCTAGGCACGTTCCTTGCGGCGCTGGCCCGCACCCCCGAAGTCGTCGAGTCGCTGGCGCCGGCCATCATCCTGCCCATGTCGTTCCTGGGCGGCGCGATGTTCCCCATATATGTCATGCCGCCGTGGCTGGAACACGTCAGCCGTCTGACCTTCAACCGTTGGGCCATGGACGGATTCCTGGCCATCATGGCCGGCGCGGAGACCCCCGCGGCCATCTGGCAGCCGCTGCTGGCCCTGTTCGCCATGTCCTTGGTGTTCCTCACGGTCGGGACGTGGCGGCTGCGGTTCCGGTGAGCGCAGCGCGGTGAGCGGCATGACCGCCCTACGCAAGGCCGGGGCGATTGCGCTGCTGTCGCTGACCATCACCGCGCGCGACCGCGGCGCGTTGCTCTGGCGCCTCGCGATGCCGCTGTTGATGACCGTGCTGGTGGGCAGCGTCTTTGGAGGAGGGGCCACTGGCGCGCGCACACCGGTGGCTGTCGCCGACGAAGACGGCAGCACCTACTCGCGGCTGTTCACGGAGCGCCTAGGGGCTGAGCCCACGGTCGGCCTTCGGGAAACCACAGGCGCGGAGGCGCGGGCGCTGCTCGAGGACGGGCGTGTTGCCGCCGTCGTCCTCATACCGAAAGGGTTCGCCGCCCGCATCAACACGGGCAAGGATGCCGACGTGAGCGTGCGGTTCGACCCACGCCGGGGCCCGCCCATGCTCGTCACCGAGGTCGTGCGCGAGGTGGCGATGCGGTTGTCGGTGGATGCCATCGCCGGCGAGTTCACCGCGGCGCTGGCCGTGCGCGAGACGCAAGACCCCTCACTGGGACCGGCTGTGCGCCGCCGCGCCATTGAGAGGGCCGACAGCCGGTGGTTGCCCATACCCCCTGTAATGGTCGACGCGGAGGTGGCGAGCGCACTTGCCGCCGACCGGCGGCAGCGGCTCCCAACGGGCATGGAGCAGGCCTCGCCGGGCTTCGCGGTGATGTTCGTCATGATGGCCGCTGCGATGAGCGCGGCCACCCTTGTGGTCGAACGCCAGAACGGCACGCTGGCCCGGCTGCTGACCACCCCGACGCGGCGGGCATCCATCCTGGGAGGCAAGATCGCCGGGATCTATCTTCAAGGAGTCGTTCAGATGGGCATCCTGATCATCGTCGGCCAGGGATTGCTCGGCGTGAACTGGGGACAGGCCCCGGCCGCGCTCGCCCTGCTCGTGGCCGCATACCTCTTCTCGGCCACCGGGCTGGGCGTCATGCTCGCCGCGGTTATCCGTACCGAGGCGCAGGCATCCACGCTGTTTCCGGTTGTGACCATCATCCCCTCGATGCTGGGCGGCGCCTGGTGGCCGATCGAGGTCGCGCCGCAGTACATGCAGACCCTGGCCTACACCGTGCCGCAGGGATGGGCGATGACCGGGTTCGTGAACATCATCACGCGCGGTCTCGCTCTGGCAGAGGTGCTGCCGCAGGCGATCGCGCTCGCCGGATTCGGCATTGGGTTCTTCCTGGTAGGAATCCTGCTGTTCAAGTTCGAGTAGCCGGGCAGGAGTCCGCAGCCGGAGGTACGGGCAGAAGGCAGGTCGAATCCCACAGGGGTTGAGGGGAGGGATCGGCATGCACTATCCCTGGTGGTATGTCCCGCTTCTCACTTCGCCCATGCTCATAGCCATCATCGCGGTCCTGCACGTGGTGGTCGCGCACTACGCCGTGGGCGGCGGGCTGTTCCTGGCGGTCGAGGTGCGACACGCCTACCGCACGCACAACCGGCCCTACCTCGCCTACCTGAAACAGCACGCCTGGTTCTTCATCCTGCTCACGGTGGTCTACGGCGCCATCACCGGCGTGGGCATCTGGTGGACGATCGGGCTGGCCTCCCCTCTGGCTACCAGGACGCTGATCCACATCTTTGTCTTCGGCTGGGCGATGGAGTACGTGACCTTCATCGTCGAGATCGTCGCCGCGTTCATCTTCTACTACTACTGGGGGCGGCCGGACCCGAAGACCCATCAGACCATGGGGTGGATCTACGCGGCCTCGGCCTGGTTGAGTCTGGTGCTGATCACCGGAATCACCGGCTTCATGCTCAACCCCGGCGCCTGGCTGCAGAACAGGAACTTCTGGGTGGGGTTGCTCAACCCGCAGTTCGTGCCCCAGGTGCTGGTGCGCACAGGCGGCGCGATCCTGCTGGCGTCGTTGTACGTGTACCTGCACGCCGCGTTCAAACTCAAGGATCCCACGCTGCGCGACCTGATCGCCAAGCGCGCGGCCCGTCCTGCGCTGCTGGGATCCATCCTGATCCTGATCGGCGGCCTGGGATGGTACGCGTTCCTGCCCGAGTCGGCCCGGGCTGCGCTGATGGCTTCCAGCGTCCTCACCGTGCTCACGGCCCTGATCTTCGCCACCACTGCCATCGTCTTCGTCATGCTGTACCTGGGGCCTTATCGCAACCCCGGATGGCTCTCCCCGGGCTTTGCGATCCTCTTCTTCATCCTCGGGGTGGGCGCGTTCAGCACCGGGGAGTTCATCCGCGAGGCGGTCCGCAAGCCCTACATCGTCTACAACGTGGTGATGGGCAACCAGTTGCTGACCGAGCAGATCCCAGAGGTACGAAAGAACGGCTATCTGGAAAGCGGCACCTGGACCAAGGCATTCGTGGCCTCACAGTATCCCCAGGTGATGGATGGGACTAAGATCGTTAGGGAGAAACTGCGGCAACTACCCGAGCCTGACCAGGTGCGCCTGGGCCACCTGATCTTCCAGTATCACTGCAACAACTGCCACTCCACAACGGCGGGGTACTCCGCGGTCGGGCACCTGATGCGGGGCTGGACGCCGGACATCATCCGCAGCGCAGTCCCGTACCTGGGAGATGTGAACATCTTCATGCCGCCGTGGCTGGGTACGCCCGAGGAGACGGAGATGCTGGTGAAGTACCTGGCGTCAATCGCGTTGCCGCGTCCGGGCGGGATGCGGTAGGGAGGCGAAGATGGATCCAACCCGTCTGCTAGGACCCGACAGCCCGCTGGGACTCCCATCACCCTACTGGTTCACGGTGTTCTTCAAGGTGCTGGGATTCACGCTCCACACGATCCCGATGAACCTGTGGTTCGCCGGGGTCCTGCTGGCGATGCTCCTGCGAGGGCGCGGCGAGCACGCCAGGACATGCTCGAACCGCCTGATGAACCAGATGCCGATCATCATCGCGCTCGGCATCAACTTCGGGATCGTGCCTCTGCTGTTCATCCAGGTCGCGTACTACAAGGTGTTCTTCCCTGCCACCATCCTGATGGCCTGGCCGTGGTTCAGCATCATCCTCATGCTCATCCCGGCCTACTACGGCGTCTATTTCTACGCCATAGGGCTCCGGGGTGGACGCACCGCGCCGATCCACCGGACAGCCGGCTGGATTGGGGCGCTGCTGTTCATTGCGATCAGCTTCCTGTTTGCCAACGGCTTCAGTCTGATGACCAATCTCGCCGCGTGGCCGGCGCTGTGGCAGAAGACGAGCGTGGCCGGCGCGCCCATGGGTATCGCCCTCAACGTGGCCGATCCGACATTGTGGCCCCGTTGGCTGATGATGTTTGGCCTGGCGCTGACAACGACGGCCGTCTACCTGGTGGTGGACGCCGCGTTCTTCGCGGTCAGGGAGAGCGACGCGTACCGGCGTTGGGTATCCGGCTTCGCGCTGCGCCTCTACACGGTGGGTGCGGCCTGGTTCGCCCTGACAGGCACTTGGTACACGTTCGGAACCTGGCCCGCGGAGTTGCGCCAGATGATGTTCGGTGGCTCCCTGGCGGCGCTGACGGCCCTGACCGCCCTGGGCCCGGGCCTGCCCTGGTTGCTGATTCTGGCCCAGAGCAGGAAGGTGAAGCGGCCGCTGGCGCTGGCCACTGCTCTGGCCCAGGTGGGCGTCATGGCGCTGAACGCGATCAGCCGCCAGGTGTTGCAGAACGCGGAGCTTCGCAGGTACATCAACCTGGCCGCTGAGCAGGTCAACGTGCAGTGGAGCCCGCTGGTCGTGTTCCTGATCACCTTCGTCGCAGGGCTGGGCGTGATCGGCTGGATGATCGTCAAGGCGGTGGCTGCAGCGCGGCAGCCGGCGCCGGCGAAGGGGTGAAGGACATTGATGACGACCCTAGCCCCGAAGTAGCCACGGTGACTTTACGCCTGAACGCTGACCTCATAGCGTTCTGCAACGGGTGGCCCTGCAAGAACGCCTGCTAGTTTGCCTAGCAGCTCCCGATAAAGAGGGTTGGCTTCGAATACCGTCAGGTCAGCTTCCGTGTCCCACAGATTGATCGAGATGGCTTTGCCCGTGTCGCGCTGCGTAAGGAGAAGCTGGCCCTTGAACCCTTTCTGCTCTTTCATGACCGGCACGATTGACTCGTTGACGATGCGGCTTGCCTCATCAACCTTGCCAGTCTGGAATTCGATCAGGCTCAACCTGGTTCCTGTTGCGACTACAAAGACACGACCGCATTAGGCCACGCCAAGAACCTGCCGGACAATCGGGATGAGCAACGAGGCGACGATGCCGCCCAAGACAACCCAAAGGATATCGACGTGCATCATGAGGGCAGCAAACGCACATAGGGCAAGCAAGGCGGACTTGAAGTCCCAGTGGAGCAAGATGGTGAACCTGATCGCGACCGTCAGTAGCAGACCAACGAACGAGCAGAGGATGCCGCCGATGGCGCGGTTGAACCATGCTGATGACCGAAGGTGATCGAAGTAGGGAACTGAGACAACGACCAGGATGAACGACGGGGTGAAGATGGCAACCGTCGCGACGACTGCACCTACCGGGCCTTTGAGGATGTAGCCGATGAACGTCGCCGTAATGACGATGGGACCAGGCGTGACTTGACCCAACGCGATGCCATCCATAAGGGTTTGACTAGACATCCAGTGGCGAATCCCAACAACCTCGTGATACATGAGGGGCACGGAGGCGAAGCCTCCGCCAAAGGCGAACAGATCGATCCGCGCCAAGAGAGCGGCAAGGTCGAAGAGGGGGCGACTTGCCACGAACAACAGAGAGAACCCCGCGACGACTAGGACCAACAAGAGAAGGATGGCTCGGGAAGACGAGCCTTGCGAGACGCTTGCCCTGACCACGGGACTCCCGCCGGGGGAGTGCAAGAGTAGCATTCCCAGGCAGAAGGCGGCCACGATCACAAGGATTGGATTGAGACCAAGAGCAAACAGCAGCGCGGATGCGCCCGCGATTGCGAAGTGACGGAACGCCTTCAGCGTGGAGCGGCCGAACTTGAAGGCCGCATTGGCGATGATTGCGACAACTATCGCCCGCAATCCCTCGAGCAGCGAGGCTGCTGCCGAAAGCTCCCTCATGCTAAGGTAGGCGGCCGAGAGGATGATCATGAAAACGAAGGCTGGGAGACCAAAGCCAACGAAGCAGGCGGCAGCTCCTACGACCCCATGCAACCTATATCCAACGTAGGCGGCAGTCTGCATGGCCGTGGCGCCTGGAATTGTCTGGCAGAGTGCCACTCCGTCCTGAAATGTCCCTTCATCAAGCCAATGGTTCTTCTCGACCGCCATGTCACGGATGTATGCCACCATCGACGGCCCTCCGAAGGCGGTGAGCCCCAAGCGGAGGAACGACGCAAAGAGGCGCGCGGCAGACGGCGGGTTGAGCCGCTTGCTAGGTTCCGATGATCTCATTCAGGCCTTCGACGACCTGCGCAAGATCTTCGGCCTTCGCGTTTCCCAGTCTCTTTCCGATCCTCTCGACCGCCAAGGTTCGGATCTGGCTGATCTTGACCCAAGACGGCTTTGGGAGCCCTGCCGACTGAAGTTGTAACGTGAGCGGGAAACCAGCGCGCTGGGGCTGGCTGGTGAGTGCAACTGCAATGACGGTCCCGGATCGTTCATTGAAGACGTCCTGGCTCAAGATCAGAACTGGACGCTGACCTCCCTGCTCAAGGCCACGGGTTGGATTGAGGTCGGCCCAACGAATCTCTCCCCTCAGTATTCGGGCCATTCCGCCAACTCCTGGGAAAGCCCCTCCTCGGCCATCGCCTTCTCGAAGCCGGGATCCAACTTGGCGCACTCCCGCGCCAACCGACTACGCTCAAGGCGCTGGAGCTTTTCGGACACCGCTTCCTGAATGGCTTGGCTGCGATTCGGGAACACCCGCTGCCGGACGAGGCGGTCGAGCCGGTCGAGAGTTGTTTCGTCTAGTGATATTGCGACCTTTGATCTCACCTCGGAACACCTCCGGGTATGATGATACGTCATACCGCTCAAGGCGTCAACCTCCGCTCATGAACCTAACAACGCTGCACCAGACAGCCACCATCCACACAGTTCCGCCTGACCGGAGCCAGGGAAGCGCTGCAGCCAGGCAGGTCAGGGACGGGGGTCCCCCAGCTCGTTTCACTGCGCTCGACTGCTGCTACATAGCGGGATGTTTGGATTCGGTTTGCCAGTTACGGTCGCCGCCCCCTCTATTCGGATGCCTGAACTGGCGATCGCTTCCTCGGACTCCCACCAATTGCCACCGTTACTCTCCAAGAGCCGAATCAACTCCCTGAACTGGATCCCGCGGCGGACAAGATCACACCGCCTCAAGGATGCCGGCCAGGCCAAGCAGAGGCGCGATCGGCACGGTGCCATCGGTGGGGAGTGAGGAACAAGACCGGTCTTGTTCATGGGCCATTCGCGAAATTGCTCGGCTCTTCAGCGCCCAAGGACAACATCGATCCCCGACAGCACCAGCTTGAGCTTGGGCCGTGGCAGCTTCCCGGCCCGTTCGGTTAGATCGTTTCTATCCAACATAACGATCTGCGAGACGTTCGCCACCGATTCCTTCGGAAGCCCGGTGACACCCGGCGGAAGTAGCACGTTTCCTGGTGCCGCCGCCCACTTCACGTTGCTTGTAAGGGGAACACAAACGACTGTCGCGATTCGGCTGCGATTCAGCGCGTCTCCCTGCACGACGACCATCGGACGGCGAACCCCAGGCCCGGAGCCCCTCGGCCCCGGCAGATCCGCCCGCCAGACGTCACCCTGGGTGATGCTCACCAAGCGCTGCGTTCCAGAACGCGAAGGGACGCCACCCGCGCGAACTGATCCGTCGGTTCGTTGATCTCGTCCAGCGCCCGGTCCATCGCCTCGGTAACGCGGTCAGGGGAGTGACGGGCGACATACTCAGCAAGGGCTCGGCTGTACACCTCGCTTCGGGATCGCTTCATGCGCCGAGTATGACCAACGTACGCATACCGTCAATCCCCGCCGCTGTCCGTCCAACGCCAGGGATGAGCCGCGAGCGATAGCGATTCGGCTCCATACCACTTGCTGGGTGGCATCAGGATCATGTGCGGTTCATACGCTCGGCCACCATCGCCTGGACCGGTCGCAGTACGCTTCGTACTCCTGGCCGAAGGTTCGTCGTAGAGCGGGCTCCTCGTACAACACCACGAAGAGGTGAGCTGCGAGAAAGAACAGGCCAGTATAACCCAGAAGCGGCAACGACGCGTAGAAGAGCGCCGCCCCGGCCAGGGCGGTTCCTGCGCCAATGTACATGGGATTCCGCACGAATCGGTAGGGACCCTGAATCACCAGTCGGCGAGGCGGGTCGAAGGGCGCCGGGGTACCTCTTCCGACAAATGCGAATGTGAATATGCACCACAGAGCGACCGCCGCGCCAGCGGCCCCGATAGCCATCCCGGCAACTTGCTGCACTTCAATCCCCGCGGGCCGGACAAGGCCGGACCAGGACGAGAGGCGGGCCGGCGCGTAGATGAGCACAAGGCCGACGAACAGCGCCGCGTAAGTGACCGCACGGACAAGAACAAACATGCTTACCTCTGGCGCGAGATGGGTGCTTGCGAAAGGACCTGGATCTTCGCCCACATTCTGCTCAGTATGGGCCGCGGCAACAAGCGGAGATCCTTCTCTACCGAGGGTTTGAGAACGAGACTATAGGAGGCCATCTTCCTTCAGCCGGCGCCTCATCTCCTCGGCGGGAACCGGCTTCTCCGCGCGCCGCTCGGCCACTACGGCCAGATCGGAGAGATCCTCCTTCAAGCGCTGGTATCGGCGGAGTGAGAGGACGACCCCCGTCTTCCTCCCCTTCTCATTCACAATGAACTGATCTCTTGTTGTGGCCACCGAGCCCCGACCTTCCTCGCTCCGATTACTGCTTCTTGATTATACACCAAGCGGATTGCAAGGCCTTAGGCTAGCCAGTTTCACGTGGGAGATGGCCGGCAAACCCTGGTACATAGACTTCCAAGGGACCTCCGGCTTCGCGTCATTGTCGTCAAACGGCCTGGCGCTGAGCTGCCCGGCGAGTCAGCATCAGCGAGGTGTTCGGCGGCCGGCCTTAGTCCTAGGCCGCGATGGCCTCCCACTCCGTTCAATCTCAGCCCAGAACTGCTCGTGAGGCACACCCTCCCCGCGAGCAATCTGTTCCCGGGACCTGGCGATGATGGCTTGGAACTTAGGCGAATTGGCCAACACGATATCCTCCACCTCATCATCGCTGGCGACGGAGAGAAGCACCGCTACGGCCTTGCCGTTCCGCGTGACAACGACGGGCCCGCTGCGGCTCGCTTTGAGGAACGCGCTCAATTTGGCTTTCACTTCGGCTACCGGAGCGATTCTCACAGCTTCACCTCTTCCCGCCCGATCATAAGCCGAGCGCCTCGCTTCACACCTATCGCCAGGATCTCGACGGCATGCGAGCCCCTGTCAACGTTGTAGAAGACCCTAAACCGATTTCCCGGTCCACACCGAAGCTCCCACTGCACGTTCAGCTCGACCGAGGCCAATAGCTCCTTTCGATTCATTGCGGGAGTGTCGGGCTCGTACAGTAGGCCCGCCTCGATTTCCGCTCGGATCAAGGAGTGGAAGTTCCGGTGTATGGCCTGCAGGTGCTGACGAACGGCTGGAGCATAGACAAGATTGAATGACCCGCGGTGCGGCATCGTGACTATTATTCTAGTCATACCACGACAGGGTGTCAAGCGGACCCTGTCGCGGCACTAACAACGGGGGCAAGACCTGGAGACTGAGGAAACCCAAGGCCGCCTAAAGACTTCGGCGCTGAGCGGCCCCGAGCCGCATAGCGGTCGGCACGCGCTCTTGCACCGAGTTAGGCGGCATGCCACGCGTCGACAAGCTCACCAATTCGGACGTCCGAGACGAGACTCTTGCCTTCCAGCCATCGGCGGAGGTGCTCCCTATCCTCTTCGGTGGCCGATCCCCGGCCCTCCTTGGTGACGAAAACGTCCCACCGGTGCCCGCAAGCTCCACCACATAGGAGGCCTTGAGCCTCAACTTCATCGAAGAACTCGTCCCCAAACGCGAATACCTGAGCTCCGTTCAACGTGGATGGAAGCTGGAAGGCAACCTCGAACCCGAACTCTTGGAACTCGCCGAATCGGCGCTTCTTCCGCAAACGCTTCTTCATTCTCCGCTCCGTTGTCCGCCTAACGCCCAGACCAACGGCGAGCGTGTAGCGCTTGCGCCGCGTTCGTCCGCTGCATCTGGTTGTTCTGGATCTCGCCCTTCAAGAAGCGACTCTCCGGCAACCGAGACTCCGTCACGAGAGCCTCGAAGGCTCGCGTGACGAGGGGGTCGCTCTTTCCCATGAGAACGAAGCATGCGTGTGAGACATACGCGACACCATGCAGACCGTGGACTGCAAGGGCGGATAATTTGCCCTGGAGCTGTTCGCGCTCTCGGCCCCTTGCCAGGGACTGGTCGAAAACCAGCGTCAGGGCCGCAGGGCGGGCGCCTGCGATCGCGACGAGCTCGGTCCCGAAGACATAGAGAGGAGCCTTCTTGCCGCGCGCCGGTTCGAGTCGAATCCCTGTATCGGGATCAAGGAACACGTGGTCCCTGCAATCGCGAGCGGGTGCCAAGTAAGCAGCTCTGTCGCTCGCCGGCGTGAGGGTCTCCTCGGACAGAAGCCGCGTGCCGAGTAAGTGCGACAAGGCTTTGGCCTGGTCGCCCGTCACCGACTCAGTGAACATCGGATGTGTTGCCCAGGTGCCAAGCGAGCCGAGCCATCGCAAGAGACTCTGCTTCACGATGTCGTAGGAGTCTCCGAGGAACCCTGGCTTCACCCTCTCAGTATCGCGACAACGGTTCGGGGTGCGGAAGGCCCCGCCCTCCTGGCCCTGTGCCGGACTTGGCGTGTGACCGCGTGTGCTTGGCGACAGAAGCGCATCAGCCGCGACGACCCTGGTAACCGCGAGGGGTAGGCGACCTTCGGGGCGTGTGTGGACGCCCGCCTCCTACTCCTGACCGTCGAGCGGTTTGAGTTGGCCAATTGCGACCGCGTCGCGGCTGCGCATGGGACGGCCCGCTTCCCGCGAATGATCTCGTTCAGACGCGGAAACGAGACTCC
>DYHL01000032.1:0-3290 GCA_020724185.1 Candidatus Nitrosymbiomonas sp. | reverse complement strand
CCAAGCCGGATCGCAAATGCCGCCTGCCTATGAGTGCGGCCTTCCTCACGTGGCGATTTCCCTTGGGCCGAGACCTAGTGGTAGTCCGCGATCTCGACGTCATCGGCATATCCATCCTCCCAAACGAAGCAGATGCGATACTGGTCGTTAACCCGAATGCTGTACTGCCCCACACGGTCGCCGCGAAGCCGTTCAAGCCGATTACCCGGGGGAACGGCAAGCTCCCTCAGCTCACGGACCTGGTTCAACTGATCGAGCCTTCGCCTCGCAACGGACCACAGTGCGCCGGGGCAGACCGACCGGGCCTGCCTGCTATCCATCCCGTCAAATACGTCCTCGGTTCCGCATTCCCGCACGCTGGCCGGGTCAGCTTTCGCGAATCGTTCATCCGCCGTACGCTTCGAGGAAATCCTCTCTCGTGATTCCTGCCTGGGTCAGAACGGTGTTCAAATGCCTTGACAACATCTCGGAGCGCCGCTTCATAGGTGTCCCCTTCACCCACAACGACACCTTTGAGGCCAAGGGGATAAGCCACGTATCCGTCAGGGTGCTTCTCAAGGAATCACGTCTCGCCCCTCTGCATGGTGTTCACGGGTCGTTCCTTGATTCCCGCCAGCCTCCTCGCCAACCGCATCTTCTCTTCCAGGTCGGCCAGCCGCGCCAGCATGATCCTCTGCGCCTGCGGAGATCCGGCCCCGTGCATTGACTCCGTGAGATAGGCCGCCGCTCCCGGCCCGAGAGTGAGATTCTCCAGCAAACGCAGCATCCGGCAGCGCTCCTCGGTCGTGTAGCGTTCCACGCTGCGGAGGTACTTCTCCAGATATGGCCCTATCTCGGGGTTGGTGAAATCCTTCTCCGACGGCAGCGTAACGAGCAGGCCCCCAGCGATGTCCTGCGCCAGCCGCGCGATCTCGTATGGGAAGCGCGTCACGTTGAGCTTGCACACGTTCGCCAGCAGCGAATCAATCAGATAGGTGCCTGAGGCCGTCCGTTTGCCTTCTGCTGAACACGCGATGCCGCAGGCGTACATCGTTTCGTTGAGGTGGACCATCTCGACGATCTTGTCCTTGACGTGCGACGCCTTGTCCGTGCCTTGGTACTGGGCCAGCGACTGCGCCGTCCCGACCAGCAAGTCACCCACGCCTGGTTTGCAGCCGCCATAGCTCTGGCGATGGTAGCCGGCAAACCGCTCAACGAGCAGCCCGCTATAGGCATACTCGCCGGCCATGAAGACCCTCTCCCAGGGGACGAACACATCGTCCAGGATGATCACCGCCTCGTGCCCGCCAAACTCGCGGTTGCCCACGTCAATCTGGCCGCCTTCGAGCTTGCGTGTGTCCGACGGCTGCCGGCCGCAGATCATCAGGATGCCCGGGGCGTCCGCCGCAACCGCACACACGACGGCGTAGTCCCTGTCCTCCTCCGCGAGCGTCTGCGTGGGCATGACGAGGATCTCGTGCGAGTTCAGGGCTCCGGTCTGGTGGAGCTTCGCCCCACGCACCACGATGCCATCGGGCCTTCTCTCCACGATGCGCATAAACAGATCCGGGTCGGCCTGCTGCGAGGGTTTCAGCCGCCGGTCTCCCTTCGCGTCCGTCATCGCGCCGCCCACCACCAGGTCGTGCTCCTGCACATGCTCCAGGAATCGCCTGAATCTAGCGTGGTATTCCGTCCCCAGCGCGCGGTCCATTTCGTAAGTCACCGAATCCACCGCGTTGAACGCATCCATGCCCACGCAGCGCTGGAAGCAGCAACCGGTCCTCTGGCCGAGCAGGCGCAGCATCTTCACTTTAGCCACCAGGTCCGCGGCATTCTGGTGCAGGTGCGTGAACCGATTGACCGTCTGACCCGTCAGGTTGGAGGTCGCGAGCATCAGGCCGGCGTGCTCGGGCTCCTGGGCCAGCGCGTACGTCATCGCGCATGCGTTGAGCGACGGCCGGACCAGCGGGTGGTCTACAGTGTTTTCGACCTCCTGGCCCATGATGAACACACGCTTCTTCATCTTCCTGAGGCTTTCGATGTAGTCGTCTCTGGTCATCAATGGCATCGGGATCCTCCTCGCGGGGTGCGTGATTGCATCTATGGGAGTGCGGCGGCCCTCATTACGACCCGTCGCCGGCCTCCTCGCGCTCGTCGTCCGAGAACAGCCGGACATAAGCGTCGTAGCGGAATCGGCGATGCCGGGACAGGCCAGTGATCTCCGTGAGGATTCGTTGTTCCAAGAATCGTTGCACGAGTTGGTTTGCCGCCGGGTACGTGGTGCCCGTGAGCTCCTTGACCTCGCTGACCGACAGGATGGGACGTTCGTAGAGCCGCTCCAGCACCTTGTGACCGTTGCCCGCCGCGCGACCGAAGTGCTCAGTTATGCCGGCACGGTGCGCTTCGCGTAACGTGAGGATGCGCCTATCGGTGTCCGTGGCCTGGCCGCTCACGTCGGCCACGCCACGCAGGAAGAAGGAGAGCCAGCCTTCCCAGTCGCCCGCATCGCGCACAGCCTGCAGCCGATCGTAGTACGCTTGCCGATGACGCTTGAAGTAGTGCGAGAGGTTGAGCACGGGCTTCTGCAGCACCCGGCGTTCGCACAGCAGGAACGTGATGAGCAGCCGGCCGATCCGGCCGTTGCCGTCGAGGAACGGGTGGATCGTCTCGAACTGCGCATGGGCGAGGCCGATAGTGATGAGGAGCGGCAGAGGCGGATCTCCATGCAGGAAGCGCTCGAGACCGGCGAGCGCAGCGGGCACTTCATCGTGCGGTGGGGGCACGAAGGTGGCTTCAGCCAGCGTGCAGCCGCCGGGACCGATCCAGTTTTGGCTGCGGCGCAGCTCGCCCGGCTCGAGACTCGATCCCCTCACGCCGTGGAGGAGAACGCGGTGGATCTCGCGGATAAGACGCACCGAGACCGGCAAATTGGAGAGCAGCGCGAGACCGTGGTTCATGGCGCGGACGTAGTTGACCACCTCGTCCACGTCGCCCGATCCCCGGTTGGGCCCCAGGATCTTCGCTTCCGCCGCAAGGAGATCCTGGAGCGAGCTTTGCGTGCCCTCGATCTGGCTGGAGAGGACGGCCTCCTTGCGCACGTACATGAACACGAACAGATCGGGGTTGGGCAGGGTCTGGATCGCCCCGTCCAGACGGCCAAGCGCGAGGTTAGCTTGTGCGAGGAGCACCTGGAGTTCGCTTTCCATCCAGACCGGCGGTTCGGGAGGAAGCGGTGCCGGTATGAAAGCGCGGTATCCTGCGTATTCCGATGAATTCGTCCACTGATTCCGGGGTTATTCGTCCACCGATTC
>DYHL01000031.1:6512-15802 GCA_020724185.1 Candidatus Nitrosymbiomonas sp. | reverse complement strand
CGCGGCGATGTTGTTCATTATCGAGCCCTGATCAGGGACGATCTCCACCGAAGAGCCCAGAAGGGCTGCCAGGGGCTCGGGCGGACCGACCACCACGACCCTCCCGATGCTGGGGCTGCCACGCAATGCGGCCACGACCCGCTCCACCAGCGTGAGGCCGCCGATTCGGAGGAACGCCTTGCTCGGTAGGCCCGGGGCAAGCTGTGGCTCCGGCTCTCCGCCGGCCAGCACGACCGCGGAGGGCACTAGCGTTCCTCCGAGAAGGTCCGCGTTACGATGACGTCCACCTCATCCCGCTTGCCCAGGTCTTCGGCGAGGTGCCTGGCCGCGGCCTCGTTGGCCATCAACCCATAAACGGTGGGGCCTGTGCCGCTCATCGCGGCCCCATAGGCCTCACCCCGCAGGATCCGCGCCTTCAGATCGGCAACGATGGGATGGTGGCTGGCGACAACCTCTTCGAACACGTTTCCCACCAGACGCCCGACCGCGGGCAGATCACGCCGAGCCACCGCGTCCAGGAGCTGCGGGATGTCTGGGCGGCAGGTAATCTCTGCGGGCCGGATGCGCCGGTAGGCCCACTCTGTCAGGACTGGGAACCTGGGCCTGGCCAGCACCACCCAGGTGGCCGGCAGCGGTGCGAGCGGCTGGACCCGCTCGCCGCGCCCCCGGGCCACGGCGGCGCCGCCGCTTAGGAAGAACGGTATGTCTGAGCCGAGGCGCCCTGCCAGCGCGTAGAGTTCGCGGCGGTCCAGCCGCAGCTTCCACATCTGGGCCAATCCAATCAGCGTCATCGCCGCGTCGGCGCTGCCTCCACCCAGGCCCGCGGCCACGGGAATGCGCTTGTGCACCTCGATCTCCACCGGCCGCGTCACGCCGTACTTCTCCCGCAGCAGCGCGGCCGTCCGGTACAGCAGGCTGCCCGCGTCCGTTGGGATCGAGGGGTCGTCGGTGGTGACGAGGATCCCTTCTCCCGATTCGCGCAGCGTGATTGAGTCGTGCAGCGCGATCGTGTGGAGGACGGTCTCGACCTCGTGATACCCGTCCTCGCGACGCTGCAGTACATCCAGGGCTAAGTTGACTTTGGCGTAAGCATTGAGGCGGAGTTCCTTCACAACATCGGCCCCCCCGTGCGGCTCTGCGGCACCTAAACAGTTAGGTGCCGGGAGGCATAAGTCCTCCGTGGGGGTGGCCTTCGTTGTGGTGGCCTTCGTTGCGCGGGCCGAATGGTTCCCGTAAGATAGCCCCGTGACCGAGCAACTCCCTGACAACGCAGACCGCGCGCCGGGCGCCCAGACGGCAGATCCCAGTTGCCCTGCCGGGTCCCCGCCACCTCCTTTCCGCAGGCGCTGGTGGCGGGTCGTGGTTTGGGCCGTCCCGGTTGGCGTGCTCGTGGCCGGCGGCCTTGCCTTGGGAATCTACCTGTACATCCTGAGCCAGGTGACCGTGGGCACGGGCGAGACTGCCGCGGGGCGGCGCAACGTCGAGGCCTTCGGCTGGCCGCTCCGCTTGACCGGCCGGGTGAACGTCCTCCTGATAGGCATTGACGCGACCCTCGACAACCGCCGGCAGGTGTTGAACGTTGCGCGGGCGGACACCCTCGTCCTGATCTCGTTTGATCCCGACAGGGAGCGGATCACCGCGCTTTCGATACCACGCGATACGCGGGCCGAGATCCCGCGCCACGGGGTCACCAAGATCAACGCTTCGTACGCCTACGGCGGCCCGCGCCTGACGGTCAAAACGGTGGAACGCCTCCTTGGGGTCCGGGTGGACTACTACATCAAGCTGGGACCCGAGTCGTTCGCGCGCCTGGTGGACGCGGTTGGCGGCATCGAGATAGACGTCGAGAAGGACATGCGGTACACCGATAGCTGGGCCGGGTTCACGGTGGACTTGAAGAAGGGCCGGCAGCGGCTGAACGGCGACCAGGTCGCGGGCTACATCCGGTTCCGCCACGACCCCATGGGCGACATCGGCCGCGTGAAGCGCCAGCATCAGGTTATCATGACCCTGGTCCGGCAGCTCAAGCAGCCCTCCACGCTCCTGGCCGGTCCGAAACTCCTGGGCGCCTTCGCCCGCAACGCGCAGACCGACCTCACCCGGGCCGAGTTGATGACCCTGGGCGTGTTCGCGGTGCGCGCGCGCGGGGAGCCGCTACGCTTGGAAACGCTGCCCGGCAACTTCGCAGCCCTGTACTGGGAGCCCGATCCGGCCAGGATTCGCGCGGTGGTTGCGGACTTCTTCTACGGCCTGAGCGAAGAGGATCTGAAGACCATACCGGTCGAGGTGCAGAACGCCAGCGGCGTCCCTGGCCTGGGTCAACAGGCGGCTTCGCGCATCGCGGCGCTCGGCTTCAAGACGGTCACGGTGCGCGCTGCAGAAGGACCGGTGGAGGTAACGACGATCGTTGATCGCAGCGGATCCCCCCGGGTCGCCCGCGCACTGGCCAATGCGCTGGGCGGGTTCGCGGTCAGGGAGGAACCGCCCGCGCCCGGTGGTGGGATCACCGTGCTGCTTGCCAGGGACGCGGTCGCGAAGATAGCCGGTCCGTAGAAAGCGTCAGCGGCCGCCTGCTGCCGAGTTAGGCCGGGCCGCTCCCGAAGGAGTACCTCCTCCCATCTCAACCAGCTACGTGCCGCTGACAACACTGACGGTAGCGCACGACCCGGGAGCCGTCAATCCGAAACTGTTGTTCCCCTCCTGCGGACTGTGTGGACAGGGGCTGGCACGCTGCGGCGCACGATCCGGCCCAGGCGGGCGATGCCGTCCTTGATCTCGGCCTCGGACGGGTAGGAGAAGTTCAGGCGCAGGGTGTTCTGGCCGCTCCCGTCGGCGTGGAAGGGCTGCCCTGGAACGTATGCCACAGCCTCTTCCTCCAGCGCGACCTTGAGCATCGCACCCGCGTCCACCCCCTCGGGAAGACGCACCCAGAGGAACAGCCCGCCCTCCGGTCGCGTCCAGGACACGCCCTCGGGCATCTCGCGCGCCAGCGCATCGAGCATCACGTCCCGCTTGTGCCGGTAGAGCCCCACCACCGTGGGAAGCCGTTCCAGCAGGGTCCCGCGGGCCAGCAGTACCGCCACCATCGCCTGCGTCAACGCGGGGCCGCAGAGATCCATCGCCTGCTTCGCGGTCACGCAGCGCGAGATGAGAAACTGGGGGCCGGCCATCCAGCCTACCCTGAGGCCAGGCGCCAGCGTCTTGCTGAAGGTGGAGAGGTAGAGCGTGCGGCCTTCGGGATCGAGCGCGGTGATCGGCGGCGGGGCGCTCCCGAGGAAGCGCATCTCGCGGTAGGGATTGTCCTCGATGACCAGGGTGTCGAACTCGCTCGCCAGCGCGAGCAGGCGCTCACGGCGAGCGCGGCTCCAGGTAATCCCAGACGGATTCTGGAAGTCGGGCACGGCATAGAGGAACTTCGGCCGCCGGCCCTCCTGCCGCAGGCGCGTCAGGACAGAGTGCAGCGCCTGCACGTTGATGCCGTCGTCGTCCTGGGGAACGCCGATCATCTCCACCCCATAGGTGCGGAAGGCCTGCAGCCCTCCCAGGTATGTGGGCAGCTCGACCACGATCACGTCCCCGGGATCGAGGAGCACACGGCCGACGATGTCGAGCGCCTGCTGTGAACCGGTGGTTATAAGGACGTCGTCACGGCCGACGTTGATTCCGTCCTTGGCCATCCAGCGAACGAGCTCCTCGCGCAGGACCGGATCGCCCTCGGTGGTCGCGTACTGCAGCGCCGTCCTCCCCCCGGTCGAGAGGACCTCGCGGGTCACCTCCTGGAGTTCTGCGATCGGAAAGGTGGCCGGGTCGGGCAGGCCACCGGCGAAGGAGATCACGCTCCCCGGCCGGGTCAGCTTCAGCAGTTCTCGGATCACGGAGCGCTCCGTCCGCCGCGCCAGCGTGGACAGGAAGGACTCGTAGTCTAGCATCTCGGTTCCACCCCACCTGATTCCAGCGTTGCTTCCATTGATGGCATCTTCCCCATCGACCCGCCTACTCCCTGTCGGCGAGGGCGCGCGCCAGGAGGGAGAACTCGGCGACCGACAGACTCTCTCCCCGGCACCGCGGGTCAACCCCGGCTGTCCGGCAGAGGTCCTCGACCGCGGCCGCGGGCAGGGGCCGCCCCCGGACAGACTGCAGCGCTGAGCGCAGCATCTTCCGGCGCTGACCGAACGCGGCGCGCGCCACGGCCATCAGCACCGGCATCAGAGGACGCGGCACCGCGGGCTCTTCGCGTACGTCCAGCCGGACGATGGCGGAGTTCACCTCTGGCGGAGGGAAGAATGCCGACCGGGGCACCCGGGCGACGATGGACGCATCCGCGCGCGCCTGAACCGCCACGGAGAGCAGCCCGTAGGACTTGCCCCCGGGCGGAGCGACGATGCGGCCGGCCACCTCATTCTGGACCATCACGACGAACCGGCGGCCGACCCCGGCCTCCAGCAGGTTGATCAGGAGCGGCGAGGCGATGGCGTAGGGCAGATTGGCCACGACCTTATCCGGCGCTTCCGGCAACATCTCCGGGGTCAGGGTCATGGCGTCGGCGTGCACGATGCGAACGCTGGGGTAGGCAGCGCAGACCGCACGCAGGACCGGGACGAACCTGCCGTCCACCTCCACAGCCGTCACGCGCGCGCCGGCCCGCGCAAGCGCCACGGTGAGCGTGCCGACGCCGGCGCCCACCTCCAAGACGGCCTCGCCGGGCTCGATCCCGGCCGCGGACAGGATTCGGTCCAACACGTGGCGGTTGACCAGGAAGTGCTGGCCGCGCGAGGGGCGGAGGCGCAGGCCCGCTGCTGCCAGGGCCGCGCGGAGTCCTGACGGCGTGACCAGATCGAGGTGGCCCAGCACGCGGGGCCTACTTCCTGCGCGGGGGCGGCACCGAGAGAATGTACACGCGCACCGGCCGGCGACCGAACTGGTATGCCTGGCGCGCGGTGGTGAAGCCCAGATCAATCCTGTGGCCCTTGATCGCCCCGCCGGTATCCCCGGCGATGGCGCGGCCGTACCCTTCTATGAACAGCTCGGACCGCAGCGGGATAACCCGCGGGTCCACGGCCACCACCCCATAGCCGGCCCGCATCCCAATAGCGGTGGTGCCGTCAACGCCCTTGCCGTGCCAGGGCGCGTAGCCCGTGGCCTCCATGTGCACTATCTCTTTCCCGGCAAACTCCCCGCGGGTGGCTATGATCCGGCGGGTTCCGACCTGCGAGATGTGGTCCTGCGGGGGTCGGGCCAACACTTGCCCGATGACCTGCCTGTCCACCACCTGCCCGTCCGCGGTCGTTACCGCGATTCGTAGCACGCGAGTGCCGGGCCTGCCTGCCTGCACCAGACGGGTCATCCCGCGCGGCAGCGTCGCATCAGGCCTGACCAGGCGCGCGTACGGAAGGCGCTCCTCTCTGGTGACGAGCTGGGTATGGATGCGCACGACCCTGACCACCGCGTTGGGCCACAACCGGGTTTCCATGGAAGGATGAACACGGTCGCGCGGCTGCAACCGCACCCCGCCGTGACGCTCGGCCAGGAACTCCTCCACAGACTCGGCCGCGGTCATGACCTGGAGTGTACGACTGTCAACCATGAGTGACACCGGAAACGCGCGCCGGACGGTGACCGTCATCTCCGGCGCCACGCGCTCGGCCAGCCCTGGGGCGACCCGGTCGTGGGGCCTGACCCTGACTCCGGCTTCCTCAAGCACGCCTCCCACCGTGGCCTGGTGGGTCCATACCTTCTGGACGCCTGCCTCGGTCACCAGTGCAACTATCGTGGGACGCTGTGCCAGGGCGGTTGCTCCGACCGCGAGCGACGCGGCTGCCACGAGCATCGCCAGCACCCGGCGCGATATCAAGGGGCGCATCCGCTCACCTCCTGTCGGGATGAAGACTAGAACAAGCCAGAACCGCGCGAAGGCCTATCGGGGTGGTAGGTTTATTTTACCGCTCTTCGGGCAGGGGGGCAACCGGCTGGGCGGGCTCGACCAGCTCCACGAGCACCCCGTGGGTGCCCTTGGGATGTAGGAATACCACGCGGGTGCCGTGAGCGCCTGGCCTGGGAACCGCGTCAACGGGCTCAAAACCCGCTGCCCGTGCGCTTTCCAGGGCCCGTTCCACGTCGGGCACCGCCAGCGCGACGTGGTGCACGCCCTCGCCGCGGCGCTCCAGGAACCGGGCAATCGGCCCCTCAGGAGTTAGTGGCTCCAGGAGCTCAATCCTTGTCTCGCCGGCGGCAAAGAAGACGATCGTCACTCCCTGCGCCGGAAGCTGCTCAGGCGGGCCGCCCTGGAGCCCGAGCGCCTCGCTGTAGAACCGCGCCGCCTCGGCTATGCTGCGGACCGCCACGCCGATGTGGTCCACCCGAACGCCCCCAGGGGCCGCGCCCCCGGCGGGGTCGAGGCCCGCAGCAGCGTCGCGTCCCGCGGCCAGCAGCCGGATGGCCGCGCCGCGCGGATCGAGTTGACCCGAGGCCACCAGCTCAACCAGCCCGTCCAGCGAGGCGACCGCGGCGCCGCCCATGGTCTGGGCCCTCAGGCGCGCCTCGACCGCGCGGACGACCTCTCTCCTCCAGCGCGCCTTCCTCCGGCCTGCCAGACCGCCGCCCTGCTCCAGATGGCGCAGGTGGTTGGAGACAGATTCCAGGACCTCGGCAACACCCTCGCCGGTGGTGGCAACCGTGGATAGCACCGGAGGCCGCCAGCCGCCCTCGGGCGCCAAGGCCAGGACCATCTTGAGGTCGGTCACGGCCCGGTCGGCGTCAGGACGGTCGGCCTTGTTGACCACGAACACGTCACCGATCTCCATTACGCCGGCCTTCAGGGTCTGCACACCGTCACCCAGACCGGGCGCGCTCACAACCACCACGGTGTCGGCAGCGGAGACCACGTCCACCTCGGCCTGCCCGGTGCCCACGGTCTCAACGAAGACCGTCGAGGCGCCCCAGGCATCCAGCACGGCCACGGCCTCGCCCGTGGCCGGCGCCAGCCCGCCCAGACTGCCGCGGGTGGCCATCGAGCGCACGAAGACTTCCGGGTCGGTGCTGTGATCCTGCATCCGGATGCGGTCGCCCAACAGCGCGCCGCCGGTGAACGGACTGCTGGGGTCCACGGCGATCACGCCTACGCGCCGGCCCTGAGCCCGCAGGGCGCGGATGGCCGCGTTGACCAGCGTGCTCTTGCCCGATCCCGGCGGTCCGGTGATCCCGACCACGTGAGCGCGGCCCGTGTGCGGGAACAGCGCCCGCAGCGCCGCCGCCGCATCCTCGCCATCGTTCTCGATCAGCGTGATCAGACGGGCTGCCGCCTGGATAGATCCGGCCACGACGGCCGAGGCCAGGGGGAGGATCTCGTCGGCGTTCACGATCTCACACCACTACCGGCGGCCGGTAGGTCCCGAACACCGCCCGCAGGACGTCACATATCTCGCCCACGGTGGCGTACGCCCGCACTGCCTCCAGGATGGGCAGCATGAGGTTGCCGGAGCCGCGCGCTTCGTCGCGCAGGCGCTCCAGCGCAACCGAGGCGGCGGCGCCGTCGCGGCCCGCGCGCACCTCGTTCAGCCGCGCGATCTGGCGCGCCGCGGTCTCGGGGTCGGGGCGCTGGAGTTCCTTCTTGACCGGGCTGGCGGACTGGTACCGGTTCACGCCCACGACGATCTTGTCCCCGCGCTCGATCTCCTGGGCCTCCCGATAGGCGCTCTCCGCGATCTCGCGCTGGATCAGCCCGTTCTGAATCGCGCGCAGCACCCCGCCGGTGGCCTCGATCTGCGAGATCCGCGCCAGGGCCTGCTCCTCAATCTCATCGGTCAGTTGCTCCACGGCAAAGGAACCGCCAAGCGGATCCACAACGGAGGCAACCCCGCTCTCGTGCGCGATGATCTGCTGGGTGCGCAGGGCCAGCAGGGCCGAGTCCTCGCTCGGCAGCGCCAGCGCCTCGTCGCGCGAGTTGGTGTGCAGCGACTGGGTGCCGCCCAGCACCGCGGCCAGGGCCTGGATCGCCACCCGCACCACGTTGTTGTCAGGCTGCTGCGCGGTCAGCGCCGCGCCCGCGGTCTGGGTGTGGAACCGCAGCATCATCGAGCGCGGGTTCGCTGGATCGAAGCGATCCCGCACCACCCGCGCCCACAGCCGGCGTGCCGCCCTGAACTTCGCCACCTCTTCCAGCAAGTCCATTTGCGCCGCGAAGAAGAACGAGAACGAGGGCGCCACCTGATCCACGCCCAGACCGGCGTCCACCGCTGCCTGCAGGTAGGTCAGGCCGTTGGCCAGCGTAAACGCCACCTCCTGCACGGCCGTGGCGCCGGCCTCGCGGATGTGGTAGCCGCTGATGCTAATCGGGTTCCAGCGAGGCATGTTCCGCGCGCAGAAGGCCATCGAGTCGGTCACCAGGCGCAGCGACGGCGCTGGCGGGAATATGTAGGTTCCCCGCGCGATGTACTCCTTGAGGATGTCGTTCTGGATGGTGCCGTCCACGCGGTCGGCCGGCACTCCCCCTCGTTCGGCCACCGCCTTGTACATCGCCAGCAGGATCGCCGCCGTGGCGTTGATCGTCATCGAGGTGGAGACGCGGTCCAGCGGGATCTCCTGGAGCAGGACCTCCATGTCGGCGAGTGAGTCTATCGCCACGCCCACCCGGCCTATCTCTGCGAGAGCGAGGGGGTGGTCCGAGTCGTAGCCCATCTGCGTGGGAAGATCGAACGCGACCGACAGGCCGGTCTGCCCTTGCTCCAGCAGGTACCGGAAACGGCGGTTGGTCTCCTCCGCGGTGCCGTAGCCGGCGTACTGGCGCATCGTCCAGAGCCGGCTACGGTACATTGTCGGGTAGATGCCGCGGGTGTATGGAAACGCGCCGGGCTCGCCCAAATTAGCGCTGAGGTCAGGGCGCGGCTCCCCGTCCTTCACGGGATCACCTCCGCGCCTGCCTCGGGTGCTGGCGCCCGCACCAGGACCAGCACCTGCCCTCCGGCCACCTCCTGGCCTGGTCGAACGCGTATCTCCTCGATGCGTCCCGACGCCGGGGAAACCACCTCCATCTGCATCTTCATCGCTTCCACGACCGCAACCACGCTTCCCGCCCGCACCGGCTCACCATCTGCATGGGGAACGCTGACCACGAGCCCGGGCATGGGCGCGCGCACCTCGACGCGGTCCGCGCCGTTCTGCGCCGATGCGCGGCGCGAAGCGGTCGGAAGCGCCCGGCGAACACCCACCGCGACCCGGTCGGCGCCGATCGTAACAAGAAGCCGTCCCTCCTGCTCCACCACGCGCACGGGCACGGTCCGTCCTTCGACGACGAG
>DYHL01000031.1:0-6502 GCA_020724185.1 Candidatus Nitrosymbiomonas sp. | reverse complement strand
CACTCGGCGCCTGCCAGCGGTTCCAGAAGAACTCCCGTCACCGGAGACCCTCTTCCCTTGCCGCGGCAATCCACCTGGATGTGGGACCGGCGGCAGGACCGTCAGAGACAAGCACGGATGCCGCTGCTTTCCGTCGTAGCCAGGCGGCCGCCGCCACCTCGGCCAGACGCTCGGCTTCCTGCGACGGGGTCATGCTGTCCCACTCCTCGGCGAACCGCACGTCGTAGGCCCCCTCCAGGAAGGCCGGCTGCTCCAGCGCCCAGCGATGAAACGGGATCGTCGTGTCCACGCCTGAGATAGCGTACTCGGCGAGCGCGCGCCTCATCCGGGCGGTCGCCTCGGCGCGATCGCGGCCCCAGGCCACCACCTTCGACAGTAGGGGATCGTAATGCCGGGACACCACGCACCCGGCCCGGAACCCGCTGTCCACGCGGATGCCCGGGCCTTGGGGTTCGATCACGCCGTCAATCCTCCCCAGCGAGGGAAGAAACCCGCCGTGCGGGTCTTCGGCGCTGATGCGGCACTCGATGGCGCACCCAAAGTGGCGCACCTCTCCCTGCGCGAACGGAAGGCGTTCTCCGCCTGCGATGGCTATTTGGGCAGCCACCAGGTCTACTCCCGTTACCATCTCGGTCACCGGGTGCTCCACCTGGAGCCGGGCGTTGACCTCTATGAAGAAGAACGCCTCGCCGTCCAGGAGGAACTCCACGGTACCGGCGTTGCGGTAGCCTAACGCGCGCGTCACGCGAATCGCGGCATCCAGCAGCGCATCGCGCAGGCCAGGGGAGATGCCCGGGGCCGGGGCCTCCTCGATCAGTTTCTGGTGGCGGCGCTGCACCGAGCAGGCGCGCTCGCCCAGATGGATCACGCCTCCGGAGTGGTCCGCCAGGATCTGCACCTCGACGTGCCGTGGCCGCTCCACCCATCTCTCGAGATAGACGCGGGGATCCCCGAAGGCGGTCTGCGCCTCACCCCTGGCCAGCCGCAAGGCGCCAGGCAGCGCGTCGGGCGAACGCACCAGGTGGATCCCTTTGCCGCCACCTCCGCCGGCTGCCTTGATCAGCAGCGGAAAGCCGACTGCCTCGGCCGCGCCCAGTGCCTCGGCGTCGTCCACCGATCCCGATCCCGGCAGCACCGGGACTCCTGCCGATGCCACGGCAGCACGGGTCACGGCCTTGTCCCCGCACATCTCCAGCACCGCGGCGGGCGGGCCGACAAACGCGATGCCCGCCGCCTCGCAAGCCGCCGCGAAGGAAGGGTTCTCAGAGAGGAATCCGTACCCGGGGTGGATGGCGGTGGCGCCGCACCTCTTGGCAAGTTCCACCAGTTTGGGGCCGTTCAGGTAGCCCTCGGCCGGTGAGTCGCCAGGTAGCGGCAGGGCATCGCCGGCCAGGCGGACATGGGGAGCGGTCGCGTCCACGGGCGCGTGCACTGCCACCGGTTCAATCCCAAGGTCGCGGCAGGCGCGCACGATGCGCACGGCTATCTCGCCGCGGTTGGCGATCAGCAGGCGGCGGGGCAGTGGCATCTGGGCGTTCAGTCGTCCTCGTCGGGCTCGCGAGGCCGGTCCGGGCGGTACACGAGGGAGTAGCGCGCGATCTGAAACCCCATGGCCTCCCAGAACCGCAGGCCCCTGAGGTTGCCGGCGATTACCCCTGACTGAATGTCGTCCACGCCTTCGGACTTCAACCACTCGATGACCGTCTCGGCCAGGCGCCGGCCCAGCCCCTCGCGTCGGTACTGTGGATAAATGAAGAACTCGCCGATCTGGGCATGAGGGCGCGCGCGGTCGGCCCAATGTCGGCCTATCACGGCAACGACGAACCCTACCTTGCGGCCGCCGTCAACCGCCCACCAGACGTAGCGGCGCTTGTTGGCAGAGGAAAACAGCGCCTTGAGGTACTTGTTCAGCCACGCGTCGGTGGGCGCCTCACCGGTTATCTCCTCCCGGTACCGGCTCAGCCACTCACGGAAGCGGGTATCGCCCGCCTGAACAGGATGCAGCTTCATGTGACGTCGGCAGTTTCAAGGACTCCAACTGGGATTCTACTGGGGAGATTCCGCCCCCGGTCCTGGGATTCCTCTGGACTAGAGGGGCATGTTGCCGTGCTTGCGCCTGGGGTTTGTGGCGCGCTTGCGTCGCAGCAGATCGAGCGAGGTGATCAGGCGGCGGCGCGTCTCGCGCGGCTCGATCACGTCGTCTACGTACCCGCGGCCAGCCGCCACGTAGGGCGTTGCGAACCGCGCGCGATAGTCGGCGGCGAGCTCGCGCCTGCGTTCCTCTGGGTCAGCGGCCTCGGCGAGTTCCTTTCGGAAGATTATGTCAATGGCGCCCTCCGGACCCATCACGGCGATCTCGGCGGTCGGCCAGGCCAGGTTGAGGTCTCCCCGGATGTGGGCGCTGGACATGACGTCGTAAGCGCCCCCGTACGCCTTGCGCGTGATCACGGTGAGCTTGGGCACCGTGGCCTCGCAGTAGGCGTACAGCAGCTTGGCGCCGTGCCGGATGATGCCGCCGTGCTCCTGGGCCGTGCCCGGCAGGAAGCCGGGAACGTCCACGAAGGTGAGCAGGGGGATGTTGAAGGCGTCGCAGAACCGCACGAACCGCGCACCCTTGACCGAAGCGTCAATGTCTAGCACGCCGGCCATGACCGCGGGCTGCTGGGCCACCACGCCCACGGGCCAGCCGTGCAGCCGGCAGAAACCCACGATGAGGTTGCGCGCGAACGCGGCGTGGACTTCCAGGAACTCGCCGTCGTCCACGATGCGCTGGATCGCAACGTGCATGTCGTAGGGCCGGGACGGATCCTCGGGCACCAGATCGTCAAGCGCCGGATCGGCACGGGACGGGTCGTCGGTGGGATTCCTGCGAGGCGGGTCGTCCAGGTTGTTGGAAGGAAGGTAGCTCATCAGGCGACGCAGCAGGAGCAGGCATTCCTCGTCATCCTCGGCGACGAAGTGGGCGATGCCGCTCCGGCCCGCGTGCACGTCCGCGCCGCCCAACTCCTCGAACGAGACCTCTTCACGCGTAACCGTTCTCACCACTTGGGGGCCGGTGACGAACATGTACGAGGTGCCCCGAACCATTACCGTGAAGTCGGTGATCGCCGGCGAGTAGACGGCGCCCCCGGCGCACGGGCCCATGATCGCCGAGATCTGCGGTATCACGCCGCTGGCCAGGGTGTTGCGCAGGAAGATGTCGGCGTACCCGCCGAGACTGACCACGCCCTCCTGGATGCGCGCGCCGCCCGAGTCGTTGAGCCCGATGACCGGCGTACCGGTCCGCATCGCGAGGTCCATGACCTTGCAGATCTTCGCCGCGTATCCCTCACCCAACGAGCCACCCAGCACGGTGAAGTCCTGGGAGAAGATGTGCACCGGCCGGCCGTCAATGGCCCCGTGGCCGGTAACCACGCCGTCGGCCGGAGCTTCCACACGGTCCAGCCCGAAATCGCGGCTGCGGGGCACAACAAAGGGGTCCAGCTCCACGAACGATCCGGGATCCAGCAGGAGGTCGAGCCGCTCACGCGCGGTGAGCTTGCCGGCCTCGTGCTGACGCCGCACGCGCTCCGGACCTCCCATGGCCAGGAGCCGCTCGCGGCGGCGACGCAGGTCTTCCAGGCGGTCGGACGGCACGAACTGCTACGAGGGCGTCCCGGTCTCGGGCGGCAGCGGGCCGTAGGGCCGGATGGCGATGATCCCGTGCTTGAAGACCAGCTCCTGGACCCCGTTGACCTCAACGAGAAGGCTGTACGTCCCGAACTCCTTGACCACGGCTGTGGGGATCTCATATCCGTCGCGACAGCGTATGTGAACCGGAGCGCCGGTCACCACCAGACGGCGGTAGAAGACATCCTCCACCGATGCGCGCGGCGGCACCTTGGCTGCGGATTGTGTATCCCCGCGGATCTCGTCACGCGTCACGATAGCAGCACCTCCCTCACGTTCCGGACGAATGTCAGCCAGTTGCTGATCGGGATCCTGCGCCGGAGCAGCGGCAACCCCTGTCACAGGCGTCCCCGCCGTCTCAGGCGTTCCCCCCGGCTCGGGCGCTCCTGCCGGTCCCCCGTCCCCGCGGAGGAGCCGCTCGTAGTGCTGCCGCAGCCCCTCAATCTGATGCCTGCGGTCCGGCCGGACCCCGCCCGCCTTCTCTACCGGCCGGGTCGGCTTGCGGACGGCGTCGAGCACCGCGCCCACCACCGCCTCGGCCTCGCTCGTGGACACCACTGCGGCGCCCACATGGAGCAGACTGGCACGCTCCGAGGCCATGCTGATCGCGGCCAGGGCGACCGTCGCGCCTGCGAAGGGCATGAGTGTCAGGCCCTCCAGCGAGGGCTTGTTGCCTGACCTCTGGGCCAGCGGGCGGAGCGCCTCTATCGCGGCCGTCGCCACCGTGCGCAAGCGGTGCGCTTGGCCGGGCGGTGCCTGGGCGGTTCCGATCAGGGTCTTGGGTACGCCCTCGCGCTCGTAGCGCAACTCGACCTGGGCCCGCGTAAGCGTCTCCGTTATCGTCTCTTCCAGGCGCGCCAGGCGGCATTCGGGTAGGCTCTCCAACTCAGGCGTAAGCTCGAAGTGGGCGATCTGGATCCGCCACCCGTCCACGGGCAGGTTGAACTGGCTCATCAACGCCGAGGTAATGGCGCGGCGAATCGCCCCGTCGTCGCGGGCGGACTCGGTGGTCACGTAGATCCGCTCTATCTCGCCTGCCTCGTTGGCAACGACGCGAGTGGCGGCGACGGCATCGAGCCGTTCCAGGAAGGTCTCTATCTCTTCGGCGAAGACCTCGCGAGGCACCTGGCAGCTCCGTTGTCGAAGGGTGTAAGCAGACAACTCTTCTGCGGGCCGGAAAGCGTCTCCTCCCCAGGCTTAGGCGGGGGAGCGCCCGCGTGCCGCCAGCAGCTGCTCTCAGAACCTGGGATAGGTCGGCGGCCTGGCGATGGGGCGGTCTATCATAAGACCTTCCCCGCCCAGGGCCTGGCGTTCCTGGCCCTCGATGATCAGCCGCACCTGCCGCGCGGCCGTATGCTGCGTGCCCGTGTAGACAATCTGCCAGAGGCGGCCCTGCATGCTGGCCGATCCGCCGCCTGAACCGACGGCCTCGGAGAGGTCAACCGTGGCCACCCCTTCACGGACGGAAAGGCCCTGCAGCCGCGTCCCGGCAGGGATCTCGGTGGTCAACCCCTTTGCCCGCTCCTGCGCGGTCGGACCGGCCAGAAGCGCCTCGAACGCCCCGCGGAGCACCTCCTGGGCACCCCGGCCGCGCACCGTGCGCTGGACCGGGACCATCGTGCCCGCGCCGTCAATCGTTCCGATGAAGAACACGGACACGCGCGTCTCCTGCGGCCGGAACTGCGTCCACCAGACGAGCGCCGCCGCAACCGCCAGAACCACAATCCAGATCAGTATGCGTTTCATGCGTCACCGCCACTCATGCTTCGCCTATCAGCCAGGCGAACTCGCCTTCGGTCAGCACCTTCACGCCCAGGCGTCGTGCCCGCTCGAGCTTGGAACCGGGCGATGCTCCAGCCACCAAGTACGCGGTCTTCTTCGTCACGCCGTCGCTCACCACCCCCCCGGCAGCCCGCGCCAGGGCCTCTGCTTCGCTCCGCGACCACCGGTTCAGCGTGCCGGTGAAGATGATCTGCGCGCCGTCCAGCGGCCCGCCGCGCGCCTGGACCCGCGCTGCGCCGGATGTGAGCTTGACCCCGGCTGCGAGCAGCCGCAGCACCAGGCGGCGGTTGACCGGCTGCTCGAAGAAGTCCACGACGCTGGCGGCTATCGTTGGGCCGATTCCGGGAACCTCGCCCACTTCCTCTAACGAGGCGTCCATCAGGGCCTGCATTGTGGGGAGGTGGGCGGCCAGCACATCGGCGACGTGCGATCCGACGTGCCGAATGCCCAGTGCGAAAAGGAAGCGGGCAAGGGTAGTCTCGCGGCTGCGGGCGATCGCGTCCAGTACGTTCTCGGCCGATTTGTCGGCCATGCGATCGAGCGAGAGGAGCTGTTCCTTCGTCAGGTGGTAGAGATCGGCGGGATCGCGGATAAGACCGGCCTCCAGCATCTGCGCCAGCAGTCTGCCGCCTACGCCTTCGATGTTCATCGCGTCGCGCGAGCCGAAATGATACAACCGCTCCAACACCTGCGCCGGGCACGAGAGGTTCGGGCACCGGGCCACGGCCTCGCCGTCGCGCCGCTCAACCGGCGTCTGGCAGACGGGACAGCGCCCCGGCATCACGAACGGGCGCTCCTCTCCTGTCCGCCGCTCGGGCAGCGGCGTCACCACTTCCGGGATCACCTCGCCCGCGCGCTGCACTATCACCCAGTCGCCGATGCGGATGTCCTTGCGCGCGATCTCGTCCTCGTTGTGTAGCGTGGCGCTGCTGACCGTAACCCCGGAGACGCGCACCGGCTCCAGCACGGCGGCCGGCGTCAGCGCGCCGGTCCGGCCCACGTTAATCGTGATGTCGAGCAGCCGCGTGATAGCCTGCTCCGCCGGGAACTT
>DYHL01000001.1:8902-51032 GCA_020724185.1 Candidatus Nitrosymbiomonas sp. | reverse complement strand
TCCCGAGAGATGACGATGGACCGACCTCGCTCTGCCTCGCGCACGAGCTGGGTCAACCGGCTCTTCGCTTCGGTGATAGAAACGGTGTCTCCCATGGGCCTAGCCTCCAGGTCAGATTATCGGACCATTTCGTCTGACCTGTCAAGTGGATAGAATAGTGGTGCGATTGACGGGCAGTACAGGCCGGTGACCAAGGCTGACCCGCCGAGCCCAAGTTGGGTCAGGCTGGGAGCGGAGTGAGCCCTTCGAGAAGCGCAGCTTCACGGAGCTGCTGATCCAGGGATACGAACTTGATCGAGACTGGGCTCCCCGCCCACACGAGCGCCGCTGCCAGTTGCAGCGCATCCGAGGCGCGGAGGGGGTGGGTGCGCAGCAGCCGTCCGGCTCGCAGGCGCACTTCCTCACCCGGGTGGATCTCTACCCAGGACCTCCGCAGCCGCTCAAGCGCAGTCCGCGCAGCTTCCTCGCCCGCAAGGTCCACGACCCCCTCGCGCCGCAATCGGGCGAACGCGGACCAGCATTCGACGAGTGACGCCCACCAAACGACCACGCGGGAATCCTCACGAAGCAGCGCCCGCATGGCATCTGAAGAGGGCTGCTCCTCACAGAGGGGGACTATCGCCGACGCGTCCCAGAATCTCACCGCCCGTTCCGCCGCTCCTCTAGGAGGAACTGAAGCGCGCGTCCCTCCGGATCAGCCGGACGCGGGAGTGTCCAGAAATCATCAGACAGGGGTGCGATAGGAGGCCTCGCGAGACCGGCCTTGACTAGCTCAGCGATCCGGGCGTCTTCCTGGCCTTCTCCTGTCATAGGAATCAGTTTGGCTACCGGTCGGCCTCGGTCGGTCACAACAATCTCCTCCCCGGCCTTGACGGCTTCCAGGTACTCACTCAGGCGGGCCTTCAACGATGTAATCGGCACACGCTTCATGGCTTTTCCCCCGAGACAGCGGTGATCCCTTATTGACCATTATAGACCTAAACAAATGACTAGTCTAGGCTGACTCACTGCGCGAATGTGCGGGCCGGCCGCAGGGGGACTAGGCTTCCCTTGTTTGCAGCGTTGAGTTCCGGGCGATCACGGCGAAGTGCTTATCAGCGTGAAATAGGGTGCACCGGTGCGCAATGGCCACCGCGGCCATCAGTACGTCGGTCGAGGGGGCTGCTATTCCGTGGCGCCGCAGTCGAAACGAGAGCTGCCAGGCCTCGGGCCACGCCATTTCGGTCGGGAGGTAGTGCAACGCGCGCAACTCCTCGGACAGTTCGCGGTAGTCGCGTTCCGTGCGGACGCCGCCCAGCAACTCAAGCATCACGACCCCTGTGGTCGCGGCGCGTCCGGTCCAGCTCCGCCTTGGTCAGCGAGACGTCAAACGCACCGATTCTATTGGCCAAGCGCTCGAGGCGCTTGAAGCGGACGAACTCACTGAGGGCAAGCTCGAAGGCCTTCTTCTGCGTCTTGACGCCGGCCAACGCCATCGCTTCCCGAAGGAGGGCCTTGTCAATATCCACGGTGGTACGCACGGGTGTCTCACCTCTGCATCAAGAAGCCAGTGATCTATGCGTCTCGTGGCCCGCTATGCCCAGCGCCGCCGGACCTTGAACCGCCGGAAGCCCTTGGCCGACTCCTCCCGGACCATGCCGAGGTAGAGCTCCTGTACGTTCGGGTCGGCTTCCAGTCGCGTGCTGGTGCCCTCCAGCACAATCCGGCCGCTCTCCAGCACGTAGCCGTAGTCAGCGACCCCAAGCGCCTGCCGGGCGTTCTGCTCGATCAGGAGCATGGCGGTCCCCGCGGCGTGGATCTCGCGGATGATCCGGAACACCTCTCCCACAAGGCGGGGAGCGAGGCCCAGAGAGGGCTCGTCCAGCAGCATCAGCTTGGGACGGCTCATCAACGCGCGCGCCAGGACGAGCATCTGCTGCTCGCCGCCGGAGAGCGTGCCCGCCTGCTGCCGGCGCCGCTCGCGCAGGATGGGGAAGCGGGCCTCCATCGCCTCGACGTCGGCGGCCACCGCCCCATCGCCGCGCGGATAGGCGCCCAGGCGCAGGTTCTCGTGCACGGTCAGTTCGGGGAAGATGCCGCGGCCCTCAGGGATGTACGCCACCCCCAGCCGGGCGATGTCCTCGGGGTCCCATCCGTTGACGCGCCGGCCCAGGACCTCGATCGTGCCCTTTTCCGGCTGGTCAGGGATGTACCCCATGATCGTCTTCAGCAGCGTGCTCTTGCCCGCGCCGTTGGACCCCAGGATGGTGACGACCTGACCGGGCAGGACCTCCAGGGAAACGCCGCGCAGCACGGTCAGCCGGCCGTAGTAGGCCGTCTCGACGTTGCCGACCCTCAGCAGCGGTTTGTCCATCGCGCGGGCGGCTTCCGGCGCGTCCACTACACGGTCTCCCCCAGGTAGGCGGTTATCACCGCCGGGTCGCGCTGGATCGCATCCGGCGGGCCCTGCGCTATCTTCACGCCGTGATCGAGCACCGCGATCCAATCCGAGATCCCCATGACGATCTTCAGGTCGTGCTCCACCAGCACGACCGTGATGCCCCATTCCTCCCGGATGTCCTTGATCCGGAAGACCAGGTCGGCCTTCTCCTCAGCGGTCATGCCCGACGAGGGCTCGTCGAGCAGCAGGAGGATCGGTTCCGTGGCCAGCGCGCGGGCGATTTCAACAAGGCGCTGCTGGCCCATGGGGAGATCGCCCACGCGGCGGCGGCGGGTCGCCTGGAGATCGAGAAAGTCGAGGATCTCTTCAACCTTGCGGCGGTGCCGCACCTCGTCCCGCTTCCACCGCGGCGTGCCCAGCGCGGCGTCCGCGAGAGAGGTCTTGATGTGCAGGTGCCGTCCCAGCATGACGTTGTCCAGCACCGAGCTCATCCGGAACAGCTCGAGGTTCTGAAACGTGCGGGCGACGCCACGCCGGGCCACAGCGGGCTGTCCTGGAACTGGAGCGCGCCGGCGTCGGGCCGGTAGAGGCCGCAGATGCAGTTGAACAGCGTTGTCTTGCCGGCGCCGTTGGGGCCGATCACCGAGACCAGCTCGCGCGCTCCCACGGCCAAATCCACGCGGTCGAGGGCGACGACGCCGCCGAACGCGATCGAGAGACCCGTGACTTCCAGCAACGGCTGCGTGCTCATCTCAAGGTGTCCGTCCCAGTAAAGGAGTACGTCCCAGAGAAGGATGGGGCCGGGGCATCACCCCCGGCCCCTAGTCCAGCCTCCTCTAGAACTTCCGGGGATAGGTGTACCAGTCCGACAGCTTGGTGTACTGGCCCCGCTCAGACTTCACCATGAAGAGACGGTTGATGCCCTGCCGGCTCTCAGGCGTATAGGTGACCCCGCGGATAACCTCACCATCCCAGTTCTTGATGGATTCCATCGCGGCTACCACGCGATCCTTCGTTAGACTTGGTCCGGCCCGCCGGATTCCCTCGAGGAACGACTCGACGAACGAAACGCCTGCGGAGGCGTTGAAGGGGTTGCGGGCCAGGGCCGGGTTGAGGCGGATCAGGGTGGCCAGCGTCGCGTCCACCTTTGCATCGCCCATGCCGGGGACCGGGATGTAGGTGGCGAGGTAGACATTGTTCCAGGCCTCGCCGGCGAGCGCGAACATGACCGGGTCGAGCAGCGTGAATGTGGACATCAGCGTGGGTTGGTACCCCACCTTGGCGATCTCCCGCACGATCAGCGCGCCATGCCGCGGCGTGGCATAGAGGATGAGCGTGTCCGCCTTGGACTCCTTCAGCTTCAGCGCCTGGGCTGCCACCTCCGCGTCGGTGACCTCGTAGGAGACCTGCGCCACGAGCTTGGCGCCCTTGGTCTGGGCGATGCCGCGCTTGACCCCCAGCAGACCCTGCTGGCCGTAAAGGTCGTTCTGGTAGAAGACGGCGATGTTCTTGGCCTTGAGGCTCTCCACCCCGTACTTTGTCAGGTAGATACCCTCGTCCACGTAGCCGGGGTAGGTAACAAACAGGTACTTGTTGCGCTCCCGCATGCCCGCCCAGATGTCCGCGCCGCACGCCGGGGTGATCCAGAGCGTCTTGGTCTCGATCATGTAGTCGCGAATTGCAAAGCAGTTGGCAGTTCCTATCGAGGAGATCAGACCGAAGATGCCGTCCCGTTCAACCAGCTCGCGCACGTTGGCCACGGCTCGCGGAGGTAGGTAGGCATCATCCCGTATGAGGAACCGGAACTTGCGGCCGTGGATGCCGCCCTGGTCGTTGATGTGACGGAGCCATGCGTCAATGCCGCCGCCGACTCCAGTTCCCCAGAGGGCGGCCGGGCCGGACATCGGCATGGACGTGGCCAGCACGATCTCGGTCGGGGTGACACCTCGCTCGGCGGGCTGGCCGATGGCCGTGGTACCCAGGGCCGCCACGACTGCCAGGGCAATTACGAACTTGGCAAGAGTTCTCATTCGCGCTCCCTCCCTGCGTGTCGAGTCTCCGATCTCATACCCTCCTGTGGTACACGCGGCCGAGCAGTCCTTCCGGCCGGACAAGCAGAACAAGGATGATCACGGCGAACGCCATCGTGGTCTTGAACTTGAACGAAACATACCCCGCGAATACGCTTTCGGCGATTCCGAGCAGAAATCCCCCCAGGACCGCCCCCGGGAGACTGTCCATCCCGCCCATGACCGCGGCCGCGAAGCCCTTGAGGAACGGGTCGAGCATCATGAACGGGTCAAGGTAGACGACCGGCGCCAGAAGCACGCCCGCAGCCCCGCCCAGGGCCGCGGCCAGGCCCCAGGTGAGGGCGTAGATCCGGCGCGCGGGGATGCCCAGCGCCTGGGCCGCATCGGCGCTCTGGGCGACCGCCCGCATGGCCAGTCCGACCTTGGTGCCCTGCACCAGGACGTACAGCAGGGTCATCAGGACTATCCCGATGATGATCGTGCCCAGGTTCGTCTCGCTGATGACGACCTGCCCGAACCGATAGACCCGGATGTCCGAGAGGGGGAATGGGAAGACCAGAGTATCGGTTCCCCAGACGACCTGCACGATGCCGCTGAGCACCAGGGCGAGGCCCAGGGGAAGCACGATCTTGCCCAGGAGCGAGGCTTCCTTCGCGGGGCGGAGGACTAAGAAGAAGAATAGGGCGCCCACCAGCGCTGCCGCGGCTAATCCGCCGGTCACCGCCAGCGAGAACGGCAGCTTGCGGCCGATCAGGGTGAACGCGACAAAGGTTCCCAGGGTCGCGATGTCGCCGTGAGCAAAGTTCAGCACCCTGGAACTCCGGTAGAGGAGCACCACGCCCAGGGCCACCAGCGCGTAGAGACTGCCGGTCGCCAGGCCCCCTACCAGGTACTGCGCCAGGTGTGTCACAGCGGCCAGGCCTTGAAGTACATCTTGATCCGTATCCACCGCCCATAGATCCCCCGTGGCTCAACCATCATCATTAGAATTATCGTCGCGCCGTAGACGATGGGGAGCCACTGCTTGAGCCCGCTCAGATAGTGGGGGAGGAGCGTCAGGATGACGGCGCCGATGATCGCGCCGGAGACCGTTCCCAGCCCTCCTATGACGATCATCGCGAAGTAGGTGATGGACTCCAGGAAGGTGAACGACTGCGGCTCCAGGTGCCGGAGCGCCTGGGCGATGATGGCGCCCGCGATCCCGGCGTAGGCGGCGCTGATCGCAAACGCCAGGGTCTTGTACCAGAGCAGGTTCACCCCGGTAACCTCAGCGGCGATGTCGCTGTCGCGGATGGCGGCGAGTGCCCGGCCGACGTGCGACCGCGCGAGGTTGTAACCAATCCACGAGAGCGCGACGGCCGCGCCGACGGCCACGTAGTAGAGCTGCTGGGTCGGCGTCAACCCCGGGATCCCAAACGATAGCTGCTGGACCGGCAGGCCCGTGCGCCCGCCTGACAGCGCCGTCCAGTTGACGAGGACCTGGTAGACGGCGATGCCGAATCCCAGCGTGGCGATGGCCAGGTAGGGGCCGGTAAGGCGCAGCGCCGGCAGGCCTACGACGAAGCCAAATCCGGCGGTGATCGCCGCCGCACCGATCCAGGCGACGTACCAGGGGAGACCGAGTTTGGCAGCCAGCAGGCCTGAGGCATAAGCGCCGATGGCCACGAAGCCGGCATGTCCCAACGATATGAGCCCGGTGAACCCGACCAGCATGTTCAGACCGACCGCCACGATCACGTTGGCGGCCATCAGGATGGCGATGAAGAGAAGATAGCCCAGGCCAATCTTGGGAAGCAGGAAGGGCAGGGCCGCAAGCCCGGCCAGCAAGGCCGCGACCGTTGACCAGCCCGTCGCTCCCTTAACCAGGTAGAGGTCGTCCTGGTACCGTTCCAGCAGGTTGCCCGACACGTCGAATGGTGGGATTCGCCCTGTCCGGGGAGAAGCCCTGCCGCCTGCCCGCTGCTTTGGCAGGGCGAAGCGGATCCGTTCCCGTAGGGCTGTGCTATACTTTTCCTATCCATGCGGGCAGAAAGGACCGAACCTAGGTGGTCGTCAACAACCTGAAACTGCTCGTCGGAGGCGTTCAGCTTCGCGACGCGGTTACCACGGTCACGGACATCCTCGGAAAGCTGTTCGTGCGGGCCGGGCTGCACGTCCTGGCCATGGAGAGAGGATACGCCTCGACGATCTACGGCGCCCATCAGTTCGATCCGCTGGTCGTATCGGCGACCCCGCCACTCTCCTACGGCGATGATCGCACGGACATCCTGGTGGCCCTGGAGCATGACGCTAACCCCGATGCTTCCATCCAGCCCAACCGCGATACCATCCTGCGGCACGGCAAGAACCTAAAGGAAGGCGGGGTTCTGATCTACGACAGCAGCGCCGATGCCGTGGAAACCAGCGAGCTCAAGGCGCGCGGGGTCAAGGTCTTTCCCCTAGCCGCCCGCCAGATCGCGCAGCGCGACCTCAAGATGGAGGTAACCAAGAACACGATTGTCACCGGCGCGCTGCTGCGCCTGCTCGAGTTCGACATGGACTACGCCCTGTTCGGCGCCTATCTGGAAGGGCGGTTCCTGAGCAAAGGGCGTGGGGTTGTTGACATCAACCTCGAGGCCGCGCGCCGCGGCCGGGCGGCGGTTGAGGAGATTCTGTCGAGCAACGGGTGGGATACCATCGGCTACCGACTGGAGCCGCGGCCCTCCGCGCTGCCGAACCTGCTGCTGACCGGTAACGAGGCAATCGGGATGGGTTCCGTCATGGCGGGCTGCCGGTTCTACTCCGGCTACCCGATTACCCCAGCCACCTCGATTCTGGAATTTCTAGAGAAGCACCTGCCGCGGTACGGGGGCCGGGTGCTGCAGGGACAGAACGAGCGCGAATCCATCCGGGCGGCGATCGGCGCCAGCATCGCCGGGGTCCGCAGCGCCGTGGGATCGTCGGGGCCGGGGATCTCACTGAAGGTCGAGGAGTTCGGGTTGTCAGGGGCCACCGAGACGCCGCTGGTCATCATTGACACGCAGCGGGCGGGTCCCGCCACCGGCATGCCCACGAAGAGCGAGCAGGGCGACCTGGCGATGGCCGTCTACGCCGGGCACGGCGAGATCCCGCGGATCGTGCTCTCGGCAGGGACAATCGAGGAGTGCTACTCCCTTGCGTTCGAGGCGTTCGACCTGGCTGACAAGTACCAGTGCCCGGTATTCCTGCTCAGTGACCTGACCCTAACGGATGGCCGCAAGAACCTCCCCCAGACCTTCTTCACCGAGAACCAGAAGCCGGTGGTCCGCCATGGGCTGGTGCGCGCGTCCGACATCGAGGGCGACGGCTACCACCGCTTCGCGATGACCCCCTCCGGGATTTCCCCCCGCAGCATCGTGGGCACCCCGGGTGCGATCTTTAAGGTGAGCGGGACCGAGCACGATGAGACGGGGCTGATCACCACCGACCCGTCCAAGCGCAAGGCGATGGTCGAGAAGCGGATGCGCAAGATGCAGACTTATCTACGCGAAGACGCGAAGCCGCCGCAGGTGTTCGGTTCTCCCGACGGCGTTCCGCTGCTGGCCGGGTGGGGATCAACCAAGATGCCGCTGTTGGACGCGCAGGCGCGGCTTCGGGCGGAAGGAACCGAGACGTGCGTGGTCTACTTCACGCACATCTGGCCGTTCCCCGTCCACCTGGTGGCGCCCCTGCTGCGGCAGGGGTCTGAGCTGATCGTCGTTGAGCAGAACTACGCTGGACAGCTCGCGGACCTGATCCAGCAGGAGTGCCTGGTCGAGACGAGCCGCGTTCTCAAGTACAACGGGCGGCCCTTCTACACGGCGGACATCGCCGGGGGCGTGCGCCAGGTGCTGGCCGGCGGCACGCGCGTCGTTCGCGTGGGCGAAGAGGCGCCGGACGCTGCCATTGTGATAGTGCCGGAGGGGGACTAGCAGATGAGCGTTGCGTCGCCGGGGACCGCCAAGCTGTGGGAGCAGAACGCGTTTCCCCGGCACCGGATCCAGTGGTGCCCTGGGTGCGGTGACTTCGGGGTCCTGGCCGCGCTGAAGATGGCCCTGGTGCGGATGGGCGTAATGCCGCACGAGGTCCTACTGGTCGGAGGGATAGGCTGTTCGGGACAGACCCGCAACTACCTCAACGGCAACGGGTTCCACGGCACGCACGGCGGCCCGCTGGGGTACGCGCTGGGCGCCAAGATGGTTGACCCTGGCCTCACGGTGATCGCGCTGGCCGGCGACGGCGACACGCTGGCCATCGGAATGGAGAGCTTCATCCATGTCTGTCGCCGCGATCCGGCAATGGCGCTCATCTTGATGAACAACGGCGTGTACGGATTGACCAGGGGCCAAGACTCTCCGACCACGGGACTCGGCAAGATCATGGAGGAGCACACGGAAGAGCATCCGCCATTCGTTGATCCGGCCCGGCTGGCGATCACGGCGGGCGCGACCTTCGTGGCGCAGTCGTTCTCCGGGGACCCCAAGCACTGCGCGGACGTCTACGTCGAGGCCTTCCGGCACCCCGGTTTCGCCCTGGTCAACGACTTCTCGCCGTGCGTTACCTACAACAAGTTCAACACCTCCAACTGGTACAGGGAGCACGGCGAGCACATCCCCGAGGGACACGACCCCTCGGATCGGGCCGCCGCGTGGGCGTTGCTGGATGACTTCGACCGGAGGGGGAAGCTGCCGCTGGGAATCATCTACCGCGCGCCCAGGCGCAAGAAGGCACACGCGCGGCTGCCGATCTGGGAGGAAGAGCTGACCGGGATAGATCCCGCGCCGATGTTCAGCGCGTTCCGCTAGGGCTCGCGCGGACTTCCTCGGCCAGGACCCGGCGCAGCACCTTCCCGATCAGGGACTTGGGCAGGCTCTCCCGGAACTCGATCCCCTTCGGGATCTTGTACGGGGCCAGGTGGGTCTTGCAGTGAGCAAGGATCTCCTCCGCCGTGGCCTGGGCGTCTGGCCGCAGCACCACGAAGGCCCGCCCCACCTCGCCCTTGTGAGGGTCGGGCACGCCCACCAGCGCCGCCTCCAGCACCGCGGGGTGCGCGAAGAGCACCTCCTCGACCTCCCGCGGGTAGACGTTGAGTCCGCCGGTGATCAGCATCTCCTTCTTGCGGTCCACGATGTAGAAGAACCCGTCCTCGTCCATCCTGGCGACGTCGCCGGTGAACAGCCACCCGTCGCGCAGCGCCGAGGCCGTCTCGGCCAGCTTGTTCCAGTAACCGGCCATAACCTGCGGCCCCCTGACGACCATCTCGCCGGCCTCGCCGACCGGCAGCGTGGTGGTCCCGCCTTCGAGGTCCACGATCCGCGCGTCGGTATCTGGCACCGGGATGCCGATGCTGCCAGGTTTGCGCAGCCCTGCCAACGGGTTGACATGGGTCACCGGCGAGGCCTCGGTGAGGCCGTAGCCCTCAACAAGACTGCCTCCGGTGACGCGCTCGAAGCGCGACTGCACCTCGGCGGGCAGCGCCGCGGCGCCGCTGATGCACGCGCGAACCGAGCGGAGGTCATAACGGCCGACCGCCGGGTGGCTGACCAGCGCGTTGTAGAGGGTCGGAACTCCTGGAAGCTGGTCCGGCCGGTTGCGGGCAATGACCTTGAGGACCGCTTCCGCCTCGAAGCGCGGGAGGAGCACCATGCGCCCGCCCCTCAGCAGGGTGCCGTTCATCACGACCGTCATCGCGTAGGAGTGGAAGAGCGGCAGCACGCCCACGGTAGTGCCGGTCGCATCCGGCGGCGCAACGTACCAAGAGGAGCTCTGGTAGGCGTTGGCCACCAGGTTGCCGTGGGTGAGCATGGCAGCCTTGGGCGTGCCTGTCGTGCCGCCGGTGTAGAGCAGAACGGCCACACCGCCGGTTCCCCGCGCCGCCTGCTCCGCCAGCGGAGCGCCGGCGGTGACGGCACTGAACGGGTGCGTTGTGGCATCAAGCGTGATTCGGGGCCACTCACCGCGACGCCTGGCGCGCAGGGGATACAGCAGGCGCAGCGGCGCAGGGAAGAACTCGTTGATGCGCGTCACGATGACATGCGCGAGGCGGCTGCCGGCCTTCGCGGCCCTGACGCGCCCTGCGAACAGGTCGAGCGTCACGGCGATTGCTGCTCCGCAGTCGGCAAGCTGCCCGGCTATCTCCCGCTCCACATAGAGAGGGTTGAACGGCACTACCACGCCGCCGGCCTTCAGTGTTCCGTAGTAGGCGATCACGAACTGGGGGCAGTTGGGCAGGTGGAGCGACACCCGCTCGCCGGGCCGCAGGCCCAGCGCTTGGAGGCCTCCGGCAAACCGGTCGGCCAGATCGCGCAGGGTCTTGTAGGTTAGATCGCGGCCGAAGAACGTGACCGCCGGGCGGTCGGGATATCGCTCGGCGGCGTCGTCCAGCAGGTGCTGCAGCGGCCGGGCCGGGTAGGTAATGGCATGCGGCACTCCGGGCTCGTAGTGCCGCAGCCACGGCCGTGATTCGAGCGGTGCCTGGTTGTTCATGCCCTGCTAGGAGACGTACCTGCCCGCGTTGATCACCGCCTCGGCGATCTGGCGTCCGAGACTTACCGTGTTCACCGAAGGGATCTTGAGAAACCGGCGCAGACCGGACAGCATGGTGCGCAGCGTGTCGCCGTCTTCCGTGGCGGCCAGCACCATTCGGGCGTGGGTCTCGATGCGCGGCAGCGCGTCGTCGAGGAAGTACCTAGCCATCGCGGCCTGCAGCCCCGCGGACTGTCCGCCGCGGGCGGCGGTCTTGGCGGCCCGCAACACCGCGCTCTCAATGGCGAACAAATCAATCGCCAGATCGGCTATGCCGCCCAGGATCTCCTGCTGATTCTCCAGCTCTGTGAGGTACTTCTGGGTCGCGGCGCCGGCGGCAAACAGGACCGCCCGGCGCGCCGCGTCCACCAGGCGGCGCTCCTCGGCGAGCGGCCCCGAGACCGCGCCATCTCCCCCAACCGTTGGGGAAAGCATCTCGCCAGCCACCTTCTGCGCGGCCGCGAACAGACCCAGTCGGCCCTTCTGCGCCCTGCGCAGCAGCATCGCCGGGATGAGCAGCCGGTTGATCTCGTTCGTGCCCTCGAAGATCCTGTTGATGCGCGCGTCGCGGTAGGCCCTTGCCACCGAGTACTCCTCGACGTAGCCGTAGCCTCCGTGGATCTGCAGCGCCTCGTCCACGACCCCGTCGAGTACCTCGGAGGCGAAGATCTTGTTGACCGAGCACTCGACCGCATACTCTTCCAGCGCCGCGACCACCTGACTGCTGTCATAGGCCTCGCCGCCGAGCGCCTCGCTGATGAGGCCTCCGGTTCGGTAGAGCGCGCTCTCAGCGGCAAAGAGCGCCGCGGCCATCCTGGCCAGCTTTTGCTGGATCAGGCCAAACTCGGCGATGACCTTGCCAAACTGCTTGCGCTCCTTCGCGTAGGCGACGGCCTCGCGCAACGCACGGCGCGTGCCGCCCACGCACCCCGCCGCCAGGTAGAATCGGCCCACATTGAGGATGTTGAAAGCGATCTTGTGACCCTGGCCGATCTCACCCAGCACGTTGGCGGCCGGCACCGGCGCGTTCTCGAGGAAGATCGAAGCGGTCGAAGTGCCCTTGATCCCCAGCTTGTGCTCTTCCTCGCCGACCGTGACCCCTTCAGTGCCGCGCTCAACGATGAAGCAGGAGTGGTGCTCGCCGTCCACCTTGGCGTAGGTAATGTAGACGTCCGCCATCTTCGCGTTCGTGATGAACTGCTTGACGCCGGTGAGCACGTAGTGCGAGCCGTCAGGGCTGCGCGTCGCGCGCGTGCGTATGGCCATCGCGTCGGAGCCTGCGGTGGGTTCGGTCAGGGCGTAGCTGCTTACCCACTCTCCTGATGCCAGCTTGGGCAGGTACTTCTGCTTCTGCTCCTCGTTGCCGAAGAACACGATGGGTAGCGTTCCTATGCCGGTGTGCGCGCTTACCATGGTCGCGAACGAGGCCTCCGAGCTCATCGCATCCTTGATGACCAGTGCGGAGATCTTGTCCAGGCCGGCGCCGCCGTAGGCCTCGGGCACGTCGGCTCCCAGGAAGCCCAGCTCCCCAAATCCGCGGAACAGCTTGACCACCAGATCCCAGTCGTGCTGCTCGGTCTCCTTGACGTGCGGAAGGACCTCCTGTTCCACGTACTGCTCGACCGTGCGCTGGACCAGACGGTGGTCGTCCGTCAGGTCCTCCGGCGTGAAGATCGCCTCCGGGGACGTGGACCCGACGACGAATCCGCCACCGGGGATCGTTACCTGCGCCGACTTAGCATCCATGGGTCCGCTCCTCCTATGCCGCCTCGAAGATACCAGCTGCGCCCATACCGCCGCCGATGCACATCGTCACCATTCCGTAGCGCGCCCCCCGCCGGCGCATCTCGTGCAACACGGTCGCTGTCAGCTTGGCGCCTGTGCAGCCCAGCGGGTGGCCCAACGCGATGGCGCCGCCGTTGACGTTGACCCGGTCCGGGTCCAGCCCTGCCTGCCGGATCACCGCGGCCCCCTGCGCCGCAAAGGCCTCGTTCAGCTCGATCACACCAATGTCGTCCAGCTTGAGCCCGGCCAGGGCCAGGGCCTTTGGGATGGCCTTGACCGGGCCGATGCCCATCTCCTCGGGCGCCACCCCGGCCACCGCAAACGAGCGGAAGACGCCCAGCGGCTTCACCTTGAGCCGCCTGGCACGCCCGGCGGACATGACCACCGCCGCGGCGGCGCCGTCGCTGGTCTGCGAGGAGTTGCCCGCGGTGATCGTTCCCTTGGTTGAGAAGGCCGGTTTGAGCTTGGCCAGGGCAGCCAGGGATGTGTCGGCACGAACCCCCTCATCCGCCGTCAGGTTGATCTCCTCTCTGCGCGGCCGGCCGTCCTCCGCGGTCCACCGCGTGGTGGCGACCGGCACGATCTCCTCGGCGAACCTGCCCGCCTGCTGGGCGGCGGCCGCGTTCATGTGGCTGCGCAGGGCGAGCTGATCCTGATCCTCCCGGGAGACGCCGTAGCGCTCGGCCACGATCTCCGCGGTCAGGCCCATGGACAGGTAGACCTCCGGCCAGTGCTCCGCGAAGTGGGGATTCGGAGCGTACTTGTTCCCGGTCATCGGCACCATGCTCATGCTCTCGGTGCCGCCGGCCACCACCACCTCGTGCTGCCCGGTCATGATCTGGTGGGCGGCGATGGCGATCGCCTGCAGTCCAGATGAACAGTACCGGTTGATGGTCATCCCGGAGGTGGTGATGGGCAGACCGGCGCGCAGCGCCACCACCCTTGCCACGTTCATCCCCTGCTCCGCTTCGGGGAAAGCGCAGCCAAGGATGCAGTCCTCAACCTCCAGGGGGTCGAGCCCCGCAACCCGCCGTACCGCCTCCTGGACAGCAATGGCGGCCAGCTCGTCGGGCCGGGTGTCTTTCAGCGCCCCGCGCGGCGCCTTGCCGATCGCGGTGCGCACGGACGAGACGATGACTGCTTCTCTCATAGCAAGGCTCCCTTCTTGAGCCGACGCCTGTAGCGCCGGCAGAACCCGCCGCTAGTTGCGCAGCGGCTTTCCGGTCTGCAGCATGTGCCGGATGCGGTCCAGGGTTGCCGGCATTCCGAGCAGACTCAGGAACGCCTCGCGCTCGAGGTCCAGCAGGTACTCCTCGGATACGCGGGTGCCCTCCGACACATCCCCACCGCACATGATGTATCCCAGCTTCCTGGACACCACGATGTCGTGCTCGGTGATGTAGCCGGCGGTGCGCATTATGTAGAGCAAGGACTCGATCGCCGCGAAACCGCGCGAGCCGATTACACGGATCAGCCCGGGCTGCGGCGGCCGGTAGTTGCCGCGCACGAGCGACAGGGCCGCGGCCTTGGCATCGGAGAGCAGCAGGTCGCCGTTGACCGTGACCCCGTCGGAGGGACGCAGGAAGCCCAATCGCCGGGCGTCCTCGCCCGAGATGGACACCTTCGCCATGGCTATGGTCTCAAACGCCCGCCGGAGGAGCGGGAGCAGGTCGGCGGAGGGGTCTTCCGGCGCCGCCGCCGCCACCCGCTTGGTCATCTCCATCGTGCCGCCACCTGCCGGGATGAGGCCGACCCCGGCCTCGACCAGGCCCATGTAGGTCTCTGCCGCGGCCTGTATGTGCGTGCAGCCCAGGCAGAACTCCACGCCTCCGCCCAGGGTGCGGCCAAACGGAGCAGCGACAACCGGCGCCACCGAGCGTCGCAGTTCCATGGTGGCGCCCTGGAACTGCCGGACCACGAGGTCCAGATCCTCCCAGTTGCCCTCTTGGGCCTCCATGAGGATGAGCATCAGGTTGGCGCCCACGCAGAAGTCCGATCCCTGGTTGCCGATGACCAGGGCGTCGAAGTCGGACCTGACCCGCTCCAGTGCCCGGCGGGTCATGACCAGGATGTCCTCGCCGATGGCGTTCATCTTGGAGTGGAACTCCAGGCAGGCGACGCCGTCGCCCAGGTCTATCAGACTTGCGCCCGCGTTCCCTTCCACGGTGCGTCCGCTCGACTTGAGGTACGGGAGCAAGATGCGGCCTTCCAGCCCGGGCTCCGGCCGGTAGGTCGCCGATTGGACATCGAAGTAGGTCCGCCCATCTGCCCCGTCGCGGTACCACGCCCCGGCCCCACGCTCGCGGACCTGGCGCAGGGCTTCCGGCATCTCCTCGCCCGGCGGCAGCAGCCGGTCTGCGGCCCCGATGGAGGCGAGGGCATCCCACTGCTCGAACGGTCCATGATCCCAGCCGAACCCCCAGCGCAGGGCGCGGTCCACGTTGACAATGTCGTCGCTGATCTCGGGAATGCGGCGGGCGGCGTAAACAAGCACCGCTCCCGTGAGCCGGCGCAGAAACTCGCCGTACTTGTCGTTCATTGCGAGCAGCGCCGCCACCCGCTTCTCCGGCTCGGCGATCGTCTTTGCCGCCTCCAGCGCCCCGGTGGACAACCGCTTGCGCGGGCGGTACTCGAAGGTCTTGTAGTCGAGGGTGAGGATCTCCCCGTCCTGCCGCTTGTAGAACCCGCCGCCGGTCTTCTCTCCCAGCCAACCGCGCTTGGCCATCTCGGTGAGGATCGCCGGGGGCACGTAGATCCCGCGCTCCTCGTCATCGGGCAGGTTGCGGTGCGAGTTGGAGGCCACGTGCAGGAGCGTGTCCAGGCCCACCAGGTCGCCGGTCCGGAAGGTCGCGCTCCTGGGGCGGCCCAGGATCGGGCCGGTCAGCTCGTCCACCTCGTCAATCTCGAGGCCGAGGTCAACCATCAGGTGGATCGCCTTGAACATCCCGTACGTCCCGATGCGGTTGGCTATGAAGTTGGGCGTGTCCTTCGCGTAGACGACCCCCTTGCCCAGCAGCCGCTCTCCCCAGCCGGCAACCGCTTCGGTCACCCACGCGTGCGTGTGGGGGGTGGGGATGAGCTCCAGCAGTTTCATGTACCGCGGCGGGTTGAAGAAGTGCGTTCCCAGGAAGTGGGCGCGGAACGCCTCGCCCGACTGCTGGGCCACCGCGGCGACGGGCAGGCCGCTGGTATTGGTGCTGACGATCATGCCGGGCCGCCAGCGGGCCTCGACCCGGGCCAGCAGGTCGCGCTTGATGGCCAGGTCTTCCACCACCACCTCGATGACCCAGTCCGCGTCGCGGATCAGGTCCAGGTGGTCCTCGAAGTTGCCGGTGGTGACCAGGGCGGCCCGATCCGGGGTGTAGAACGCGGCCGGCGAAGCCTTGACCGCGCGCTCCAGCCCGGCGCGGGCGAACCGGTTGCGTACCTCGGGGGAATCAAGCGCCAGGCCCTTCCGGCGCTCGTCGTCGGTGAGTTCCTTCGGCACGATGTCCAACAGAACCGTGGGCACGCCGACGTTGGCCAGGTGCGCGGCGATTGTGCTGCCCATGACGCCCGCACCCAACACGGCGGCACGGGTAAGACGTGGCTTGCGACTGGTTGCGGACATAGAGGGTGGGGTCATTGAGGGGGTCACCTTCCTGCTCTAAGGTGACTTGCCGTATGGACTTCGTCGGGAATGGCAGGCCCTCCTTTCGGACGCGTCCAGCGATCGTCAGGTACGCTTTACCTTGGCGTCAGCACCAGTCGCCCGGCCGCAACCTCCTCGATCCGGGGCCGCGAGAACAGCAGCGGCACGTACTCTCCCCGCGCCCAGAGCACCGCGAAGTCGCGGTAGTGCCGGTGGAACGGCAGGCCACTCTGCCCTGTGGTGTGGATGACCAGCGACCGGTCCCAGTCCGCGGTGTCCAGGATCTGTCGGTACGAGGCCACGACCAACTGCTTGAATGGTTCCTCCGGATTGAAGGCGCCGTTGTTTACGGTGAAGGCGTCGCCGCCCACCTCCGGGGTCGTTGTGTTGAAGATCCAGGCCAGAGCCTTGATCCGCCCTATGGGATGGACGAAAGTCGTCTGGTGCAGCCTTCCCCACCGCCACTTGTCGCGGTTGGGTCCGAGTTGCGCCTCCAACGTCCGCACCGCATCGCGCAGGGCGGTCTCCACCAGACGGTCGCGGCTGCCCCGCCACCAACCGGATGCCGGATCGCGCAGCAACGCGAGCAGCGTCTGCACCGCCCCCTCGTACTGACGCAGGTAGCGGGCGAAGACCGCCTCGTCGAGCGGCGTCCGAAACACCTCCCGGATCAGGGCGTCCAGGAGCGCCTCGTACACGGCGGCAGGCCGGCTGGAAGCAGACAGCACGCCGTCCCACTGGAGCAGTTCGGCAAAGAGCGGCTGGAGCGCCGGGTCGAGGATCCGCACCGGCCGTAGCGCCTCGATCATGGCCCTGCCCGGGAGCGAGGTCACGTCGCTGTGGATGCGCTGATAGGTCTGGACCGACTGGGTGCCCTCGGAGAGGAGCGCGGTGATGCGCCGCGCGCGGTACCCCACGTCCCAATCACGGCTCAGGAAGTGCGGATAGCCCTGCGGCGCGATGCGGTTGTTGGCGGTAACCATGAACCCGTCGCGGCGGTGGGCGCTGGGGAGCGCCTCGAACGGCAGCCACCCGACCCACTCGTGCTCACCGGTCCATCCCGGCACCGGCAACGCCCCTGTCCCCTTGGCCCGCACCGGGATGCGCCCTGGCATCTGGTAGCCGATCTCGCCGTTGCGGTGGGCGAAGACGAAGTTCTGGGACGGCGCGTCCCACGCGCGCAGCGCCTGGCGGAACTCCGCCCAGGTGGACGCGCGGTTGATGCCGTCCACCGACTCGATAATGGTACTCGAGTCCAGCGCCGTCCACCGCAGCGCCAGCGGCGCGTGCAGCCCGCGCACGACATTGTTTAGGATAGGGCCGTGGCGCGTGACGCGCACGATCTCAACTACCGGCTCGGTCTGACCCTTGACCTTGATCATCTCGCGAACGACCGTCGCGGGAAGCCACGTTCCCTTGTAGAGGTAGCGCGCCGGATCCTCGGGGTGGAATCGCTCGACGTAGAGATCCTGCACGTCGGGGTTGGCGTTGGTCACGCCCCACGCGATGTCGCGGTTGTGCCCGATGATGACGCCGGGCACGCCCGGAAAGGTGGCCCCGACGACGTCGTAGGGCCCGCCGTTCAGGTGCATCAGGTACCAGATCGAGGGCATCTGGGATTCCAGGTGCGGATCGTTGGCCAGCAGCGGCCGGCCGGTGTCCGTGCGGTTCCCGGCAACGGTCCAGTTGTTGCTGCCAATGCCGGGCAGGCCGCGCAGGCCCAGTCCCGGCAGGTGCCACCCGCCGGTGATTACCGGCGCGTCGGCCGGGTACCCAGGCAGCAGCCGTTCCAGCGCGCCGTCGCCGAACCGCTCGAGGAGCTGCTGGCGCAGTATCTCCACCCGCCAGTCGCCACCCAGCACCCACGCCATCAACTTGCCGTAGGCCAGACTGTCGGTGGGGGTCCAGGGCTCAGGGGTGAAGCGCAGCAGCGCAAACTCGATGGGAAGCCGGCCGCGCGCGCCCGCTATGAAGGCGTTCACCCCGGCGGAGTAGGCGTCCAGGTTCTGTTTCGTCTGCGGGCTGACGGCGCCCAGGTGCGTCTCGGCTACGCGCCGCAGGCCGATCGTGCGCAGGAACCGGTCGGTCGGCAGCGCCGCCTCGCCAAAGATCTCGGACAGCCGGCCGGAGGCGGTGCGGCGGTTGAGCTCCATCTGCCAGAGGCGGTCTTGCGCGTGCACGAAGCCCTGCGCGAAGAACAGGGCGCGGGAGGAACGCGCGAAGAGGTGCGGGATTCCCCACCGGTCGCGCACGACCTCCACGGGATCGCTCAGACCGGCGACACGCATAGTTCCAGAGATCTGGGGGAACGGACGCCGTGCCACGTAGACGCCGGCTCCACCGGCGATGGCGGCCACGACCAGGATCAGCACCAGCAGTACGAGCAGCAGGCGGCGCATACAGCACCTCGTCGGTGAAGCGTGGTCGCCGCTGTCTTCGCCCCGCGGCCTGATCCTCCTCTGGTGCCTGCGAGTTCCGGCAGGTAAGATAGGGCCGAAGTTCCGTCTGGGGGATTGATGCTAACACCTGAGGGGACAACCGGTTCAAGCAAGATTCGCGCAGCCGGCATCTCGCTGGCAGCCGGCGTGGCGATCCTCGGGCTCAAGGTGGCCGCCTACACTGTCACCGGGTCGGTGGCGCTGCTCTCCGACGCCGCGGAGTCGGTGGTCAACATTCTGGCGGCCAACATCGCGCTGGTGAGCCTGCTGGTCGCGGTTCGCCCCCCAGACGATAGCCATCAGTACGGCCACGCCAAGGCCGAGTACGTGAGCAGCGCCACCGAGGGGGCGATGATTGCGGCGGCCGGCGGCTGGATCGTGCTGACCGCGGCCAACCGGCTGCTCAACCCGCAACCACTGGTCCACATATCTGTTGGCCTCTATCTGCTGGCGGCCGGCACTGTCTTGAACCTGGCCGTCGCGCTCTACCTGCTGCGTGTATCGCGCGCCGGGCGGTCAATCGCCCTCGAGGCGTCGGCCAGGCACCTCCTGTCGGACGTCATCACCTCCGTGGGCGTCTTCGCCGGGCTGGGCCTCGTGGCCGCCACCGGCTGGATGCCTCTGGACGCGATCGCAGCCATAGTCGTAGGCGCCAACATCGGCTGGATGGGGCTGGTGCTGTTCCGGCGCTCAATCAGTGGCCAGATGGATGCCCGGTTCCCTCCGGAAGAAGAGGCCAAGATCCGGACGGTACTCAACGCACACCGTGGGGAAATCGTTGAGTACCACGCGTTGCGCACCCGTCAGGCCGGCGCCGACCGGTTCCTCGACGTACACCTGGTGCTGCACAGGTCGCTCTCGGTCGGCCAGGCGCACTTGATCTGCGATGACCTCGAGCACCACCTGGAGGAGGAGTTGCCAGGCGTGGACGTGACGATCCACGTGGAGCCGTGCGACGCCTCCTGCGCTGTGTGCCCGCATCCGGCGCAGGGTGCACGCTCAAGCGAGGCGCGGTAAGGCAGATGGGCGATCACCGCCCGTGGCTCGCAGGGTATCAAGACCGCGTCGAGGACCGGCTGCGGGCCTGGCAGGAAGCGGAATTCTCACGGCGGCTGTGGGCCCGTGATCCGACCCTGTGGTCGGCCGGGGCCTCAGGCGGGCCTGTGCCCGAGCTGGCCGACCGCCTGGGATGGCTCGCCCTTCCCGAGGCGGTGCGCGAGAGGCTCGACGACCTGGCGGACTTTGCGCGCGAGGTGGCAGAGGCCGGCACGCGCCACGTCGTGCTGCTGGGGATGGGCGGATCGAGCATGGCCCCCGAAGTGTTCCAGCACACGTTCGCTCCGGCGGCCGGCGCTCCCGGGTTGGTCGTCCTCGACAGCACCCACCCGGCGGCCGTTCGCTGGATCGAGTCGCAGATTGACCTCGAGCGGACGCTCTTCGTGGTCTCCAGCAAGTCTGGGACCACGACCGAGACGCTCTCGCTCTTTAGGTACTTCTGGCGCCGCGTCAGCCAGACGGAGGCGCGGCCTGGCGATAGGTTCGTTGCCATCACCGATCCGGGGACGCCCCTGGAGGAGCTGGCCCGGGAGCGCGCATTTCGGCGCACCTTCCTGGGCCCGACCGACGTGGGCGGGCGGTACTCCGCGCTCTCCGTGTTCGGGCTGGTGCCCGCGGCGCTGATCGGCGTAGATGTGCGCCGGTTGCTCGACCGGGCACAGGGGATGGCCGCGGAGTGCGGGCCCACGGTGCCCGAGCCAGTCAGTCCGGGCCTGGTTCTGGGAGCCGCGCTCGGCGAACTGGCGTTGGCCGGGCGCGACAAGGTAACCTTCCTGGCTTCGCCATCGCTGGCAGGCCTGCCGGCCTGGATCGAGCAACTCATCGCCGAGAGCACCGGCAAGGATGGGAAGGGTGTCGTCCCGGTGGTGGACGAACCGCTGGGCCGACCGGAGCAGTACGGCCCTGATCGGGTCTTCGTCTACCTGCGCCTCGATGGTGACGAGGCGCGCGATCTGGACGTCCTGGTCGGCGCGCTCGAAGCTGCCGGCCATCCCGTCGCCCGCCTACACCTGGCAGATATGGCCGACCTTGGGGCCGAGTTCTTCAGGTGGGAGGTGGCGGTGGCCGCGGCCGGGGCGATTCTGGGCATCCATCCGTTCAATCAGCCCGACGTGCAACTGGCCAAGGATCTGGCCAGGGAGGCCATGGTGCGGGCGCAGGCCGTCACCGAGGAATCTCCGGCCTTCAGCCCAGGGGCGTTGGCCGGCGCTATCAACGTGTGGGCGGCGCAGTTGCGTCCGGGCGACTACCTGGGGCTGCAGACGTTCCTGGCGCCGGATGAAGCCACTACCACGGCCCTGCAGGAGCTACGACGCGCCGTCCGAGACCGGTGGGGCGTGGCCACTACCCTGGGGTACGGCCCTCGCTTCCTGCATTCAACCGGGCAGTTGCACAAGGGCGGGCCGGACACCGGGGCCTTCGTGCAGATCGTTGACGACCCAGAGGAAGACCTGCAGGTACCGGAGGTGGAGTACACCTTCGGTGAGTTGATCAGGGCCCAGGCCCTGGGCGATCTGCAGGCCCTGCGGCAGCGCGGCCGCCGGGTCGTGCGGGTGCGGTGGCTGCCCAGCTGACTCCTGCCGTGCGTCCATTCCCGGACGTGGCGTCCCTCAGCCGCGCGGCGGCCCGCGAGTTGCGCGACAGGATCGCGTCTGCCTTGGCGGTCCGCCCCTGCTGCTCCATTGTCCTCTCTGGCGGCAGGACGCCGCGCGAACTGTACCGCGCTCTGGCTACCGACTTCCGGGACGACATACCCTGGGACCGGGTGCACTTCTTCTGGGGCGACGAGCGCTACGTGCCTGCGGACGATCCGCGCAGTAACTACCGCCTTGCGCGGGAGGCGCTGCTGGACCGTGTGCCAGTCCCGCCGCAGAACGTCCACCCAATGCCCACCGATCTCCCTGATCCGGAAGACGCCGCGGAGGCCTATGCAGAGACCCTGCGGGCGCACTTCTCCGGGCCCTGGCCGCGCTTCGATCTGGTGCTGTTGGGGATGGGGAGTGACGGGCACACCGCTTCCCTTTTCCCTGGTTCTCGGGCAGTCGTGGAGAAGGAACGATGGGTGATGGCGGTTCGGGCGCCGGTCAAACCCTTGCGACGGTTGACGCTCACCTTGCCCGTGATCAACCGCGCGCGAATGGTCTGGTTCCTGGTCTCTGGAGCAGAGAGGGCCTCTGCCCTGCGCACCGTGCTCGTTGGGTCGCCTGCGCCGCAGCGGTGCCCGGCGGCTGGTGTCCGCCCTATCAACGGAGGGGTGACCTGGTGGGTTGACGCGGCCTCGGCCGCGAAGCTGAGACTGCCGGCGCGGTCGGGTACCGGTGTCTAGTGCACCGGGCCCTTGAAGTCTCCGGGCTTGACCCGTTCGAGGAACTTCCGGAACTCTTGAGGATCCATCTCGTCGCTCAGCGCCTCCGGATGTTCCCCTCCCTCCGTGGACTTCCGCAGCGGGATGCCCTGCAACGCCACCTTCTCCTCGATGAAGATCGGGGCGTCCGTTCGTAGGGCGATCGCGATGGCGTCGCTGGGGCGGGAGTCAACTACCAGCGCCTGGCCGTCGCGCGCCAGGTGGATCTCGGCGAAGTAGGTGGCATCGCGAACGTCGCTTACGACGACGCGCGTCACCGTTGCGGAGAGCTGCTCGAGCACCGTTGAGAGCAGATCGTGCGTCATAGGGCGGGGCGGCTGGACGTTCTGGAGACGCATGGCGATCGCCATCGCTTCTGCCTGGCCGATCCAGATGGGCAGCGCGATCGTCTCTTCCTGGTCAACCAGCAGCACAAGGGGGTTGTTCTGCTGGTCGAGGGCGACCCGCCGAACTCTCATGAGCCGCACGCCGAGCTCCCCCTTCCGCAGGGGGCGCCACTCGGCGCCCCTGCTCCGTCATTATAACAAACTCCCTAGGGCGCCGCCGTGATCACAAGCGGAGCCCGGCAGATCGAGCGTCCTGCCGCGTCCTTCGGCGTGATGGTGACCGTGCGCGCCCGGCTGTTTACTTCCACCTTGGCGTAGGTGTAGCGGTCCATGACCGCGCAGCTCATGCCAACGCCCTGCGGGACTGGGGCGGTCAGGAACGCCAGCAGCGCAGGAACGACCGCCCGCCCGGCTACGCCCGCGACCGACTCGGCAAAGACCGTAGCAGCGATGGGGCCGGTCACGACTTCCTTCATGCCGGTGGTCTCGAACGGCGGGGTGAAAGTGGACAGGCGCACGTCGTTGACGAGCGTCGCGTGGGTGTCGCCGGTGAGCCACACCACGTTCTTGATACCGCTGGCGCGGATGAAAGTGAGAATCTCCGCGCGTTCGGCCGCGTAGCCCTCCCACCTGTCATAGGGGTTGGCAAAGAACTCTTGGATTGGCGTCTGGTTCAAGATCAGCTTCCAGGTGGCGGTGCTGCGGGCCAGCTCGCGCTTCAGCCAGAGCTTCTGGCTGAGCCCCAGCATCGTGCGGTTGGGATCGGTGAGTGCCTCCAGGCATCCAGAGGGTACAGGCAGGCGCATCTGGGGGACGAGGGGGGCGAAGGCCGCCCGGATCGGAGCCGGCAGCGTCGGCGCCAGGTCGGGCACCCGTCCGCCAGGCGGGTTGTCGCAGGCCGCGGTCTTGCTCACGTGCCGGCTCCGGTAAGACCGCCCGTCGAGCACGAACAGCTCGACGTCGCGCCCCCAGCGGAACTTGCGATAGATCCGGCCACCGGGCTGCTCGGCGATCGGCGAGTACTCCATGAACGCACGGTGCCCTTCCGCCCATCTCCGGGCGTCCACCGTCTCCCGGTCGTAGTCGTTCTCGACCTCATGATCGTCCCAGGTGGTGATCATTGAGGTGCTGGCCATGAAGTTGCGGAACGTGGCGATGGACCGGATCTCCTTGTACTTCCCGCGGTAGGCCTCCAGCGTGAAGATGGGATTCGGCACGAGTGACGAGTCCGGGTACATGTTGTCGCCCAGGTGGGCGAAGAAGTCGGGCCGCTCGGCGACCACGGCGTCCAGCAGGCCCATCGAGAGCGCCGGGGCACCGCCCACGTGCCCGCCGTCGGAACACGCCGAGTACGCAAAGGTCAGGTCGGCAGAGGCGTCCGCTGCCGGAGGGGTTACGAAGGCCCCTTGCTGAGAGTAGGATCCGCGTCCGACACGGAAGCGGTACTGGTACCGGGTGGCCGGTGCTAGCCCTGATGCCAGGACCTTCACGGTGAGGTCCCGCTCTGGGTTCGGCGTCACGGTGCGCTGGAAGACGAGCGATCCGAACTGCGGATCCGCCGACACCTCAACGGTGACCGGAGCGCTCCGGCTGGGGCGTGTCCACAGCACGGCAGACGTCTCGCGGACGTCCCCAGAGGCCACGCCATGTGGGAACAGCAGCGATACCTGCGAGAAGGCCGGCGCCTGTGCCACAACAATGGCGGCGGCGATTGCTGCGATCGAGAGTGCTCGCATGGGATCCCTCCTGATAGTGAGCAGTCGGCCGCCGCCGACAGGGGGCGGCACACGATAGGGGATTCGGGCCGGCGCGCCGAAGCCCTTTCGCACAACGGCCCCGCAGCGGCCGGCATGGAGGTGGGCGCGTGATATACGTCGTCGGGATTCTGGTACTGCTCGCGCTGTATGTCGTGTTGCTCTACAACCGGCTGGTGGTCTTCCGCAACCGGATTGACAACGCCTGGTCTCAGATTGACGTGCAGCTCCGCCGGCGCTACGATCTGATCCCCAACCTGGTGGAGGCCGTGAAAGGGTACGCGACCCACGAGCGCGAGGTGTTCGAGCGCGTGACCGAGGCGCGTTCCCGGGCCATCGCCGCGGGAAACGTGGGGGAGCAGGGGCAGGCGGAGAACATGTTGACCCAGGCCCTGCGCAGCCTCTTCGCGGTCGCCGAGAACTACCCGCAGCTCCGCGCCAGCGAGAACTTCATGCAGCTTCAAGAGGAGCTGAGCGGCACGGAGAGTAAGATCGCCTTCTCCCGCCAGTTCTACAACGACACCGTGCTGCGGTACAGCAACACCCGCCAGGCGTTTCCCGCCGTGCTCCTCGCCGGCCCGTTGGGCTTCGGTCCGCGCGAGTACTTCGAGATGGAGGAAGCGGCGCGCCAGCCGGTCAAGGTGGCATTCTAGGCGGCGCGCGCCGGGCTGCGCCCGCGATAGGGCCAGAATGTACGAGGCCATAGAGGGGAACCTCCGCCGGACCTGGCTGCTCTTTGCGGGCTTTGTCCTGGTCGTGGTGGCGCTTGGATACCTGTTCGGGGAGCTGACCGGGTTTGGGTACGCGGGCGCCGCGGTGGCAGCGGTCCTGGCCGTCGCGGGCGCCTGGGGCAGCTACTACTACAGCGACCGGATAGTGCTCTCCATCAGCGGCGCCCGGGAGGCGCCGCGCGAACTGTACCAGTACCTGTACAACGCCACCGAAGGCCTCGCCATCGCCGCGGGCGTCCCTGTCCCGCGACTGTACCTGATCGAGGACTCCGCGCCCAACGCCTTCGCCACGGGCCGTGATCCCCAACACGCCGTGATCGTGGTCACCACCGGCCTGCTCGACAAGCTCGACCGGCTCGAGCTGGAGGGCGTGCTGGCGCACGAGATGGCGCACGTCCAGAACTACGACATCCGGCTGGCAACGATCGCCGCGGTCCTGGTTGGTATGGTGGCATTAATGAGCGACTGGCTGCTCCGCAGCATGCGCTGGGGCCGCCGCCGCGGCAGCCGGGGAGGCGGGAGTGCCCAGGGAGCGCTCGTCCTGGCGGGCATCGTGCTGGCGGTGCTCGCGCCGCTGCTTGCCCAGTTGATGCGCCTGGCGCTCTCGCGCCGCCGCGAGTACCTGGCCGATGCCTCGGGCGCGATGTTGACGCGCTATCCCGAGGGCCTGGCCGGCGCGCTGGAGAAGATCAGCGCTGATCCTGAACCCCTGGAGGCGGCCAACAAGGCCACCGCGCACCTCTACATCATCAACCCGCTGCGCGAGTGGGGCGGGTGGGCCAACGGTCTGTTCAACACGCATCCTCCGGTCGAAGACCGCGTCCAGCGGTTGCGTGCGATGTGATGCGCATGCCTGACCCGGGGAGGAAGGCGCGCCTGCCAGGCGAAGAGAGGCAGGGCTTCATCGGGAGGGCCGCAACTGCCCAGGGGGAGGCGTGCGTGCGCTGTGTCCGGGCGGCCATATCGGCCGTCGCCATGATAGTGATCGTGACCGCCGCCGCCCCGGCAGCAGCGGCGAAGGGTGCGCGTCGGGCCCAGCCGGGCGCCACCGTGCAGCCGCCCGCCGTTTTGGTCTACCGTGTCCAGGCAGGCGACACGCTGTGGGGTCTGGCCAGGCGCCACCTGACGACCGCCGAGCGTCTGGCGGCGATGAACGGCATCGCGCTCGAGGCCACACTTCAGATCGGGCAGCGGCTCAAGGTGCCCGCGGTCCCCACCGCAGCGCGCCCTGCGCGTCTGGCAGCGCTGCCATCGCGCGGGCAGCGCTGGGCCACGGCGCTGCCCGCGCTCGCCACTCGCCACGTGGGCGTCCGGTACCGATGGGGAGGCATCAGCCCCTCGGGCTTCGACTGCTCGGGGTTCCTGTACTATGTGTTTGGACGGAACGGGGTTGCGCTGCCGCGCACCACGTTCTCGATGTTCAAAGCCGGGGTGCCGGTGCCGCGTGATCAGATTCAGACCGGTGACATCGTTTTCTTCCAGACACTGCGGCCTGGGCCGTCACATGCCGGCGTCTACCTGGGCGATGGCCGGTTCGTCCATTCTTCCTCGGGAGCCGGTGGCGTCGCCATCACGCCGATGGGGCACCGTTACTACGGCCCGCGCTACCTGGGTGCCCGCCGCTTCTAGTCTCAGAAGCATAACTGGGGCCAGCGGCACCGATCGGGCCGTCGCCGGCCTGGGGCCGCATGCGTGACGCCGCGGCAATCGCCGCCGCCCGACTCGCCGCATCACTGAGCCGCCTGACGCGGATGGGGGGCGGGACCACGCTGCCCGGCCGGATCGCCACGGTGATATCGCCAGGTCTGGTTGCCGGCCTCTCGTCGCGACTGGCACGCGGTGTGGTGCTGATCTCGGGCACCAACGGAAAAACGACCACTGCTCGGTCTCTGGCTGGAATCCTGGAGGCCGCCGGGCTTGCGGTTGTGCACAACCGCGCCGGCGCCAACCTGCTCTCGGGCATCGCTACCGCGCTTGCCAGGGGTGCGACGCTGCGCGGTCGGATGCGCGGCGAGGTGGGGCTCTTTGAGGTGGATGAGGCGACCCTCCCTGCCGCGGTCGAGGCAACGCGGCCATGCGTGGTCGTACTGCTCAACCTCTTCCGTGACCAACTCGACAGGTACGGCGAGATAGATCTGATCGCCGAACGGTGGCGGCGCGCGCTGGCCGCGCTGCCGTCCGAGAGCACCCTCGTCTACAACGCCGACGACCCGATGGTGGCCGACCTCTGCCGTGACCACGCGGGCCCGGTTCGCGCGTTCGGCCTCGAGGAGGCCCCGCACGGTGAGGGCCGTGCCCTGGAGCACGCAGCCGACGCGCGCTACTGCTACCGTTGCGGGCGCCCCTACGAGTACACCCTGGTCACCCTGGGGCACATGGGACACTACCGCTGTCCGGGGTGTGGCGCGGCGCGGGCGACGCCACAGGTGTGCGCGCGCGAGGTGCGCCTGCGCGGCGCGGACGGCTCCAGCGCCACGCTCGTCGCGGACGGCAGCGCGATTCCCGTGAGCACGGTGCTGCCAGGGCTCTACAACGTCTACGACGTCACGGCAGCCGCGGCCGCGGCACTGGCCCTTGGCATCGCCCCGGCGACCGTGGCAAGCGGTATAGCTGCCACCGCGCCGGCGTTTGGGCGGGGCGAGCGCGTGGACCTCGGCGGGTGCGAGGCGCTCATGCTGCTTGCCAAGAACCCTGCCGGGTTCAACGAGGTGCTGCGTACCGTCCTGCTGGCGGAGGCTTCCCCGGTGGTGCTCATTGCCATCAACGACCTGATCGCCGACGGGCGGGACATATCGTGGCTGTGGGACGTGGACTTCGAGATGCTGCGCGACAGCGCCCGCGCGGTGGTGGTCACCGGGTTGCGTGCCGAGGACATGGCGCTGCGCCTCAAGTACGCGGGCCTGAGCGCGGAGCGGGTCAGCGTGGAGCACGAGGGAGATACGGCGCTTGACCGCGCGCGCCGGCTGCTGCGAGAGGGCGAGCGCCTCTACATTCTGCCCACATACACGGCGATGCTGCACCTGCGTGCGACACTTACTCGCCGGGGAGCGGTGCGCGGGTTTTGGAAGGAGTAGGACATGGAACTCCGCATCTGCCACCTGTACCCGGACCTGTTGAATCTCTACGGAGATCGCGGCAACGTCACCACGCTGGCCAGGCGCGCGCAGTGGCGCGGCATCGCGGTGCGCGTGATCGAGGCGCGCCTGGACGATCCGGTGGATCCCGATGCCAGCGATCTCTTCTTCATAGGCGGCGGCGAGGACCGCCAGCAGCGGTTGGCCGCGCCGGATCTCTGTGGCGTCAAGGGGCCGGCGCTGCGCGAGGCCGCGCAGGCGGGCGCCGCGGTCCTGGCGGTCTGCGGCGGCTACCAGTTGCTGGGCCACTACTACAGACCCGCGGGTGGCCCGGACCTGATTGGGCTGGGGTTGCTCGACCTGCACACCGTGCACCCAGGGCCGGGGAGCCGCCGGATCATCGGTAACATCGTGGTCAAAGAGACCGGCGCCGGCCGCATCCTGGTGGGCTTTGAGAACCACGGAGGGCGCACCTACCTCGGGCCCAAGGCGCGTCCCATCGGAACGGCGATCGTCGGGTCCGGTAACAACGGAGCGGACCGCAAAGAAGGCGCGGTCTGGAAGTCGGTCTACGGCACCTACCTGCACGGCCCGCTGCTGCCCAAGAACCCATGGCTGGCCGACGAGCTGACCGCGGCCGCGCTGCGCCGGCGGTACGGCGACATAGTGCTGGAGCCGCTGCCGGACCTCGAGGAGCACCGCGCCGCTACCGCGGCAGCCATTCGGGCCGGCGCCCGAGGCCTCGCCTGGCCCGGAGCCCGCGCGCAGGCGCCGGAGCGGCCGGCGTGAACGACGAGCGCGCGCCGGGCCGCATCGCCTTCATCATCGGCCTGGCTCAACTTGGGTTCGCCACGGTGATACCCCTGCTGCCGCTCTACCTCACCGGGCAGCTTGGGGCCAGCGTAAAGCTCGTGGGAGTGGTGATCGCCACCTTTGCCCTGGTGGAGACCTTCTTCAAGACCGCCTGGGGCGGCGTGACAGACCGGATCGGCCGCAAGCCGGTGCTGATCACCGGCCTTGTGCTCAGCGCCCTGGCGCCGCTGATCATGGCGGTGCTACGGACGCCGGTCCTTTTCGTGCCGCTGCGTTTGGTGGACGGCCTGGGCTCCGCGGCGCTGTGGCCGGCGGCCGCGGCAGCGGTGGCCGACACGACCACCCCGGGCCGCCGCGCCACCGGAATGGGCATGCTCAACCTGGCTTTTCTGGGAGGTCTGGCCGTGGGCCCTGCGCTGGGCCTGTTCGTCGCCGGGTTTACAGGTCAAGTGCGGGCCGGCTTCTATCTTTCCAGCGGCCTGATGGTTCTGGCGGTGCTGGTGGCGGCGCTCTTCTTCCCTGGCCGGAGGGACGGCTCAGAACATGCCGCTGCCTTCGTCGGATACCACACCACGGTATCCCCGCCGCGCCTGACGAACCTGATCGGCAGCTACAGCATGTCTCCGGTTCTGTTCGCGCTCTACCTGGTGGCGTTCGTGCAGATGTTCGGGGTGGGCCTGCTGGTGCCCATCGCCGCCATCTTTGCCAAGCAGGTGGTGGGCCTCAGCGAGCACGCCATCGGCGCGCTGTTCATGGCGATCGTGCTTGCGGTGGCAATTGCCACAGTCCCGGCCGGCCGGCTGGCCGACCGCATCGGCAAGCGCCGCCTCGTCGCCGTGGGGATGATCCTGGGGGCGCTGGGGATGTGGCTGATGTCGTTCAGCGGCCGTCTCGCCGAGATGGTGGTAGCCGGCATGCTGCTGGGCTCCAGCTACGCGCTATCGGCGCCGGCGTGGCTGGCCCTCGTAAGCGAGATGGCTCCACCGGGCAGGCTCGGATTGGCCATGGGCGCATCGGAGACCGCGCAGGGCCTGGGTCTAGTCCTGGGCCCGCTGCTGGGCGGCATCCTGTGGGACGCGGTGGGACCGCGGGCGCCGTTCGTTGCCAGCGCGGTCGTGATGACCGCCGGGACCGCTATCGCCGTGGCGGCCCTGAGGATCCGGAAGCGCTAGCGCCTTCCCGACTTCAACAGTATGTGCTCGCCCTGCACCAGGACCACGCCTCCCACCACGAGCGCCGCGCCTGCCCATTGAGCGGCGGCCATGGGCTCGCGCAGAAGCAGCGTGCCGGCCAGCGCAGCCACAACCGGTTCCAGGGTGGCTACAACGCTGGCGCGGCCGGCCTCTATCTGGCGCAGTCCGGCGATGTACAAGAGGTAGGCGGCGCAAGTTGGGGCCGCGACCACGTATGCGAGCACGGGGAGGATGGCGGTGCGCACCACGGGCAGCCCGCCGGATGCGGCTATCAGGAAGACCGCCCCGAACCCCAGGGTGAAGACCACGGTCGTCAGCGGCGAGTGCCGGCGCAGCGCGGCTTTGCCGAAGATGCTGTATAGCGCGTAGGTAAGCCCTGCCCCCAGGCCGGCCATCAGCCCTGGAGTGGAGAGGCGCAGGGCCCCGGGCCCGAACGCCCCCACGACCAACGCGCAGCCCGCGAAGGTGAACCCCACTGCCGCGGTCTTCATCGGCGTCATCGCCTCGCCGTAGAACGCGCGAGCCAGGATCACGACCCACGCCGGCGCGGTGTACATCAGCACCGCCGCGGTCGCCACGGTGGTGAGATCAATTGCCATGAAGTAGACGGTCATGAACCCGGCCACGCTGACCGCGCCGAAGGCGGCCAGGAGCGGGAGATCCCTGCGCCGTACCCGCAGCGCCGGGCGGTTCACAAGCAGGCAGTAGAGCAGCAATACGGCAAACGCGCCGCTGGCCCGCCAGGCAGCGGCCTGCAGCGGGCTCAAGCCCGAGGCAAGCAGGCTGCGGACCCCCACGCCCAGCGTTCCCCACAGCACGGCCGCTGCGGCCACCTGGAGGCATCCACGGAGGATTGGGGGCACCACGACGCCGGGTCAGGGTTCTGTTTCGGCGAAGAGCTCGTTCTGGCGCAGGAAGCTGCTCAACAGCAGGCGCAGGTACGGACTGTCCAGCTGGCTGCGATAGTCGCGCAGCGCGGCGTGCTTGAGGGCAAGCTCCTCGGGCTGGAGGTCAAGCCGCAGCCAACGATAGCCGTCCCGGAGTGATTTCGGGGGCAGCAGGGCCGCGTCGGGCGCGTACCGCAGCGGTCGCGGGAAATCCCAGGCATGCACCAGGAACGTGTAGAAGCGCGGGTGCCGCAGTTCGCCTTTCCGCTTCAGCGACCGGATCGCTTCTCGCACGAACCCGTTGAGCGCTCGGTGGTCGCCGTGCTTGTCTGCCTCGTGATGTGTCAGGATCACCGTGGGTCGTACCTGCCCGATGATCGTCTTGAGATCGCTCAGCAGATCGGTGCCCGTATACCCGGCGCGCGGGCGGAACGTATCCCGGTACGGGGAGGCAGATGCCTTCGTGAAGGGCGAGACATAGGGCTTCCCCTGCCCCCGTCGGTGCTTGGCCAGGGCCGTCAACCCGCGATCGGGATATCCGAGGAAGATGACGTTGCCGTGCGGCACCCCGAGCCGGCCCATCACACGGCGGGCCTCCTGTTGTCGCACCTCGCCCTCGGCGATGAAATCGGCGGGACGCGCCAGCAGCCGCTTGCCGCCCAGCGACGCCGCCAGGCGGTTGGCATCGCCGTTTGTGGCGAAGACCAGCCACACCTCAGCGTCCACGGCCAGCGCCCGCTGGATCAACCCGCCGGCTGCGAGCAGCTCGTCGTCGGCGTGCGCGGCAACGACCAGCACGCGGTCGGACTGCTCGGGCTCGGGGAGCACCTCGAGCGCGCTGCCGACCACGCGTGGCGCAGAGAAGAGACCCATGCTAATGTACACGGCCACCACGGTCAGGCAGGTCAGGGCCAGCAAGGGCGTCCTCTGCCGTGGGGCGCCGTTGCGTCGCCGCCGGCGCAGGCCCAGCACCTCGACCGTCATGCGCACCTTCCCGTGCCATCCCCGGATCAGGCCGTACTTCTCTTCCTTTCGAAGGTGGGTTACGCCGGTGAACGGCAGTTTCTCGATCTTCCACCGCTCCCGCCATGCCAGTTCCGTCAGCGCGCGCTCGAACCCAAACCGGGTTCCGGCCAGGTGGGGCCGGTCGAGCAGCGCGATCCTCCGGACGGCGCGGATGCCGGAGAGATACGGTAGCACCGTTTGGACGAGGTCCGCGGCCAGAACACCTACCACCATGTCCGCGCGGCCCTCCTGCACCGGATGAACCAGCGCGCGGATCTCCTCGGGCTTGAGGTTCTCCAAATCGGCGTCGAGCAGGAGCAGGATCTCCCCTGACGCACGCCGTGCGCCGGCGAGGATCGCTCCGCCCTTGCCCAGGTTCCTGGGAAGCTGGATGACGACGTCGGCGCCCGCCGCCGCCGCTTCCTCCGCGGTCGCATCGGTGGATCCGTCCGAGACCACGATGATCTCGGCCACCTCGCCCGTGTGGCGCACGGCCTCGACGACCCAGGCCACCGTGCGCTCCTCGTTGTAGGCGGCGATGACGCATGACGTGGTCATACATGAACCGTCCCGCCCGGGCGCCGCGCAAGGAAGTACCGTCCCGAGCCGACCTGGCGCGTTTCCACCTCCTGGCAGCCCAGCGCGCGTAGCTGCCCGGTCAGCGAGCGGACGATCCACGGCAGAACCGATCCGCCTGCAGAGTAGCTCAAAACCACCCATCCTCCTGGACGCGCCACCCGGACCAGTTCAGCCGGCACCGGGAAGGCGTTCTGGACCGTGACCAGGTCGAAGCTCCCTGCCCGGAAGGGAAGGCGCCCGGCGTCGCCCGCGGCAAACCGGACGGACCAATCGCCCTCGCGCGCATGCCGGGCAGCGCGGGCCAACATCACCGGTGAGAGGTCTACCGCGGCGCCGCGGCACCCAGGGAACCTGCGCATCAGGACGCCCACCACCGCCCCGGTGCCAGTGCTGACGTCTAGGACATCCGTTGGGGCCTCCGTGGGGGCTGCCGACAGCCGGTCCAGGGCGGCTTCGATGGGCGCGAGATAGCCCTCCTGGGGTATCACATCGGCGTCGTAGCTGGCTGCCAGCGCGCCGTACCGGCTGCGGGCGATCGCCCGCTGCAGCGGCGAGCCCACGAGCCGCGAGGACCATGCTCCTACGGCCAGGTAGATCGTATCGGTTATGAACGAACTGAGCCAGGTCGCTCGCATAAGGCGCTCCGGGAGGGTGTGCTACAGGGTCTGCAACGATGGCTCCGGTGTGGAGGGTTAGGTTCTCCGCCGGTCAGGGAGGTCCTGCCGGCTGGAGTCCTGCGGCGCCTACCCCTGCTCGTAGGCGCGCAGGGCCTGGCGGGTCTGCTCCAGATCCTCGGGGGTCGATAGCTCCAGCACCCAGGTGCTATGCCCTGCGGCCAGCAGCGCGTCGAGGGTGGGCCCGTGTCGTGCCGCTTCCTCCAGGGGGAGGTGCCGGCCGTCGGGCGTCTCGATCTCGTACACGTGCACGTTGGCCACCCGCGGCCCGACCACCGCGCAGAAGGCCTCCAGCGCGCCGCCCTCGCGGACAAACGGGCTGGCGCTCGCATGCCCCAGGTCAAACGTGATCGCGCACCCGGCGGCCTCGGCCATGGCCAGCAGGCGGTGGGGATCGCTGGTCCACCCGGCCTTGAGGTTCTCCAGGCAGACCGTCACCCCGCGCTCTCCTCCGGCCTCGGCGGCCTGGCGCAGGTGCTCCAGCGTGCGCTCCCACACCAGCAAGTCCATCGGGATCGCACGCGAGCCCACGTGGACGGTCAGGATCGTCGGCGCCACCTCGGCGAGGAAGCCCAGGTACATCAGCAGGTAGCGCAGCGACGCCCCCGCGACCTCCGGGTCGCGGTGCCCCAACTCCACGTCGGCGGCCGGCGCGTGGAAGCGCGCCCCGAGGCCGTCCCCCCGAATCCTGTCAAACAGCCTCGTCCTGGCGGACGGCGCGACCGGCAACCGCAGCAGGTCGAGATACCACTCGACGCCGGCGTAGTCGTGCGCGCGGGCATACGACGCGACCTCTCCTGGCGCCTGCCGGAACGCGGATGAGGAAAGGAAGAACTCCACCTTCATGGACGCCTACCCTATCCCAGCGCCGAGGTCAGGTTCCTGCCCGAGAGGCGGTTGGCGGCGTAGACGGTCACCAGGACGGCGAGGACCAGCAGGGCGCCCAGCGCCGAGGCCGGCCCTGTTTGGTCGTAGCTTACGAACTCGAATATCTTGACCGAGATCGTCTTCCACCGGGCCGAGTACAGCAGGAGTGTGGTGGTCAGTTCCCCGAGCAGCGTGGCGAAGGTGATCGTGGCCCCGGCGGCGACGGCGGGCGTGATCAACGGGAGCGTGACCCGGCGGAAGGTGGTGCTCTGGTTGGCGCCGCAGGTCAGCGATGCCTCTTCGAGCGCGATGTCGGTCTGGGTGAGCGAGGCGTAGGCAGACCGGAACGTGTACGGCAGGCGCCGGATGAAGTAGGCGATCAGGAGGATCGTGCCGGTGCCCGCGAGCTCGAAGGGGGGAACGATGAACGCCACGAGGATCGCCACGCCTACCATGATGCCCGGGAGCACGAACGGCAGCATGATCGTGACATCCATCAGCCACCTGCCCGGGATCCGCTTGCGCGCCGCCGTGTGGGCCATCAGCGACCCGACGACGACGCAGACCACGGTCGTCCCGACGGCCAGCACCAGGCTGTTGCGTATCGCATCCGTCGAGAGCGTGAACGCCTTGTGGTAGTTGATCAACGAGTAGGCGGTGGGCAGGGGTGTTCCCGCCCACCGTTCGGCGAACGACGCCAGCAGCACGGTGAGATGCGGCAGGAGCGAGATGCCGATCACGGCGGCGGCGAACCCAAAGCCCAGCCATCGGGCTGCCGGCTGGCTGCTCTGCGCCACCTGGCGTGCCTGGGAGGTGATCGTGACGAACCCGCCCTTTCCGGTGACGTAGCGCAGCGCCAGCAGCGAGCCGATAGAAAACAGGGTGCTCACCAGCGCGATTGCGCCGGCGCCGTGCAAGTTGAAGCTACCGACGACCTCGAAGTAGACCAGGGTGGGCAGGACATAGAACTCTCCGCCCAGCAGCGCCGGGACCCCGAAGTTCCCGATCGCCCGCATGAACACTATGATTGCGCCGGCGCCGATAGTCGGCAGTACCAGCGGCAGCGTGACGGTCAAGATCCGCCGCAACGGGGAGGCGCCCATCGTCAGCGCGCTCTCCTCCACGTGCGGGTCCGCGGAGGAGAGGGCTCCAAGCAGCGGCAGCAGGACGAACGGGTAGTAGGAGAGCGACATCGTCACGATCACCCCGAAGGGCCCAATGATGCTCGGCAGATGGATCCCGAGGCCCTCCCGGATCACGGAGGTCAGCGCGCCCTGCCGGCCCAGGAGCAGGATCCACGAGTAGGCGCCCACAAAGGGCGGGAGGATCAGCGGCAGCGTAGCCAGCGAGATGAGCGCCTCCCGGAACGGAACCCTGACGCGGGCCAGAATGTAGGCGAGTGGAATGCCCAGCACAAGGCTCACCAGCACGGTCAAGCCGCTGGCCACCAGCGAGTTCACAAGGGCCTTCTGGTAGAGGCCGCTTGTGAAGAACCGTGAGAAGTTGGCCAGCGTGAGATGGGCCGGCGAGACCGGGTCGCCCGGCTTGATGAAGCTGAGCAGCAACACGCGCGACAGCGGGTAGACGATCAGCAATCCCAGGATGCCCGCCACCAGCAGGAGGACCGCCGTGGTGCTGAGGTCAAAGGCGCGGCGGGGCCGCACCCTCGGAGCCGCAAGCGTCGCCATCAGCGCGAGCCCTTCGGAAAAACCTGGGTCTGGTCCGGGGCCAGGGTGATCAAGACTTCCTCTCCCGCCTGCCGGATGCCGCCTATGGGCGGTGCGTCCACCAGCACCGTCCAGCCCCCTGCACCGTCCAGGGTGTAGCGGACCAGGCTTCCCAGGTACTCGATGTCCCCAACGCGCGCCAGCAGGCCGGAGGCGCCCTCCTGGACGGCCGAGATCACCGCGCGCTCGGGGCGGAAGAAGAGCAGTCCTTCTGTCCCCGCTGGCATGGGCGGGCTGCCTGTTGCCGCCCTGGCGCGGAGGCGTGCGCCATGGCAACGGATGACGCAGGCCTCGCCGTCGCGCTCCAGCACCGTGCACTCCAGGAAGTTGGCCTTGCCCACGAAGTCGGCGACGAAGGTGGAGGCGGGCTGCTCGTAGATCTCCGCGGGCGTGCCCACCTGCGCGATGCGCCCGGCCTGCATAACGGCGATGCGGTCGGAGATGGACAGCGCTTCCTCCTGATCGTGCGTGACATAGACCGCGCAGATTCCGGCCTGCCGCTGAATGCGCTTGACCTCCCCGCGCATGTAGACGCGGAGCTTGGCGTCCAGGTTGGAGAGCGGCTCGTCCAGCAGGAGCAGCTTGGGGTGGTAGACCAGCGCCCGGGCGAGCGCGACCCGCTGCTGCTGCCCACCCGAGAGCTGCCCGGGCCTGCGGGCCCGGGTCCCGGCCAGCCCCACGAGTTCGAGGGCCTCGTTCACGCGCTGGCCGACCTCGGCGCGGGAGAGCCGCCGCACCCGCAGCCCGTAGGCCACGTTCTCGAAGACGCTCATGTGAGGGAAGAGCGCGTAGCTCTGGAACACCATGCCGATACTGCGTTGGAAGGGCGGCAGCGGCGTCCAGTCGGCCCCCTCGAAGACGACCCGGCCAGCATCCGGACGCTCCAGGCCGGCCACCAGCCTCAGCGTCGTGGTCTTGCCGCAGCCGCTGGGTCCCAGGAGCGTGAACAGCTCGCCGTCGCGTACGTCGAACCCGACGTCGTCGGCGGCAACCACCTTAGACGGGCCGTCGCCGAAGACCTTGCGAACCCCCTCCACGCCCAGCTTGGCGGACGGCGCCTTCACCGTTTGGCCATCATCTCGTCGAAGATGATGAGGTTGATCCCCCGGTCCTTCCCGGCCTTTACCGCGTCGTACGGGACCAGGTTGATGCTCGAGGTCGGGGGCATGCCCTGCGGCGTCGGCACGTCGGGCCGCACGCTGCGGCGGCTGCCGACCCGCACGTAGATGAGATGCGCATCGCGGCTGTTGGCGAAGTCGTAGAAGAGGCGCGCCGAGCCGGGGTTCGGGCATCCCTTGATCAACCCGGTCGCGTCAAAGCGCAACCCGGTGCCCTCTGCAGGGTAGATCACGTCCACCGGGTAACCCTTCTTCCTCAGGTCGTAGACGTTGCCCTCGCCGGTCATGCCGAGGAGAAACTCGCCGTCGGCGACGCCCTGGTAGGCCAGGCCGGACGAGGGGGTGATGACCGCGTTGGCGAGCACTGCCTTTACCAGGTCCCAGCCGCCTATCTTGATCAACTGGAAGAGCTGCGCGTAGGCCGAGGCGGAGATCCGCGGGTTGGCCCAGATGATCTTGCCCTTCCACTTGGGATCGGCCAGGTCCCTCCAGCCCCGCGGGTAGTCGCGGCGCTGGACCAGCTTGCTGTTGACGATGATGACCTGTATGGGCAGGCTCATCCCATAGTAGCGCGGCCCCCGGGGATCCTTGTACTCCGCGGGGATGTCGGCATCGAGTTTGCTCCGGTACGTCTCGAGCAGGTCGTAGTTTATGTCGAAGTTCTCGCTGCCGCCGCACATGCAGACATCGCCCTGCGGCCGGGATGCCTCAGCCCGCGCACGCGTCCAGACTACGCCGGTGCCGGCGTAGATGGACTCGACCTTGATTCCGGGGTTGCGCTTCATGAACGCGGCAGCGAGTTCTTCGCCGATCTCCGCGCCTGCCGATGAGTAGACGACCACCCGGGGCTCCTGAGCCACGGTGGCCGGGACCGTCGCCGCCAAGACGGCGAGGGCCACGCACACGCAAAGCCAAGCCATGGACAGCCGGTTTATCTTCATGATCACGCCCTCCTGGTCTAGGGGTTCCTCAGCCGGGACGCCCATCCTGCCGCCGCGCGGGCCCCTAGCGCGTGCTCGCGTAGAGAGAGTCGAGCAGGCGCGCGGCGGCGGCATGGATCAGGCCCTCGGTCTCCGGCGCCACCCTGCTCCACGGCGCCAGGCGGGTCTCGTAGCCGCCCTCGGCAAAGGCCGAGGCAGGAGGGACGTAGCCGATGCCGCCGTTCGCGTGTCCGATGACGACCGTGTGCTTGAACGGCGACCGATCTCGGAGGCGCAGGCCTGATTCCACGAAGAACTCCCCTGGAAGCCCAACGAGAGCAACGTCGCCCATGACGAACGCCTGCACCTCGGCGGTCTCCCCTTCCGCCCCTGCGCCCGCGGCCCCCACGCCTGCAGCCCCTGCGCGCTGCTCGGCCCACTCCAGACCCAACCCCGCATAGAGCAGCTCCAGACGGGCGGCGGTTGCGGCCTCCTCGTCGGCGCCGCCGGCCTCCAGCACCTCCAGATGGCGGCGGCAGGTCTTCACCTCCGCGCGGGCCTCCTCAAGAGAGGGGCCGGGTCGCAGCGGCACCGCCACATGCCGGCGGACATGCCGCCGGCCTGCTGCAAGCAGGCCGGCTTCCATCGGCCGCGCCTGCGCGTGCGCGCGGTGCGCCTCGCGCGCCAGCCGCAGGCCCAGCTCCTCCGCGCGCTCGAACGTCCGGCCTGGGATGGGCAACCCGAGCGCCGACCGGTCGGCTGAGTGTCCCACGTTGATATCACCGCTCGCGCCGTTGGCGAACATGGTCCAGCCGCCGGTGGCGCGCTCCACCGCGTCAACGGTGAACCCTACGTAGTCACGGGAGACCATCAGATTGTCAGGTCCCAGCACCGTGGGGTGACAGGCGTAGTGGAGGAGGAATGCCGGTGGCGCGCCGGTCCGCTCGGCCCGCAGCACGGTCACCGTGGGGTCAACCGAACCGTCGGGGCGCCTCCGGTTCCGTGCGACCGAGTCCTCCCGGCCCAACCCCAGGGCGAGCGTCGCCGGCGCCAGGTCCCGCGCTGCGGACGCCACTGCATCGGCCACCCTGTCGGCCAGATCATCGAGCCACCCCGGGTCGGGCGGAAGGCTGTAGAGTGCGAATGTCGCGGGCGCGGCGTGGGTGTGCGTGGCCGCAAGCATGGCCGATGCCGCGCGAATCCCGGCCCTCTCCTGGATGCGCCGCCGGGCCTCTTCTACGAACCCGGCGTCGAGGTCGCAGAGATCGCAGACCGCAAGGGCGATGCGCTGCCCGGAGTCCTCCAGGACGAGCGCCCGCGCGTAGAGGTCGTCGTGGACACCCTGGGCACGCTCTTGCCGGGCTCCGAAGCCAGCCAGGGAAGCGCCGGGTGGAGGGGTGATGAGGGTGCGTGCACAACCCACGCGCATGGGGCAGGATCTCCTACAAGAGTTCCCTGTGGTGGCGGGCGATCTCTACAACGGCCCGCTGGATGTCGGCAACATCCTCGTGCGTGCCCAGGAGAACGTACTGGGGCAGCCAGACCCCTTCGTGGGCCCAGGCCCACTCGGTGTGCGGCAGCCCGTCGCCTTCGGGGACCGTGCGCAGGGGCAAGCCCCTGGCCTCGAACGCCCGCCGGATCGCCGGCATCGTGTGCAGAGGAGGGTATCCCGCCATGGCGGGAATCCCTTCGGCGACGAGCGCCTCTATGAATCGCGACTTTGGTAGACCTCCGAACGCCTCGGCCCTGTGCTTGAAGACGTACAGGTAGCGCGCGTGCCGGGTGACCTGCGGGGGGACGGCGAGCGGCTCGATGCCCTCAACCTCTCGCAGCAGTGCATCGAGGCGGGCGGCGTTCTCGGCGCGCAGGGTAATCTGGTCGTCGAGGCGGTCCATCTGTGCGAGCAAAATGGCCGCCTGAAACTCGGTCATCCGGAGGTTCCACCCCAGGCGATGGTGTTCGTACCACTCCCCGCCCGGAATGCGCCCTACGTTTTGCAGGGACCACACCATCTCTGCCAGGGCCCCGTCGTTGGTGACGACGGCGCCGCCCTCTCCGGCGGTGAGGATCTTGGTGGACTGGAAGCTGAAGGTCCCGAGATCGCCGATCGCCCCGACCCGTCCTCCTCGCCACTCGGCCCCGTGGGCCTGAGCCGCGTCCTCAATGATGGCGATTCCCCGTGTCCCGGCCAGCGAGGTGATGCCGTCCATGTCCGCCGGGGCACCGGCGAGGTGAACCGGCACGATTGCTCGCGTCCGAGGTGAGACCGCGCCCGCGGCGGCCTGCACCGAGATGTTGTACGTGTGCGCGTCAATGTCCACGAAGACCGGAACCGCGCCCAGGTGCAACACCGCGCTGGCCGTAGCGATGAACGTGTAGGCGGGAACGATCACCTCGTCCCCGGCAGCGACGCCAGCGGCGCGCAGCGCCAGCTCCAGCGCAACGGTGCCGTTCACGCAGGTAACGGCGTGGGCGGCCTGCTGGTAGGCGGCGAACCGCCGCTCGAACTCGTCGTTCAGGCGCCCGGTCGTGCGGCCCCAGTGCCCGCTGCGCAGCGCTCCCAGAAGGGCTTGCTCTTCTTCGGGGCCGAACTGCGGCCATGTGGGGAACGGCTTTGACCGCGTGGGGGTGCCGCCCAGCAGCGCGAGATCCGACATGCTACGGACGCTCTCCTGCGTGCTCGCCGTTGTCCAGCGTCTCGAGCATTGCGTTCCACCGGTCGAGGCAGATAGTGCTGGCCTCGAGCCCCCCTTCAGAGAAGCCCGTCCCGGCGGGCAGCCGGGCCGCGTCGTCACTCAACGTGCGGGTGACGCGGTAGTGGGTCTCGAGCGCTATGAATCCGACGTACTGCTCCTGACGCAGCCGCCCGAAGATGGCGCGGTATGGGATTTCACCATCGCCGAGCGCCACGGCGGCAGTGCTCCCGGTCTCCGGATCCCTGCGGGCGTCCTTGATGTGGACGTGCAGGACGTACGGACGCACCGCCTCATACCCGTCGGGATACGGCCGTTCGCCCTCGGGATCGTAGAGCACGTTTCCCGGATCCCACACCGCGCCGAGCGCCGGATGCTTCAAGCGTGCCAGGAGATCTGCGACCTTCTTACAGGTGGATCCGTACACGCTGGGCTCGTTCTCCACACCCAGCCGGCAGCCGAAGTCCAGCGCGATATCCGCGGCCTCCGCAAGATGATCCGCGATGGCAGGTGCGACTTCGCGCCAGGCGAGCGCATCGCCGGGCAGTGCTGGCGCTCCGGGCGCTCCCGGCTTCCAGAACGTGAAGACCCGCGCGAGGCCTGTCTCCATCTCGCCGCACATGTCCAGGCAGCGCTTCAGGGTCTCTAGATGCTCGCGCACCTGCCGATGGTCGTCCAGCTCGCACTTGAAGACCGGTGTGGCGACGGCACAGATCGCCAGTTCCGCGGTGTGGGCCATGCCTCGGAGCGCGCGGACTTCAGAACGGGAGAGTTCGTGCGGCCGCTTTTCCCAGACCGACCGGATCTCAATGCCGTCGAGACGGAATCGCCGTGCCAGCCCGATTGCGTCGGCTGGATCCTGCGAAACCTCGTCGGTGATGATTGCGCGATGGAACATCACATCGACACGGGCTGTCCCGACCGCGACGACTCGTAAATGGCCAGCACCGCGGCCACCGCGAGGCGTGCCTCCTCGCCGCCCACCGGCGGCGGCCGGTGCTCGTGCAGGCTGTCGACAATCGCCTGGTACTGGCTGGCAAACTCCTGGGATCCGAGGGCGGTGGGCACATTCGCGGCGCCGATGGTCGCGGCGCCGTCGGTGACCCGCTCGGGCTCACCCTGGATCTCCCACTTCACGATGCGCGTCTCTTCGAGCACGATCGAACCGCGCTCGCCATGGAGCGCCAGGCGCCGCGGGAAGCCCGGTGTCACAGACGTGGTGCCGGTGATGGTCGCCAGGCAGCCGCCTTCGAGTTCGGCCACGGCCACCGCGGTGTCCTCGACCTCGATCTGGCGGGCCAGCGTGCGCGCGTACCCGTAGATCGTCCGGGGCGCGCCAACCAACCACAGCAAGAGGTCGACCCCATGGATGCCTTGGTTCATCAACGCTCCACCGCCGTCCATGGCCCAGGTGCCGCGCCAGCCCGCGGAGTCGTAGTACGCCTGCGACCGGAAGTACTTCATCGAGAGGTCGGCCAGCAGGAGCCGTCCCAGCCGGCCGTCGGTGATCGCGCGCTTCACCTCGACCACGTCCGGCGCGAAGCGAAGCTGCGAGATGACCG
>DYHL01000001.1:6296-8892 GCA_020724185.1 Candidatus Nitrosymbiomonas sp. | reverse complement strand
TCGGCCTGCGCCAGCGTAATCGCCAGCGGCTTCTCGATCACCACGTCCTTGCCAGTTTCCATCGCGGCCACCGCCATCTCGGCGTGCAGGCCGCTGGGGGCGCAGACCGCGACGGCATCAATATCCGGGCGGCGCAAGAGGGCATCCAGGTCATGTGCCCAGTCGATGCCGCGCGCCGCGGCGAAAGCCTGCGCGTGCTCGGGTCGGCGTGACGCAACGGCCACCAGTACCGCCCCATCAGTCCGCCCAATCGCGTCGGCGTGGAATGGGGCGACCGCGCCGCAGCCAACAATCGCGAATCTTATGGGCATACTATCCCTTCATGCCGGAAAGCGTCACGCCGCGGATGATGCTGCGGCGGAGGATCAGGAACGCGATCAGCACTGGGACCACCGTGAGGACCGACCCCGCCGTGATCCGGCCGTAGTCGACGGTGAAGGCGCGCTGAAACATCGCCAGCCCCAGTTCCATGGTAAACAGGCGTCGGTCGCTGGTTACGATCATCGGCCAGATGAAGAAGGCCCACGAGTTCGTCACGGACAAGATGGCCAGCGCTCCCAGTGCCGGTTTGGAGAGCGGCAGCACCACCCGTCGGTAGATGAAGAATTCCGTTGCACCGTCAATGCGTGCGGCATCGAGCAGTTCGTCAGGGATCGTCATGATGCTCTGGCGCATGAAGAAGATCCCGAAGCTCATGATCAGCAGGGGCGCGGCGATGCCCTGGTATGTGTTGATCCACCCCAGCGCCTTGATCTGCAGGTAGAAAGGCACCATGTAGGACTCGAAGGGAATCATCGCAGTGACCAGCACTATGATGAACAGCAGGTCACGCCCGGGGAACCGGTACTTGGCAAAGATGAACCCAGCCAGCGACGAAGTGAACAGGATCGAGAGGGCAGAGGCCGTCGAGACGACCACTGTGTTCCAGAGATACCGCAGCCACGGCGCCGCCTGCACCACGTCGGCGTAGTGAGCAAGCGTAGGATTGGCGGGCCAGACCCGCAACGAAGGGTTGAGGATCTCCGCCGACGGCGTGAGCGACGTCGTGAGCATCCATACGAACGGGAGCAGCATGAGCCCTGCGGCGGCCAGGAGGATGCCGTGGAGCGCAAGGCTACGGAGTAGTTCGCGGGCAGTCGCCACGTTCAGCGGTCCTCCCGAAACAACCGCATGTGCATCAGCGTCAGCACCAGCACCAGGCCCAGTAGGATTGCGGCTTCGGCAGAGGCGTATCCCACCCTGAAGTAGCGGAATCCGTTTTCCCACATGTCGTAGACGAGCGTGCGGACCAGCTTCGCCGCCGCCCCCTGAATGTCGCTGGTCATCATGAAGACCGGCGTGAATACATTGAAGGAGTTGATGGTCGAGATTACCACGACGAAGAGGATCATCGGCCGCAACAGAGGGAGGGTGACGTGCCGGAAGATTCTCGAACCGGAGGCACCGTCCACCACGGCCGCCTCATAGTACTCCTGCGGGATGTTGCTGAGGCCGACGAGGAACATGATAAGGTTGTAACCCAGAGTCTTCCAAACCATCACAATCAGAATCGAGATGAGGGCCAGCCGATCGTCCACGAGCCAGGACTGGGGCGCAAGTCCGAGGGCGACCATGGCCTGATTGAGTGGTCCGTACCGGGTATCGTAGATCCATTTCCAGACGACCGTGACAGGCACCCATGGCGTCACGACCGGCAGGAAGTAGACGAGTTGGTAGATTGGCGCGCCGCGGACTCGCGCGTTCACTGTTACGGCCAGCAGCAGGACCGTCCCGAGAATCACGCTTCCTGCGGCGAGGATGCTGGTGTTGACAAGCGCCGTCTGGAAGTTCGCGTCTTGTATCAACTCCAGGTAGTTACCCCACCCGACGAAGACGCGGATCGGGCGGATCATGTCCCAGTTGTACAGACTGGCCGCCAGCGTCGTGACGATGGGAACGATGCGCAGGTAGGCAAAGAGGAGCAGAACAGGTAGATCCCGAGCTGCCGACGGCTGACGCCCCGATAGAGCCATTGCGCGTTCGCAGTCAGCTCTCGCACGGTTTCACCGACGCCCGATGTCTTGCGTTGTAGCCTGATGTCCTGGGCGCCGGGACCCGACCCCAGCTGGGGCCGGGTCCCCTGATTGGATGGCGCACGGACAGCCGCCCTGCTACTCGGCGAGCAATCCTTCTCTTCGCAGGATGTCGTTCGTCTCCCTTGCGGCCTCTTCAATGAATCTGGCGATGCCTGCCGGGTTGTCCACCAGCGTTCTGTCTGCGAAGGCCCGTTCCAGCCGCGCAGCGAGCTTCGTCAGAATCTCGTCGAACGGGCCGATCGGGACATAGTAGTAGAACTCGAACCCCTCTGGGGCTTCGAAGAACGCCTTGAACTGTGGTGCCTTGCGAATCTGGGCAGTATAGTCCACGTCCTGCCGTGCTGGCATCCAGCCCACCATCTCAAGGAGCAATTGCTGGTTCTCCGGGCGTAGGATGAAATTGATGAAGTCCCACGCCACCTCCGGATTCTTCGCCGACCGGGTTACAAAGAGGTTCACCGAGTTGATGATGGTCCCGGCCCGCCGATGTCGAGGCAACGGAGCCGTCGTGTAGAGCAGGC
>DYHL01000001.1:0-6286 GCA_020724185.1 Candidatus Nitrosymbiomonas sp. | reverse complement strand
GTTGGCTCGGAGGAAGCCAATCACCCAGGATTCCCGGGTGAACATGGCCGACTGTTCGAGGGCGAAGGCCTCCGCATCGCGCTTCAGCGTGGGGTCGTCGCACTTGTACTTGTGAACGAGATCCACATACAGCTTCAACGCATCGCGCCCGGCCTGGTTGTTGTATCCTGCGCGATACTTACCGCCAATGCGAGCCTCAATGATGGTCCCACCGGCCGGATAGAGCCAGAACCACCACTTCTCGCCCACGCCGCTGCCACCGCCAAAGAGTCTGAGCCCGATACCCCCTTGCGCGATCCTGCCGGTCGCGTCCCGTTTGGTGAGCTTTTGACAGTACTCGACGACCTCATCCCATGTCTGGGGTGCCCGCCTCAGTCCGGCTTCCTGGAACATCTTGATGTTCCAGAATAACACTTGGCGACCCTGGAAGAACGGCACACCGTAGGTCTTGCGCTGGTAGGTGTTAATGGTTTGCATGACCTCCGGGAACGACTTGCTCTGCACGAAGGCCTCCTGCGCCCGCGTGTTGGGCGGGATGAATCCCGCCTCAATGAACCGCTGCAGGGCGTAGGTTGAGATCTCAAGAATGTCGGCCGCTGTATCGGCAGGGATCGTCGCGGCCAGCTTGCGCTCGAAGTCGCGCAACGGGTGCGTGAGGATCGAGATCTCGACCGTTGGATTGGCGCGGCGGTAGTCCGCAGCCATCCTTTCATAGAAGGGGCCGATCTCCGGGAAGCCGCCCCAGAGGCTTATCCGGACGGTGGGCGCACCATATGCTGGCACTACGGCGAGAAGGCCGGCGACCAGCAGGGCGCACAACCCCAGGGAGCCGAAGTGGCAAGGCCGTCGCGTGCGCATCGCAATCCCTCCTGTCATCCAAAGTGCCGGGAGGAGGGCGGTGGCCTATCCGGTTCCCGCTCCACTCTCCGGCCTGACACAGGACACGACGTAGAGATACTCCAGCAATTCCGTCGGGCTGTCGTTGGACACGCCGTGCTGCGTCCCGAGGGGAATGTAGACGGCGTGGCCTGGTCCGACCGCGCAGCGCTCCTGCCCGAGGGTCACCGTGCCGTGGCCCCGCAGGACGTAGTAGACTTGCTCTTCGTCGTTATGGACGTGCGTTGGGACCTCACAGCAGGGACGGACGTTGACCAAGCTCATTACAATCCGTTCCGTGCCAAAGATCCGCCGGTAGACGGCGTAGGGAGTGTCCTCGGTGCCTAGCGTTGCGGTGTCGACAACGCCTGTCACGCCGTTCCCTCCCGATTGCCCCAGGGCTGTCACTGCCACCACAGGTCCGAGCATGACAACGCTGGCAGGACGTCACCATAGGATTCTCTTCTGACATGGGAACTCCTGCTGGTGGAGAAGCGCACCACCACCGGGGAATCCCTCCCTGGTACGGTAGACGCTGTCAGGAACCGGAGGGTGAGGTACCACAAGGAACCCGGGACTCTCCACCAACCATCAGGGAAGAGTGCGTGCACGAACAGACCCGGCACCGGGCGATGCGCGCCCTCACCAGGCGCTCGACCACCGCACCCCGGGGGTCATCACCCAGTGGTAAGCCCGGTCCCGCAATTCGTGAAGAGGGGGAAGTCTTTCGGGTCTACTGGACCAGTGCACATCATTGACACCTACGGCGCCGCAGAGTCCAGGGCGAGGACCTTCCTGGCCACCCGCGCCGCCACGGCGGCGCTCTCACCATACCCATCGGCGCCAACCTCGGCGGCGAACCGTGCCGTTACCGGCGCGCCACCAACCAGCACCTTGATATTGTCGCGAAGCCCTGCGTCGACGATCGCGCGGATCACCGCACCCATCTGGGGCATCGTTGTAGTAAGCAGGGCCGAGAGTCCGAGAACGTCCGCCTGGTGCTCTCGCACCGCCTGCACGAACCGCTCGGCCGGTACGTCGACCCCCAGGTCCACAATCTGGAACCCGGCGCCCTCTAACATCATGGCGATCAGGTTCTTCCCAATGTCGTGGAGATCTCCCCTGACGGTTCCGATGACCACGGTAGCCACCGGTTTCACCTTGCGTTGGGTTAGTAGCGGCTTGAGCAGGGCCAGGCCCGCCTGCATCGCCCGCGCTGACACCAGCATCTCTGGCACGAAGTATTCCTGGCGTTCAAACCGTGCGCCAACCTCGGCCATGGCCGGCACCATCCAGCGGCTCACGATTTCCTCCGGGGGCGTCCCCTGATCGATAGCTCTCTGGACGAGTTCCTTCGTTCGGGCGAGATCGCCATCTATGATGGCGACGAAAAGAGCCTCTAGACCCAATGGGGGCATGCCGCGATTCCTCCCCGCACTGCGATTTCGCGGTGATGTTTCGACAGCCGTGGGCCATCACCCAAGGACATCACATGGCTCCTACCGACTTCAGGGTCTCATCATAGACCGCCAATAGATTCGCCAGCGGCACATCAGGCTGCACGGCGTTAGACGGGGCCAGGATCAGGCCGCCGTCGTGTCCCAGCTCTCTTATGCGCGCTCTGACTTCGGTCCTCACATCCTCGACGCTTCCAAATGGCAGGGTGCGCTGTGAGGAGAGCGTCGAACGGAACGTTATGTGGGCTCCATACTGGCGTTTGAGTGCGAAGACGTCCATGCATTCCGGCTGCAGCGGATCGACGATATCGAAACCAATCTCAATGAGATCAGGAATCACCGTCTGCATGGCGCCGTCGCTGTGGAAGTAGTAGTAGACACCAGGTCGACGCGTTGCGGTGATCACCCGTGCGAGGCGTGGTTTGATCTCAGCACGCCACCATGCCGGCGAGATCAACATGCCCTGGCCGCTTGCGATGTCACCGGCCATCTGAATGATGTCGGCTCCAGCCTGGATCATTCGGCTCACGTCGGCGATCTTGTGATCGGTGATGCGATCGAGCAGCCGGGTGGTGAATGCATGGTTGAGGCGCGTGTCCATCAGGAATTGTTCGAATCCGCGCAGCTCCCATGCATCACGGAAGATGTTCCCAGTCTCCACCTGAACCATGTAGCGGTCCTTGAACCGCTGCACCTGACCGGAGATATGCGCGTATCGTTCAGGGAGATCAGGATTCGGGAACGTGAAGGCGTCCGGGCTCTCGGCTCCCCTGAGGGGATGATGAGTGAATCTGAAGTAGGTATTCGTGCTATCTACGACCCGGCGAATGCCGCGATCATCTTCGAACTCGCCGGTTGGTAAGATCCGAACAAGGTCCCGCGACCCGACGCCCACGTAGGCCTCAACTGGGGCGGGCACCGCCGTGGAAGCGAATTCGGCAGATGGCTCGATGACGGCCTGGCGGAAATCGAAGCCGAGCATGTTCTTGATCTGGTCATCGTCGTGCATGCCAAGGTAGGCACGGATGCTCTTCCATACTTCCGGGCGGAAGGCTCCATCCAATGGAGGACGGTCGGGAGCAACTTGGCTCAGCGTCATCCGTACCCGGTCACACGGTCTCATGGCCTGGCCCCCGGCCGCAATTCCCGTTCTAGGTTTCTGAGGCCCCGGCAGCGCCGCCAACCGCTGCAGCATCACCCCGGCCGCAGGCCCGGACATGACAACGCTAGCATAGCGCCTCGGCCATTTTCGCCTCTGACATGGGAACTCCTGCTGGCAGGGAAGCGCGCCGCCACCGGGGAATCCCTCCTCGGTACGGTAAACGCTGTCAGGGACCGGAGGATGCAGTGCCACGGGAAACCCGGAACGCCCCACCTACCATTAAGCAGGTCGCCGCCCTCGCCCGCGTCTCCATCAAGACGGTCTCCAGGGTCATCAACGGGGCCGCGTACGTCAGCGATGCCGCCCGCCGCCGCGTGCTGCGCGTCATCGAGCGCCTGAACTACCGTCCCAACGCACTCGCGCGGGGGTTGGTCACGCGGCGGTCCGGCTCGATCGGTCTGGTCATCGCGGATATCGTCAACCCGTTCTTCCCCCCGCTGGTCCGCGGCGTGGAGGACGCCGCGGCGGCCCGCGGCTACAACGTAATCCTGTGCGACACCGATGAGGATGCCGCCCGCGAGCGCGCCGTGATCTCCGTTCTCCTGGAGAAGCAGGTTGACGGCCTGATCCTCTGTGCCTCGCGCGTTCCGTCGGGCTATTTGAAGGGGTTGGCCGACGAGGGAGTGCCCCTGGTCCTGGTCAACCGTGTGCTGGCCCACCCTCGGGCCACGGCGGTCGTTGTTGACGGCGTAGAGGGCGGCCGGCGGGCTACCCGGCACCTTCTCGATCTCGGGCACCGGCGCATCGCCTACCTGGCGGGCCCGGCGGGGTCGTTCTCGCACCGTAGCCGGCTGCGGGGGGACCGCGAGGCGCTGGCGGCCCGAAAGATCGTGTTCGATCCAAGCCTGGTGGCGGGTGGCATCGCCTCGATTGCGGCCGGCCGCCAGGCCATGGCCGAGCTGCTCGACCTGAAGCGGCCGCCGAGCGCTGTGTTCGCCTTCGACGACCTGATGGCGATCGGCGCGATAGAGGAGGTCCGCCGGCGCGGGCGCCGCGTCCCGGAAGACGTTGCGATCGTCGGGTTCGACGATATTGATCTGGCGGCGTTTGTTGATCCCCCGCTGACGACGGTGGCGCAGCCCAAGACCGAGATGGGCCGGCTCGCGGCCCTCCGGCTGCTGGAGATGGTCGAGGGCTCATCCCCGCCCAGGCCCCGGACCATGACGCTGACTCCCGAGCTGGTCATCCGCCGCTCCTGCGGCGCCCGCAGCATCCCGACCATCCGCGCCCCCGGCACGCCCGGCCCATCACGCAAGGAGGCTCTCACATGAAGATAAACTGCTGCTGGCTGTATGCGATCAACAAGTACGGCTATCCTCCTTCGATTCAAGACACGCACAGGGTGCTCGGTGAGATGGCTGCCCTGGGCTTCGATGCGGTCGAACTGGAGGGTGTACGCGAGGAGAACCTGCGCGCTGTCTACGCCGCGCGCGCAGACCTCCGGCTGCGGTGCGCCGATCTGGGCCTGCGCATGATGAACTTCTGCCCGGTGCTTCCCGATCTCGTCAGCACCGATTCAGCTCGCCGCAGGCACGCCCTTGACCTGTTCAAGATCGCCGCTGAGCTCGCGGTCTACTTCGAGGCCCCGACGGTGCAGGTTGACAGCTACGCGGCGCCGGTGGAGTTCGTGCGCCACCGGCCCTACGATGACGTCGTGGAGTTCAAGCGCCAGTTCGATGTGCGGATACCGGCGGGATTCTCGTGGGAGCGCGCCTGGGGTGCTCTGGTTGACGGAGTCCGCGCCTGCGTCGTAGTCGCCCGGGACGCGGGACTCCGCCTGTGCCTGGAGCCCCGGGTTGGCGAGATGGTCAGCAACACCGACGCGTTGCTGCGCCTGATGGAACAGGTCGGCGATTCCGCCTTTGGAGCGGTGCTCGACACCGGCCACCTGCACGCCCAGAAGGAGATCCTGCCCCTATCGGTCGAGAAGCTTGGGGCGCGCATCTTCTACGTTCACGCCTCCGACAACGACGGTCGCGACAACGAGCATCTAGCACCGGGCCGCGGGACCGTGGACTGGGAGGCGCTCATCCGCGGGTTGCGCAACCACGGCTTTGACGGCTACATCGGGATTGACGTCGGAGGTGTGCCCGACCTCGACGCGCAGTACCGTGAGGGGTACGCTTATGTCCGCTCGATTATCAAACGCGTCGTCGTCGACGACTCTCCCTCTGGCAAGGAGGCCGCGAGATGAAGCAAACGCTCGAGAGGTTTCACGCGGAGATCGGCACCCTGCTCGGCCGGATCGTGAACGAAGAGCAGGAGGCCATCGCCCAGGCGGCCGCGCTGCTCGCCGATGTCGTGGCGCGCGACCGGCTGATCTTTGTCTTCGGGGCGGGCGGGCACTCGTACATGGGGGCCGAGGAGATGTTCTATCGGGCCGGAGGGCTCGCCGCGGTGTATCCGGTCTTCGATCCGGGTGTCTCCCTATCGTTCGGCGGGCGGCGGTCCACTGCGATCGAGCGTCTGCCGGGTTATGCGCAGCGGGTGCTGGCCGGCTATCCGATCACCTCGCAGGATGCCCTCGTGATCGTCAACGCGTATGGCATCAACGCCGCGACGATCGACGCAGCATTGTGGGCCCGAGAGCGCGGTGTGTCTTCGGTAGGGGTGACATCACCGGCCTTCTCGCGCGGGACGCCGCCCGATCACCCTTCCCGCCATCCGTCGCGGCAGAACCTGTGCGACGTTGTGGATCACGTGATTGACACAAAGATGCCCTCCCGCGACGCGGTCCTCAAGTTCGATGGTCTTGCACCGCTGGTGGGTTCGGTTTCGACAGTGCTCAACG
>DYHL01000030.1:11788-15895 GCA_020724185.1 Candidatus Nitrosymbiomonas sp. | reverse complement strand
CGCGTTTATGCGATTCGGGGATGGAGGCCGAGTCGGCGGTGATGGCCACCGCCTCTCCCGGCTTCGCCAGCATGACCTGCTCCACCAGCTTGCGCGCGGCCCCTGCAACCTCAAACGACAGGTATTCTCTCAGCGTCTCAGTGCCCAGCGCGAACTCCATGGCCTCTCCTCCTCTCTTCTCGATCCACTTCCGCGCAGACCCGGCGCGCCGAACGCCCGGTCGTAGAGGATGCACCTGGCGTGGTGGTCCTGCCCGACCGGCACGAGCTCCGGGGTGACCCGGTCGCACCCTTCGATGCGCGCGTAGCACCGAGGATGGAAGGAGCACCCCGAAGGTACGTGGGCCGGGCTGGGGATCTCGCCACCCAGCGCAATCTTCTCGGGTATCAGCGCGCTCTCCTCATCGGACACGGTGGGAATCGTTGACAGCAGCGCCCGCGTGTATGGGTGCTTTGGGTCGCTGAACAACGTGGCTACCGGCGCCGTCTCCACTACCTTGCCCAGGTACATCACCGCGATGACATCTGCCACGTTGCGCACCAGGCTCAGGTCGTGGGAGATGACGAGGTAGGTCAGCCCCATGTCGCGCTGGAGACGGCGCAGCAGGGTGATGATCTTGGCCTGGACTGACACGTCGAGCGCCGAGGTGGGCTCGTCCAGGACGATGAACCTGGGAGACAGGGCCAGGGCGCGGGCAATAGCGACGCGCTGGCGCTGGCCGCCGCTGAGGGCATGCGGATATCGGAACATGAAGTCACGGGATGGAAGCTCCACGCGCTCGAGGAGTTCGCCCACCCTGCGACGGCGCTCGCCAGACGTGCCCACCCTGTGAATCAACAGCGGCTCCTCGATGATCTCGCTGACGCGGCGACGCGGATTGAGCGAAGAGGCGGGATTCTGAAACACGATCTGCATCTTCTGGCGCACGGGCCGGAGCGCCCCGTCGTCAAGGGCCGTGATCTCGCAGCCGTCAAACGTGACGCGCCCCGAGGTGGGCGGTAGCAGCCGCAGAATCACCCTGGCAAGGGTGGTCTTGCCCGAGCCGCTCTCGCCGACCAGGGCGAGCGTGGCCCCCTCCTTAATGGACAGGTTGATCCCATCCACCGCCCTGACCTCTCCCACCCTACGGCGCAGTAAGCCCTCGGTAATGGGGAAGTGCTTGACGACCGCCTCGGCCTCAACGAGTCCCATCACCCGCTCTCCTCGCGGGAACCGTGGAAGTGACAGGCAACCCAGCGACCTGGCTCGGCCTCAAGCAGTAGCGGACGGTTGAGGGAACAGATCTCCATGCGGAAAGGACAGCGGGGCTCAAACCGGCAGGCGGGCGGTGGATTGACGTAGTCGGGGATGCGCCCTTCGATTCCCTCGCCCATCCTCCCGGTCAGGCGTGGAACGGCCGCCAGCAGCCCCTGGGAGTAGGGATGGAGCTGCCTGCGGAAGACCTCGGCCGCCGGCGCCACCTCGGCGATCTCGCCGCCGTACATGACGTAGATGCGATCCGAGACCAGCCGCGCCACCCCCAGGTTGTGGGTGATGTACAACACCGACAGACCCCCGGTGCGGACCAGCTCCCGCACCTCCAGGAGTATCTGGTCCTGCACGGACACGTCGAGCGCCGTCCCCAGCTCGTCGGCGATGAGTAGTTCTGGCCTGCCCACCAGCGCGAGGGCGATGAGCACCCGCTGGCGCATGCCCCCGGAGAGCTCTACGGGATACCGCCCGAGTGTGCCCTCCGGGTCGGGAATCCGCACCAGTCGCAGGATCTCCAGGCACCGTTGACGGACGGCCCCGGTGACGCGGCGACCTCGCGTCGCGCGCCGGGCGCCCTGCCACAGCACCACGTCGGTGAGCTGCTCGCCCACGGTAAACACGGGGTTCAGCGCCGTGGACGGATCCTGGAAGATCATGGCAATCTGACTGCCGCGAATCCCGTGAAGGTCTTCCTCCGGCAGGCGCAGCAGGTCGCGGCCCTTGAACATGATGCTTCCTGACACCGTCTCGGCATTGGGGGGCAGCAGTCCCAGGATCGCCTTGGCGGTGATGGATTTCCCGCACCCAGTCTCGCCCACCAGCGCCACGGTCTCGCCCTTGTGGATCGTCAGGCGGACGCCGTTTATGACGCGGGCCCGCCCTTCGTAGGTGAGCATGTGGATCCCAAGGTCCTGGATTGCCAGGAGCGGCTCCATCAAGCTCACGAACCCGCCTGCCACTGTTCGATTTGCACGTCGAACACGTCGCGCAGGCCGTCGCCGAGCAGGTTGAAGCCGAGGACCGTCAGGAGGATCGCGAATCCGGGAAACGTCGCGGCCCACCAGTATCCGGGGAGGTACATGCGCCCCTCCGCGATCATGGTTCCCCACTCAGCCGTTGGGGGTTGAGCGCCCAGGCCCAGGAAGCTGAGCCCCGAAGCCGTCAGAATTACGAAGCCCATGTCCAACGTTACCTTGATGAGGATGGTGGACCACGCGTTTGGCAGAATCTCTCGAAAGGCGATCCGCAGCGGGCCCGCGCCCAGTCCGCGGCTGGCCTCCACGAACTGCTCCTCCTTGATTGACAGGACCTGACCGTACACCAGCCGCGTGTACCATGGCCACCAGGCAAAGGCAATCGCGATCATCGCGTTTGTCAGGTTGGGGCGCAGCGCCGCGGTGACCGCCAGGGCCAAGGCGATCGGAGGAACTGCCAGGAAGACGTCGGTGACCCGCATGATCGCGTCACCGAGCCGGCCTCCCCAGTAGCCCGCTATCAGCCCCAGCGGGACGCCGACGGCCACGGCGATGGCCAGCACGATGATGCCCAGGGTGACCGAGATGCGGGCTCCGAACAGCATCCGGGATAGGATGTCCCGCCCTGCGTCGTCAGTTCCCAGTGGGTTCTTGGGCGAAGGGGGGCGCAGGCTGTTCTCGAAGTCCACGAATGACCCGGCGTGCTGTGGGTGCGGGGCGAGAACCGGAGCGAACGCCGCGCAGACGGCGATTACAACCACGATGCCCAGGCCCGCGACCGAGAGGGAGGATTGGCGGAAGCGGAACCACATCTTCCCCCACTCCCGGGCGCGGGCAACCTTCGGTTCGGCTACTGGGCGCGACTCAGCAATCATCCCTCACCGTACCTGACCCTTGGGTCAATGTAGCCGTAGAGGATGTCCACGAACAGGTTGATAACGGCGTATGCCACCCCCACCACCAGCGTCACGGCGATCACTCCGTTGAAGTCCTTGGCGAGGAGGGTGTCCACGCCGTAGAACGCGAGGCCGGGCCAGGCGAACACTCTCTCTACCAGAAAGGCGTTCCCCAACAGGAATCCGTAGCTGAGGCCGATGATGGTCAGGGTGGACGTGAACGCGTTCTTCAGTAGGTATCTGTAGATGATCAGGTTGGAGGGGAGGCCATACGACCGCGCGGCCAGGGCGTGGTCACGCCTCAGTTCCTCGATCATGCTGGCGCGGATCAGGCGCATGATCTGAGCCAGGGTCCCGACAGACAGGGCAAAGGCCGGCATGGCGATGTGTTTCAGCGATACGATGAAGGCACTGAGATCGAGCGTCAGCAGGCTGTCCAACAGATAGAGGCCGGTGATCTGGGTGGCGGGAGCCGGTCCGCGCCCAATCGTGGGCAACAACCCCAGGTGGTAAGCGAAGGCAATCTGGAGGAGAATCGCAAGCCAGAACCTGGGCAGCGCCACCCCTGCCAGGGCCACCACCCTGTTCACGTGATCCTCCAGGGCGTCCTTGCGGACGGCGGCGCGCACTCCCAGGGGGATTCCCAGGAGTATGGCCAGGACCATGGCCAGGGTCGTCAACTCCAGCGTCGCCGGGAAGAAGTCTTTGAGATCCTTGGCCACGGCGCGTCGCGTGAGCAGGGAGTAACCGAAGTCCCCGCGGAAGACACCCGACAGGTACGCGAGGTACTGCACGTGCAGGGGCTTGTCCAGCCCCATCTGGCGGCGCAGCTGCTCGACCTGCTCGATCGTCGCCTCGGGCCCCAGGGCAAGCCGGACCGGATCCCCGGGCATGACCCTCGAGATGACGAAGATGAGGATAGACAGACCCACCATCACCGGGATCATGTGGAGGATCCGCCGCAGAACGTACGTTCGGAATCCCAT
>DYHL01000030.1:0-11778 GCA_020724185.1 Candidatus Nitrosymbiomonas sp. | reverse complement strand
AGCCTACCCCCGCGAGGGGGTGGCTGGCGCCACCCCCTCGCCGGTTCTACCGGGCAATGGTGAAATCGTAGAACGCGCAGTCGAAGCCAAGCAGCCCCACGTAGCGGTACCCCTTGACGTAGTCACGGAAGGCGATGCGGTGGAGAGGGTTGGCGATGTAGATGCTGGGAGCGTCTTTGGCGATCGGGATCTGCACCTCCTGGTAGAGCTTCATCTGTGCCGCGGGATCCACCGTCCGGCGGGCCTGCTCGAGCAGCTTGGTGACCGCGGGGTTCTCGTAGAAGCTCATGCAGCGGAACGTGCCCCAGCAGCTCGGGTGGTACATGCCATAGGTGTGGCTGTCAACGTGAGGGTACTTCAGCGTGTCAAAGATCGCGGTGATGTGCGGGGTGGTCTCCGCCTTGGCGGCACGCTCCACCACCCGTCCCCACGGCTCACCAATGATCTCCGTCTTGATGCCGATCTCCTCGAGGTTGCTCTTCAGGAGCAGGCCGATCAGCCGCTCCATCGGCACCCCTGTGATCCAGAGGTACTCGAGCGTGATCTCACCGGGCTTGAAGCCCGCCTCGCTCAGCAGTTGCTTGGCCCTGGCCACGTTCCGGCCGTAGACCGGCGTCTGCGGGTTCCATCCGGGCACTTTGATGGGCACCGGTCCCCTTGCCTTGGTTGCTCCCACGAAGATCTGCTGAATGGCAATGTCGTAGTTGAACGCGTACGACACGGCCTGGCGCACCTTGACGTTGTCCAGCGGTGGCTTCTTGGTGTTCATTAAGAGGTGGAAGAGCTGAACGCTGGGATCCTCCTTGACGACGATACCGGGCGTCTGCTTGAGCTCCAGGAAGCTCGGCGGGGAGAGCCACTGGTTCACCATGTCGGCCTGCCCGGCTATGATCAGCGTCTTGACCGTGGCTTCCTCCAGCACGGTCTTGTAGAAGACCTTGCTGATCTGGCCCGGCTTCCAGCCGCGCCAGTAGCCATCAAAGCGTGCCATCACCATCTCGGTGGCGCGCTCCCACTTCTCCATGCGGTAGGGGCCTGATCCCGCGTCTTGACGGTCAAGTAGACCCGCACCGTAGTCCCCGAACTCCCCGAACGGGCCGGGGCGCAGGTTCGCCATGATCAGGTCCTTGTCCATGATGAACAGGAGGAGCATCGTCCCAAGGAAGGGGGCGTAGGCTTCCTTCAACTGAAACCGCACGGTGTGGCGGCCCACGGCCTTTGTGCTCCCGGGCTCGAGTACGGGAGCCCAAACCCAGAAGAAACCGCGCTTCAGGCGCAGCACGCGGTCCATGGTGAAGACCACGTCCTCGGCGGTCATCTCGCGCCCGGTGTGGAACTTGATTCCCGGGCGGATCTTGAACGTGTAGGTCTTCCCGTCAGGGGAGATGGTCCACGACTCCGCGACGTGCGGCCTGGGCTCCATCGTCCCCTTCTCGACGTTCGGATACAGCAGCGGGTCGTAGAGGTTGATGGCCGAGTGCAGGCTGCTCTCATCCACGGCCCCTGCCGGGTCAATTGAGGTAATAATCTGTTGCTCGATGTAGGTGAAGGGAACCTCTCGGACCTGAGAGGAGACCGACGCGGGAAGCGCGATCAGGGCCACGGCCACGATCGCGGCGAGTGTATTCGCCAGATGCCTCTGTCGTATCACCTGTATCACCTCACCTCGCGAGGAGTTTGCAGAACGCGTACCTAGGACGCGGAAGAACCGCCGGCGGGCGGGCTTCCCAAGAGAAGTAGCGATATCCTGCCGGCCGCCTGCCGGACCTCCTTGACCAGGCCCTGGAGGCGTTCGGCGGAGAACCGTTGGGCAGGGCCGCCGATGCTGACAGCGGCGATCACCTCCTTCCGTGAGTCCGCGATGGGAGCGCTGATCGCGGCGACCCCGTTGTCGAACTCCCCCACGGTGAACGCGTATCCGTCGTGGCGAATCCGTGCAAGGTCTCGGAGCAGCCTGCTCTTGCTGGTAACCGTGCGCGCGGTGTGCCGTGGGAGTCCCCGTGCGATCACCTGCTGGATCAGGGGCTCGGGTTGAAACGCCAGGTGGAGCTTGCCGGCGGCGCCCGCGTGCCAGGGAGTGATCCTCCCCAGCCGAAAGCTCACCCGGATCTGCTGCGGGCTGTCAACCGTGTCGAGGCAGATCACCCCGTCCCGGCTGGGAGCCGTCAACACCACCGATTCCCCGGTGTGCTCCGCGAGTTCCAACATGGTTGAGCGCGCGACCTGGCGGACATCAAAACGGTGGAGCACGACGCTTGCGAGTTCGAGCGGCTTGGTCCCGAGCGCGTACCGGCGGTCCTGCGACTGCACCACGTAGCCGCGCCTTTCCAGCGTCCGCACGAGACGGAACACGACGGCCTTGCTCAGGCCCGTTGCCCTTGAGAACTCGCTGACGCCCCAACTGGCGTTCCCGTTTCCGAGAAGATCCAGCAGCGACAGCGCCCGGTCTACCGATTGAACCAGGCGCCACGCGATGGAGCGCTTTGCCTGGGCCCAGCTCGTGTTCCGCATTGTGAAACCTCGTTTCTATCTCGGTCTGCCATTCGCCGCCGGAGGTGGAAACCCTCCAGTCATGGAACTCCGCATCAAGAGACTCCACGGGGCGTTGAATGCCACCGTACGGCTGTCGGGTTTGCGCAGCAGGAGGAACCGTGACAGGGGATGGCGTGACAGGACGGGTACGGCTGCGCGGCGGCCGCGAGGAACGGGTCGAGGCCGGCCACCTCTGGGTCTATGAGGGAGAGATCGGCCTGGTCGAAGACCATCCCGCATCCGGTGACATCGTGGACGTCTGCACGCCGCGCGGGCGGTTCCTCGGTCGCGGCTACTTCAACCCGCGGTCCAAGATCCGGGTCCGTGTCCTGACCCACCAGGAAGAACCGATAGACGATCGGTTCCTGCATCGCCGCCTGGAGGCCGCTATCGCCCTCCGGGGGAGGGTCGTCTCCGGTACCAGCGCCTACCGGATGGTATTCGGCGAGGGCGACCTGCTGCCCGGGCTGATCGTGGACCGCTACGGCGACGTGCTGGTAATGCAGACGCTCACCGCAGGGATGGAGCGCCGCCGTGATCTGCTGGTGGAGATGCTGGCGGCGCTGCTGGAAGACCGGACCGGCGCCGGGATTGTCTACCTGCGCAACGATGCGCGGAGCCGCACCCTGGAAGGGCTCCCTCTCTACCGGCAGTTCGCCCGCGGGGAGTCCCCGACGCAGATCGAGATCCAGGAAGGTCCGGCCCGCTTCCTGGTTGATATCGCGACGGGCCAGAAAACCGGTTGGTTCTGCGATCAACGGGAGAACCGGCTGGCCATCGGTCCCTTTGCGCGCGGCGCCCGGGTCCTCGACGCGTTCTGTTATGCCGGCGCCTTCGGGATCCAGGCCGCACTGGGAGGCGCCGCCTCCGTACTCGGGCTGGATGCCAGCCCCGACGCGATCGCCGCGGCCAGTGCCCACGCCGAGCAGAACGGCTTGGGCGAGCGCTGCCTCTATCGGGTGGCCGATGCCTTTGACGCGATGCGGGATCTGGCGCAGGCAAGCGAGCGATTCGACCTGATCGTTCTCGATCCCCCGGCGTTCGCCCGCAGCAAGCACGCCGTGCCCAAGGCGCTGGCCGGGTACAAGGAGATCAACCTGAGCGGTCTCCGGTTGCTTCGACCCGAAGGGTTTCTGGTGAGCTGCTCGTGCTCGTGGCACGTGGACGAGCAGACGATGTGGTTGACGCTGCTGGAGGCCGCCCGGGACGCCCGGCGGGAGATGCGACTCGTGGAGTTCAGGTCCCAGGCGCGGGACCATCCCATGCTGGCCACCATGCCCGAGACCCGCTATCTCAAGTGCTTCGTGCTGCAGGTGTTCTAGGGCGTCGCGGCCGGGGCCGCTCCAAACGACAGGAACAGCTTCTCCAGCGCCAGCCGAGCGTTCACGTTCCGCCGCAGCGACTCCTTCGCCGCCTCCACCGCCTCGATGCGCGCGCCCGGCATCGCCTCGCCGTACTCCCCGGCCAACCTGGCGATCTGGGACTGCCGGTCGCGGTTGACCAGCAGCGCGGGCTCCTGAAGCTGCTTCCAGACCAGCAGGTCCCGGTACCACAGCACGGCCAGGTCCAGCAACTCGGGCAGCAGGTCGCCTTCCTTGCCCTGCGTCTGCTTCACCAACGCCTCGGCCGCGTCGAGCCGTACTAGCAGGTCGCCCTCCTCCAGCGCGGGCAGCAGATCCAGCAACCGGTCCCTCGCTGCGAGCCGCTCCTCGGAATCCGCCCATTCCAGCGCGCGGCCCAGCCGGCCGTCGGCCAGCGATGAGAGCACCCTGGCCCGGGCTTCGTCGGTCTGCCACCGCTCCACCAGCGCCCGCTCGATCTGGTCGGCCCTCAGGTAGGTACACCGCACGAGTTGGCAGCGGGACACGATCGTCGGCAGCAGCGCCACGGCGGACTCGGCGACGAGGATGAAGGTGATCCGCGCCGGCGGTTCCTCCAGGATCTTGAGCAGACTGTTGGACGAGCTGGGGTTCATCCGCTCGGCGTCGGCGATGATGTAGACTTTGCGGCGGCCCTGGTAAGGCGGGTACGCGGCGTCCGCCCGCAGGGCGCGGATCTGATCAATCGGGATCTCCTTGCCGCGGTAATCCTTCTCGGGCGCCTCGAAGAACTTGTCGTGCGCCACGTCGAGGATCCGCACGTCCGGGTGGTTGCCCGAGACGATCCGCCGGCACGGGTCGCATTCGCCGCACGCGTCGCCGTCCGGCCGCTCGCAGTTGAGGAACTGCGCGAACGCCAGCGCCAGCGTCCGCCGCCCCACGCCGCTGGGGCCTACCAGGAGGTAGGCATGCCCGACCTTTCCGGCGCGGACCGCCGACCGAAACAGTAGGATGGCGTGATCCTGGTTGACAACGTCGCGAAATGCCACGGTGCTCCCCCGGTCTTAGACGCGCTCCATGCGCTCCACGTTCAGCACGAAGGTAATCGCGCCTCCGACCTCCACCTTCACTGGATACGTTACGTAGGAGTCCACCGGTTCCACGACCGGTGGAATGGGCGTCATCAACTGCTCGCGCCGCTGACAGACGCGCCGGACCACCTCCAGCACGGCCTCAACTTGACCATCGTCCACGCCGGTGATAATCGTGGCGTTCCCGGCACGGAGGAACCCCCCGGTGCTGGCCAGCATGGTCGCCTGCACCTCGGCCTCGGTGAGCGCGTCAATGAGCCGACTCGCGTCTTGCTCCTGGGCGATCACGAGCACCAGCTTCATGGGCACCACCCCCGGCGGTCCAGCAACTGTCGGACCGCATCCGCCAACGCGGCATGGACCTCATCGGCAGGCAGAGTACCGTCCACGACCACGAACCGCCAGGGCTCTTCGCGCGCCAGTTGGAGGAATCCTGCGCGCACCCGCCGGTGGAACTCCAGCGTTTCCTGCTCCAGGCGGTCGCCGCGGCCGCGGGGGCCTTCCTTCCCATCGGCACCCCGGGCGCGGGGCAGGCCGACCGCCGGATCCACGTCCAGAAGGAGCGTTAGGTCGGGGGTCAGGCCGCGCGTGGCGACCTCGTTCACCCGGCGCACGACCTCGACCGGAAGGCCCCTGCCGTAGGCCTGGTACGCGATGGACGCGTCCACAAACCGTTCGGAAAGAACGCAGGTGCCCGCCTCCAGCGCCGGCAGCACCACCTCACCGACGTGCTGCGCCCGGCTCGCGGCAAACAGCAGCATCTCGGTCTCGGCGGACATCTCGCGGTGGCGCTCATCGAGGAGCACCGCGCGAATGGCCTCGCCTATCGCGGTCCCGCCGGGCTCCCGTGCCAGCACGAGGGGGATGACCTCTCGAAACCGTTCGTGCAGCCGAAGGGCGTGGGTGCTCTTGCCCGCGCCCTCCGGGCCCTCGATCGTGATGAAGAGACCGCGCTTGCGGGTGGGGTCGGGCGGGTTGGGGGGGTTTGTCACGATGGCTCCGTCTATTTGGGGTAGATGACCACGCGCCGGTGCGGATCTTCGCCCTGGCTCTCCGATGGGAGGCCGTAGCGCTGGACGAGTTGGTGCTGCAGCCGCCGGATGTACGAGCTCTGCGGCTGCAACTCAACGGACCGGGCGGACTCGAACACCTGGGCGATCGCTTCCTCGACCTCGGTCAGCGCCGCCTCGTGTCCGGCCGGCACCTCCGGCACACCGAAGACCCCCCGGAGGAACTGCTGGATCTGCGTAACGGTGTTGCTGCGCAGGATGTGCACGGGCATCCCCCGCATCGCCGCGTCCCGCAGCCGCTTGGGCTGCCGCTTCTCCTGTGACTTCAGGGTCAGCACCATGTCCGCCTCCCCAAACGACCCGACTATGTACGCCGGGACGCGGAGCTCGCGGATCGCCCGTTCCAGCCGGTTCTGGCTGACCGCATACGGGAAGATGCGCACGATCTGGCGTCCGGGCCGGCCTGCGCCCTCGGGAGGCAGCGCCGCGAACGGGCCTTCGGGCGCCCACGACTGGGCGGGGGAGGGCGCCGACGGTGAGATCTCCACGTCGCCGCCGGCGGTCCGCGCGCGCAGCTCCGGCCGGGGGGCCACTCCCCGCAGGTACCTGTCCACCACGGTGGCGACGTCACGGTGCACGGCGAGGCGGTCCTTGTCCTGGATCTCGATCAGCACATCGAAGGTCGGAGGGGCCTTGCGCTCGAGCACCGTCTTCTGGGTGCCGCGCCGGCGGGCTTCCTCGTCGGAGAGCGTCACCGCCTGGATCCCGCCCACCAGGTCGCAGAGGGTCGGGTTCTGGAGCAGGTTGTCCAGCGTGTTGCCGTGCGCGGTGGCGATCAACTGAACACCGCGCTCCGCAATCGTCCGGGCCGCCAGCGCCTCGGCCTCGGTGCCGATCTCGTCAATGACCACCACCTCGGGCATGTGGTTCTCGACCGCTTCTATCATGACGGCGTGTTGCAGCGCCGGCACCGGCACCTGCATCCTCCGGGCGGCGCCGATGCCCGGATGAGGGATGTCCCCGTCGCCGGCGATCTCGTTGGAGGTGTCCACCACCACCACGCGCTTGCGCAGTTCGTCCGCCAGCACCCGGGCGGCCTCCCTCAGCAGGGTGGTCTTGCCCACGCCCGGACGCCCTAGCAGCAGGATCGAGTGCCCGGACTCGATCACGTCGCGGACTATGTCCACGGTGCCAATCACCGCCCGGCCCACCCGGCAGGTCAGGCCTATGACCTCGCCCTGGCGGTTGCGGATCGCGCTGATCCGGTGCAGGGTCCGCTCGATGCCGGCGCGGTTGTCCTTGCCGAAGGACCCGACGCGCTCGGTGACGTATCGGAGCGTCTCGCGCTCGACGAAGGCTTCATCCAGCGCCAGGACCTCGTTGGGAAAGCGGGCCTCGGGCCGGCGCCCCAGGTCGAGCACTACCTCGAGGAGTTGGTCCAGGTCAGGATGCTGCTCCAGCGCGGCCCGCAACTGAGGGGTGAGAACCTGGAGGAGCAGGTCTAGGTTATCGGTGATGCGGGTCTGGCGGCCGATCACGTGGGCTCCATCCTAGAACAGTGTCGTCTGCGAAGGCGGCTCGGTCGCCTCCCGGACATCCTCGCCGTCCTCGAAGATGCCTATCTCGCCGAAAACGCCATCGTACCCCGGCGCGATGCGCACCCGGCCTTCCCGCACCCTTCGGAGGCCCTCGGCGACGCGCAGCGTGGTGTGCTTGCGCACCTCCTCGACCGGCGCGTCCAGCAGAACGTTGAACTCGCTCCCGAAGGCGTTGCATAGCTTATAGTACTCTTCCCGTACCCCGACGGTCCCAGGCCTGGCGCCGACGGCCTCCGCGATGATCTCCTCCAATGGAACCAGGTTGCGGTACGGCACCGCGCCCTCGGGCACGAACCCCTCCTCGCGGTCAGCCAGGTGCTCCACCCGGTGCAGCACCCCGACTGTCGGCGGCTTCCCGCACACCGGACACTTGCCGCCGGCGGCGATGGTCTCCTTGGGCGCCATGCGCCGGTTACAGAGCCGGTGGCCGTCGTAGTGGTACTTACCCTCTTCCGGGAAGAACTCTATGGTGTAGAGGAGGCGCGAGAGGTCTTTCTCGCGGAGGACCCGCATGATCTCGGGGTAGTCGGGATCGCAGGCGAAGACGTTTGCCTCGCGCCCCAGCTTCGCCGGAGAGTGCGCGTCGGAGTTGCTCAGTAGAACAACGCGGTCCAGCTCGGACAAGCGCCAGTTCATCGGCGGGTCGCTGGAGAGCCCGGTCTCCACGGCCGCGACGTGCTTGAGCTGGTCGCCGAAACACTCGGCCATCGAGTCGAACCCGGACATGCTGCCGTAAAGCGAGAACCACGGCGTCCAGGCGTGCGCCGGCACCAACATGCAGTCGGGCGAGATCTCCATGAGGTACTCCACCAGGCGGTCGGACGGCAGCGTGAGCGTCGGCCGGCCGTCTGCCATCAGATTGCCGAAGCGGCCCAGCACCGCGTTGATCCGGTCCACCACCTCGAACGACGGCGCGAAGAGGATGTTGTGGATCTTGCGCAGCCGGCCCCCGGCCGAGTAGATGCTCGAAACCTCCGCGGACAACATGAAGTGCACGCCGTCGTGAACGTACAGCCCGCGATCGTTGGGCTCGAGCTTGTCGCGCAGCTCGCGCAGCCAGACGGGATGGGTGAAGTCACCGGTGCCCAGCACCGTGATGCCCTTGATCTTCGCCCAGCGCGCCATGTTCTCCACGTCCATGTCGCGGCTGGTGGCCCGGCTGTAGCGGGAGTGCAGGTGTAAGTCTGCGATCAGGCGCATCGGCATCTAGGAAGCGCTCCAGGTTCGAGCGGGCGACGGCGCGTTGCCGTCGGACCACACCGAAAGCATCGCCGCGCCCAGCGCCGCCAGGACCGTGGGCGCCAGGCGCAGGTCGCGCAGACCCGCGCGGACCCCAGAGACGAGCACGGGTCGCAGCAGGCGCGACTGGTACTGCGTATCGCCGTGCTCCTCTACCGCGCGGCGCAGGCCGTCGTCCCCGGCGAGCGTGCGGATGATCGTGCTGACATGCCGGTCACAAAGGCGGTTGAGCGCCTGCCGGACGACGGTTGTGAACAGCGCCTCGCGGCCGAACGCGGCGCGCCACTCGCGCTCGTATCCCGCCAGCGCCCCCCGGGCACCCGCGTCGGACGCCGCGCCCAGGTATCGGGCTGCGGCCCGGCCGGCGATCCCACGCAGCGCACCGCCCCGACGTAGCGCGCCGCCGCCCGGCCGGCCAGTTCTCCCGCCTGCATCGCGAAGTAGATGCCGCCGCCGCTGGTGGCCTTCACCTGGCCTGCCGCGTCGCCTATCACCAGCATCCCGTCGGTGTAGGTTGGGCGGCGCTGGCCCAGGACGGGGATCCGGCCGGCAAACCTGCGCACGATCCTGGCGTTCCGCAGTCGCGGCGCCGAGGCCGGATGCGCCGTCCTCAACCCTTCCAGGTAGTGAATCGGGGACTGGGCCGCCCACCGCGGATCCACCGCCACCCCAAGACGGCCCGTGGTGCCGCCGGTGGGCATGAACCAGCCAAAGAAGCCCGGGGCGACGTTCCAGCCGAAGTACAGATCGGGCGCGTCCTCCTGCTCTATCGCGGCGCCCTCCACGTCGTATTGGAGTCCGTGGACGAAGGCCCGCCGGGGCGTGAGACCGAGTTGCGGCGGCAGGACGGGGACGGCCCCCTCGGCGTCAATGACCAGCGCCGTGGTGATGGCGAGCCGCGTGCTGCCGCGATCCACCTCGACCCGCAGGCCGCCAGCGGTCGCGCCGTCGGTGCGCACGACGGTGCGGGCACGCGTCCCCATGAGCACCTCTGCGCCTGACGACGACGCCTGCTCCGCCAGGTACCGGTCGAGCGCGGCACGGTCCACCAGGTAGGAATCCACACAGGCCCGGCGCACCCTGGCCACGGAGCCGTCAGGGGCGTGCAGGGCTGCGCCCCGCAGCGCGTTCTGCGCCATCGACGCGGGCAGGCCGAACCGCCGGAAGGCATGGGCCGACAGCTTGCCGGTGCAGTGGACCGGATGCCCGATCTCAGGGTGCTCTTCCAGCAGCACCGTGCGCAGGCCGAGCGCGGCGCAGGTCCTTGCCGCGGTCGAGCCCGCGGGCCCGGCCCCGACAACCAGAACGTCACAGATCATGCCGCGCGCCACTGCCCATCTTCTCCGGCCTCTCCGGTTCCGGCAGCTCCAGCCTCAGTCTCTCCGGCGGGTTCGTGCCGCCTTCTGGGCTCTCCTGCCAGCAGGGCTGCGCCGCCATCCGGCGAACCTGCATCCTTGCGGAGGTTCACCACGAGATGAAACGCGTCCTCTGGCTGCTGGTCCTCATCGTTGCCGCCGGCACCCTACCGGCGCCCGGAAGCAGCGCGCCGGCCACGCCGGTGTCTCCAGGCGCGGCCCTGGGCGACGGCCGCGGCACGCTGCGCATCTACCAGAACGACCTCCGGGCGACGCTGCAGGTGGAGATCGTCGCCAGCGTGGAGGCCCGGGCCAGGGGCCTGATGTTCCGGACCTCGCTGCCCGAGGACGCCGGCATGCTGTTCGTCTTCGAGGCCGACGGCCGCGGGGGCTTCTGGATGAAGAACACGCTAATCCCGCTCTCGATCGGGTTCATTGACAGTCGCTGGCGCCTGCTGGAGATCTTGGACATGCAGGTCGCGCCCGATCCTGCCAGTGGACCCTTCACGATCTACGATCCGAGCGCGCCCTACCGCTACGCGCTTGAGGTGAACCAGGGCTACTTCAAGCGCAAGGGCATCACGCCGGGCGCCCGCCTGGAGTTGATCCTAAGCAGGTAGTACCGACCTCCAACGGTCCCTCCCGGTGCACGAACGGCTGCGAAAGCTCCCGTGGGATCAGGTGTGCGCGACCTCGCGCCCGACCAACGCGGCCGCCCCAAACAGCGCCAGCGCCACCAGCACGATCGCCCCGCCCGCGGCCACGTCCAGGTAGAACGCCGCCACCAACCCCAGCACTACTGCGGCGACCGCAAAGGTCATCGCCGCCGCCAGCGTCCCACGGAACGACGACGCCACCTGCATCGCGGCAAGCGTCGGCAGCACCAGCAGCGCGCCCACCAGCAGTATGCCCACGATCCGCATCGCCAAAACCACCACCAGCGCGGTGAGTACCGTAAATAGCAGGTTAAGCGCGCGGACCGGCAACCCGCTCGTGCGCGCCGTCTCCTCATCGAAGGTGATGGCAAACAGCTCCTTGTAGAGTCCCAGCACGGTTGCGGCGGTCAGCCCGCCGAGCGCGGCGATCACCCACACATCCAGCAGCGTCACCGTCGTGATGCTGCCGAACAGATAGCCGAAGAGGTCCACCGTGAAGCCGCGCGCCAACCCTATCAGCACGATCGCCACCGCGAGCCCTCCCGAGAGGAACACCGCGAGCGCCGCCTCGCCGAACAGTCGTCCCCTCGCGCGCAGGGCCTCGACCCCCACGCCGCCGGCGATGGCGACCACGAGCGCCGACAGGATCGGGTGTACCCCGATAAACAGCCCTATCGCGATGCCGGCCAGCGCCACGTGCGAGAGCGTGTCGGCGATCAGCGAGAGGCGCCGCAGCACCAGGAAGACGCCGATCAGGGGACAGACCACCGCCACGATCACCCCGGCGAGCAGGGCGCGTTGCATGAACGCGTGCTGCAGGATCTCCGGCATCAGTGCACGTGCGAGACGACGCGCACGCCGGTGTGGTAGACCGCGCGCAGCGCATCGCTCTCCAGAAACGCGTGCGGTTCGCCGTGGTAGACGAGCGTGCGGTTCATGCAGGCCAGCGTGGTGACCTCTGATGCGATCACGCCGACG
>DYHL01000029.1 GCA_020724185.1 Candidatus Nitrosymbiomonas sp. | reverse complement strand
CGGCGCGGCGCAGTTCATCGCCGATGTCCCTTCCGGCGAGCCGGCGGATCGCGGCCTTGCGGCCCATCACGCGGCCCGCGCCGTGGCAGGTGGAGCCGAACGCCTCGCGCATCGCGCCCCCGGCGCCGATAGCCACGAACGAGTACCGGCCCATGTCGCCTGGGATGAACACCGGCTGCCCGACCTCGCTGTAGCGGGCAGGGACCTCGGGATGTCCAGCCGGAAAGGCACGCGTGGCGCCCTTGCGGTGCACGCAGACGCCACGTTGCCTGCCGTCCACATCGTGCGACTCGATCTTCGCGATGTTGTGGGCCACGTCATAGACCAGGCGAAGGCCCAGGCGTTCCCAAGCCTGACCCAGTACCCGCTCAAACGCCTCGCGCACCCAGTGCGTGATGAGCTGCCGGTTGGCCCACGCGAAGTTGGCCGCCCCGCTCATCGCGCCGAAGTACCGCTGTCCCTCTGGGGACCGCAGCGGCACGCAGGCGAGCTGCCGGTCCACCAGGTGGATGCCGTAGCGGCTCGACGCGCGCTCACAAACGCGCAGGTAATCGGTGCAGACCTGGTGTCCCAGTCCGCGCGAACCAGTGTGGACAAACAGGACAATCTGGCCGGGTTCCCCAATCCCCAGGGCTGCCGCGGTGGACGCATCGAACACCTGATCCACCACCTGGATCTCCAGGAAGTGGTTCCCCGAACCGAGCGTGCCTACCTGCCCGCGGCCGCGCTGCTTGGCCTCGCCGCTGACCGAGGCGGGATCGGCCTGCTCCAGGGCGCCACTGGCCTCGGTCACCTCCAGATCGTCGGCCGTGCCGTACCCGCGCGCCACCGCCCAGCGGGCGCCCTTCGACAGCACCTCGTCAATCTCTCCCATCCCAACCTTCACGCGACCGCCGACCCCGACACCCGAGGGGACGGCGTTGTACAGAGCGTCAACCAGGGCGGCCAGTTGGGGCCGTACCTCCTCTTCGGTGAGATCGGTACGGAGCAACCTGACCCCGCAGTTGATATCGTACCCGACGCCGCCGGGTGAGATGATGCCTTCCTCTGTATCAAACGCCGCCACGCCTCCCACCGGGAACCCGTAACCCCAGTGGATGTCGGGCATCGCAAGCGACCTCCCGACGATGCCCGGCAGCGTCGCCACGTTGGCAACCTGCTCGATGGCCTGCTCCTCGGCCATGGCGCGCAGCATGCGCTCGTCGGCATAGATCATGCCGGGGACGCGCATGCCCGGCTTGTAGCTGGATGGGAGCTCCCACCGCCAGTCGTCCATCTTCCTGAGAATCTGCGTCCAGGGCGTCGTCACGGTTCCTCACCTGTTCCCGCAGAAAAAGACCCCCGCATGCGTGCCATGGGGGGCCAGTTCGAGCAATCCGAAGAGCGGCTAGAAGGGAACCGCTTCCACCCCACGGATCTCTGGGATTTCCTGCTTCACCATCCGCTCGATCCCTGACTGCAGCGTCATCATGGCGTGCATGCAGCCCACGCACGCGCCCACCAGGCGGACCTGTACGACGCCATCGGTCACGCCCACCAGCTCGATGTCGCCGCCGTCGCCCTGGATGTAGGGACGGATCGTGTCCAGCACCCGCTCCACCCTGCTCTGTAGGCTCTGGTCGGGCTGTTCGGTGTTTGCTTGATCTGTCATGACTGCCTCCGCCGGCATTGTTGACGAATGTACTCTTCAATCATAGCGGCGCTTGGCCGGTCGTGCAAGGCGTCGTGGAATACGCTTCGCAGCCGCTGCCTTCGGGAGAGGCGTCCGCACCGGCCTGGGCCGATCGCGCAACGCGTCTACCGGACAGAGGAACCCAAAGGGTTCTTTGCCGGCGCGGAACTGATGGGGTGTCCCTGGAGGTATGAGTATGAAGTCCATGGTCCCGACCCTGTGCTCCGTTCCGCCGATGCGTACCCGGCCCCGGCCGCGCAGCACGAGTACCGCGTGCGCGTGACGGTGTTGCTCCAGCGACGAGTATCCGCCAGGAGCGATCTCAAAGTACCGCAGTTGGAACGCCGTGGGCTCGTCCTGCCCGCCTACCAGCACGAACCGCTCGACCCCGCGCCAGGCCAGCGGTCCACGGGCGGTGGCCTTGTAGGGAATCGAGGGAAACCCCTTCCAACGAAACCGCGTAGGGTCGAAACGCGCGACTACGGGCTTCACGGCCGCACCACCACCTTGAGGGCAGCTCCGGCCTCTCGCAGCAGGAGGTACCCTTTCCCCGCCTCCGAAAGCGGGAGGCGGTGCGTCACAAGAGGTTCAACCTGCAATCCTGCGGCGAGCAGGCGCAGCGCCTCGCGCGTCTCCTCCGGGCCCGCGGAATAGGCCGGCGTAATGGTTATCTCCTTGAAGTAGATGTCGTGAACCGGCAGCGGCCATCGTGCCTCGGGCGGCGTGGGAGCGAAGACCACGAGGGTCCCTCCGGCTGCCAGGTTGCTGCAGCCGGCCTCCAACGCCTCCACCGTGCCCGGGCCGACTATGGCTACGTCTGCGCCCTCGCCACCGGTTGCCTCGCGCACAACTTCGCCCAGGGGCTGGCGTGAGGTGTCGGCCACCACGTCAGCGTACCGGGCCGCGATCGCCGCGCGCGCCGGATGCAGGTCGGCGCCGATCAGCACAGAGGGCGTGGCGATCGCGCGCAGGGCCAGCAGGTGCAGAAGGCCCATCACGCCCATCCCAATCACGAGGATGCGATCGCCATCCCGGATCCTGGCCCGGCGTATGGACTTGACCACGCAGGCCAACGGCTCAACAAAGGTGGCGGCTTCGTCGGACAGTTCCAGCGGCAGTCGAAGGGTGTCGGCGGCAACCGCAGGGGCCTGGGCCAGAGCAAAGGTCGCAAGGCCGCCGGGTATCAGGCGCCGTGGCGCCCAGGCCGGGCAGTGCACGTGGTCCCCGCGACGGCAGGCTCGGCAAGACATGCAGGGCGCGTGGTGGTGGACGAAGACCCGCTCGCCAGGGCGAAACGCCGTTCCAGGTCCGGCTTCAACCACCACGCCCACCGGCTCGTGGCCCAGGGGAACCGGAGCCTTGCGGGCGACGTACCAGTCCATGATCTCGCCGGTACAGAGCCCGCACGCGGTGATGCGGATCAACAACTCGCCGGGGCCAGGCGGTGGAACCGCCACCTCCTCCAACCGCAGATCCCCGGGCCCGTGAAAGACCGCGGCGAGCGCGGTCGCCACAGGCGCCATCGTCACGCCACGCCCTCGGGCAGAATGGCGTACTTGGTCCCGATCCCGCGGTCCAGGTCCTGAAAGACCTCGCCAATGGCGCCCAGGGGCCGGGTCCCGGTGATCATGTCATAGGGTTTCACAGCGCCGGTGGCCAGGAGATGGAGCGCCTGCCGGACGTCCGCGGTACGGTAGTGGAACGCGCTGACGAGATCCACCTCGCCGTAGTGGAGACGAGTGGCATCGAACTCTGCCCGGCTGTCGCCCGGAAGCCCGCCGAACAGGAGGACGCGGCCTCCAGGCGCGGACCAGTCAGGCGCCGCATTCCAGACCTCGGGAGAACCGGTGCACTCGATGACCAGGTCAGGTCCTCCGCCCGTGAGGGCGCGCAGCGCCTGACCAACTTCGGTCGTGGAGGAATCCAGCGTGTGGCCGGCCCCTGCCCGTTCTGCCAGCCCCAGCCCTGGCCTCCGGCGCCCAACAGCGATCACCTCGTGCCCGCGGCGCCGCGCCTCATGGATGTGCAGGAGGCCGATCGGTCCCAGACCAATCACCGCCACCCGCGCACCAGCGGCCTGGCCCAGCCGCTCCCAGGCATGGACGACGCAGGCCAGCGGCTCGAGGAACGCCGCCTCAATGTAGGACAGACCCTGCGGCTTTGGGAAAAGGTGCCGGCGTACGATGCGCGCCGGCAGACGCAGAAAATCACCGTAGGCGCCAAGCGCGATCTCATCGAAGAGGGTGGCGCACAGGTTCTCGCGCCCGCGCCGGCACGGCTCGCACCGCCCGCACCCCGCTGTGTGCACGAACGCCACCGGCTGCCCTTCCGAGAGCCCCTCGATGTCATCACCCATGGCCGCGACGTCCCCTGCCGCCTCGTGGCCGAAGGGACCGAAGGCAACCCGGGGATGGCCGCGCCGGTAGGTCTTGAGATCGGTGCCGCAGGTCAGCGCCGCTCGAATACGCACGACCACCTCGCCCGGGCCGGGCGACGGCACGGCCGTTTCTGCCAGGTCAAGCACACGCGGAGCGCGCAGGATCGCTTGTCGCACGGTGCAACCGCCCTCGGCCCGGGCTATCCTTGCCCTGGGCCGGTCTCGGTGGGCAGGCCGAGATTAGTCCAAGCGATGATCCCGCCTGCCAGGTTATGGACCCGTTTATGCCCTGCCTTGCGGAGCACCTCGACCACCCCGGCGCTGCGGCCCCCAACCGCGCACTGCACGATCACGGGCCGGTTCGGGTCAATCTCAGATGCCCGCCTGGACACCTCTGCCACCGGGATGAGCCTGGCGCCGGGTATGTGGGAAGCAGCCCACTCCCAGGGCTCGCGCACGTCTATCAACTGGGCTCCCTGCTCGAGCATCAGGGCGGCCTCGTGCGGGTCCACCTCTGCGACCGGCTCTGCGACCGCATCAGGAGCACCGCCTGTGGCCGGCGCGTTCGGCCGACCGGGCAGGCCGCAGAACTCTTCGTACTCAATCAGCGCGGTGATCGTCGGGTGATCTCCGCAGATCGGGCATTCCGGGTTCCGGCTCCATTGGACTGTGCGCGTCTCCCCGGAGAGCGCGTCCACCAGCAGCAGGCGGTTGGCCAGGCTCTCACCCACCCCGAGCAGCAGCTTCACCGTCTCGATGGCCTGGATCGTGCCCATGTGTCCGGCCACCGCACCGATGACGCCGGCTTCGGCACAAGAGGGCACCGCACCCGGAGGGGGCGGGGTGGGGAACAGACAGCGGTAGCAACCGCGCCCAGGCAGGTAGACCGTCGCCTGGCCTTCCCACCTCAGGACGCTGGCGTCCACCAGCGGCCTGCGAAGCAACACACACGCATCGTTGACCAGGTATCGCGTGGGGAAATTGTCGCTGCCGTTGACCACGACGTCGAACTTGCCGAGGATCTCGAGGGCGTTGGCAGAGGAGAGCACCGTCGGGAACGTCACCACGGTGATCCCGGGGTTGATCTCCTCGATGGTCTGCGCGGCGGACTCGGTCTTGGGGCAGCCAAGATCGCGCGTGCGGTGGAGAAGCTGACGGTGGAGGTTGGAGAGGTCCACCCGATCGCCGTCCACGATCCCGATGGTACCAACCCCGGCCGCGGCCAGGTAGAGCGCCACCGGCGAGCCCAGCCCGCCCGCGCCCACCACCAGAACCTTGCCGTCCAGCAGGCGGCGCTGGCCGGGGATCCCCACCTCTCCGAGGATCATCTGCCGCGAGTAGCGGGCGAGCTGCTCCTTGTTCAGCAGCGGGGCTGCAGCAGGAACCGACTTGCCCCTCATGCCAGCGCTCCGGTCCGTGCAGACCCGTATGCGCGCGCCGCCTGCGCCTGCGCGTCGGCTCTATAGGAAGAACGCACAAGAGGCCCGGCCTCCACGTACCTGAACCCGCGGCGCAGGCCCTCCTCGCGCAGGGCGGCAAACTCGTCAGGGGTGTAGTAGCGGTCAATCGGAAGGAAGTCAGGGCCAGGCCGCAGGTACTGGCCCAGGGTCAGCACGTCGCAGTCCACCGCGCGCAGATCGTCCATAGCCTCAAGCAGTTCTTCCTCGGTCTCTCCCATGCCAACGATGATGCCGCTCTTGGTGAGCGAGGTGTAGCCCCATTCCTTGCACCGTCGGAGCAACTCGATGGACCGGTCGTAGTTGCCGCCGGGCCGCACGCCCGCAAACACCCTGCGCACGGCCTCCAGATTGTGCCCCAGGATCTCCGGGCCGACCTCCAATACTGCGCGGAGCGCTTCGGGGTCGCCCTTGAAGTCGGGAACAAGCACCTCCACGGTACAATCGGGGATCTTCCGGCGCACGGCGCGGATCGTCTCCGCGTAGATGCCCGCGCCGCCGTCACTCAGGTCGTCTCGGTTCACCGAGGTCACGACCGCGTGGCGCAGGCCCATGGCGGCGACCGCGTCGGCAACCCGCGCGGGCTCGGTAACGTCCGGCGCGCCGGGCCTCCCGTGGGCAACCGCGCAGTACGCGCAGCGGCGGGTGCAGGTATCGCCCAGAATCAGGAACGTGGCGGTCCGGCGGTCCCAGCACTCGCCTATGTTGGGGCAGCGGGCCTCCTCGCAGACGGTGTGGATCCCTCCGCCCCGCATGATCCGGGTCAGGTCGGCGTAGTTCTCGCCTCCTGGCAGGCGGACCTTCAGCCAAGGGGGGCGCCGGCTACCCCGGTCATGGTGGTCCGGCTCAGGCATGTACGGCCTTTCCCAGCGCGTCCAGCGCCGCCTCCTTCAGTGCCTCAGAAAGCGTGGGGTGCGCGTGGACCGCGCCGCCCAGCTCCACCACCGTTCCCTCCAGGTGCCTCGCGAGCACCCCTTCCGCGAGCAGTTCCGTGACCGCAGGGCCCAGCATGTGTATGCCCACGATCTCGCCGGTCCGGCGGTCCGTCACCACCTTGACGAACCCGTCGCGTTCACCCTCGATCGTCGCTTTGCTGTTGGCCTGGAAGGCGAATCGCCCCACCTTGACCTCGTGTCCTGCCTCCTGCGCCTGCTGCTCGGAAAGCCCCATCGAGGCGACCTGTGGGATGGAGAACGTGGGCCGCGGAACCGCCTGGTAGTCCAGGGACCTGCTCTCGACCCCGGCGATCAGCTCGACCGCGTGGATCGCCTCGTCGGAGGCAACGTGCGCCAGCCGGAACGGGCGGGCGATGACGTCACCCACCGCGAACACTTCGGGCACGGAGGTGCGCAGGTGGGCGTCCACCACCACGGCGCCCTTCTGCGTCTCGACGCCTGTCGCCTCCAGCCCCAGGCCGTCCGTGAGCGGGCCCCGGCCGACCGCCACGAGCAGGTAGTCGGCCTCCACGCTCGTTGTCTCCTGGCCGCGGCTCAGCGTGATGGCCAACCCGCCACCGGAGCGAGCAACGCCACTGGCCGTGGCGCCGGTGTAGACCTTCATGCCCCTCCGCGTGAACAGCCGTTCCATGGTCCGCCCTATCTCGGGATCCTCCAGCGGGAGCAGGGTCGGGAGAAGCTCGATCAGGGTAACCTCGCTGCCCAGCGCGGAGAACAGACTGGCGAACTCCACGCCGATTGCGCCACCGCCGAGGATCGCGATCGTCCGGGGGACCTCGGCGAGCGCCAGCGCGCCGGTGCTGTCGAGCACGCGCTCGTTGTCCAGGACTACCCCGGGAATGCTCCTGGGCGCTGACCCGGTCGCCAGCAGTACATGTTTGGCCTCCAGCTCATTCTCCGAGCCGTCAGGGGATGCTACGCCGACGCGGGTGCGGCCCAACAGGCTGCCCGTGCCCTCAAAGACCTCAATCTTGTGCTTGCGCATCAGGAACTGAACGCCCTTGTGCAGGCCTTCGACCACGGTCGCCTTGCGCTGGTGCAGGCGCGCGTAGTCCACGCGCACCGGCCCGGTCTCGATGCCCAAGGCCTGGGCCTTCTTTAGCTTCTCAACCAGCTCGGCGGTGTGCAGCAGCACCTTGGTGGGGACGCAGCCGTAGTGGAGACAGACGCCGCCCAGCTTGTGGCGCTCGACGACCGCGGCGCGCAGCCCCAGTTGTGCTGCCCGGATCGCGCCTACGTACCCGGCCGGACCGCCGCCGATAACTACAAGGTCGTAAGGATTCGGCTTCACGTCTTCTGGATCTCCCCTCGGCTATGGCTTCACCCGAACGCGTACCGCGTGGTACCCGGTGGCGCCGTCGGGCAGCGTCGCCGATTCCCGCGACGTCTGTATCACCCCTACGCCATCGCGGGCACGTACCTTGAGCGTGTACTCGCCCGGCCCGGTCGGCTTCCAGATCGCCGCCCACAGCACCCAGGTGTAGGGTCCCAACGGCGGTTTGGTCTCCGCCTTGCCCCAGGTCTTGCCGTTGTCGGTGCTGATCTCGACGCCCTTGATGCCACGGTTGCCGCTGTAGGCGACGCCACCCAGCTCGACGCCGCCCAGGGCCACGTCGCGGCGGTCCGGTACCCGTAAGGCGGACATGGTCTGCACGACCGCCTCGTCACTCCATCCTGACGCCTGCCAGTACCCGGTGAAGTTGGTCGAGACGGCTTCGATCTTGGTCAGCCACTTGGGGTTCTTCATCCCGAAAATGCCGGGAGTAAGCATCCGCACCGGGAACCCATGCGAGGGAGGTAGCGGCACCCCGTTCATCTCGTAAGCCAGCATGACGTCGGGCATCATGGCGTCACCGACCGGGATGCCCTCGCTGTAGCCGTCGGCGCAGCGCAGGGCGAACCGCACCGCCTTGGGATTGAGGCCGCCGGCCCGCTCGATCAGATCGCGGAACCGCACGCCCTTCCACATCGCGTTGCCGATCAGGTCGCCGCCGACCTCGTTGCTGATGCACTCCAGGGTGTGATAGCGGGAGAGCGGCGGCATGGCCTTGATGTCGTCGTAGGTGAGCTTGACCGGCTTCCCCACCAGGCCGAAGATCTCCAAGGTCCACTTCTTCGCATCGAGCCGAGGATCGAGCCCGGCCGGGTTCTTGCTCACAACATAGAATTTGTCGTTGGGCGTCACCTCGGGCGGTAGGCCTCTGATGCGTTCAAAGAGCCCCGTCGCCGCGGCCGCGGCGCGCGCGGCCGTCGCGCTCACCCACTGGGCGAGCGCTCCCGCTCCCGCAACGGCGCCCAGCACCAACACCGACCGCGCCAGGAACTCCCGGCGATTGACCCCGCCGGAGGCAGGGCCGCCCCCGGCAACTGCGGGCGCCGCCGGACGGCCGCGCCGCTGCAGGATGTGCAGCGCCACGGCAAACGCCACCGCTGCCAACACCGCGAGTCCTGCGATAGAGGCGGCCACCATCTTCAATGCCTCCGCTTCTGGCCGGTCAATGCTCTGCGCGCCGAGGCTGGCCGCCAGGTACACCAGCGCCGGGGGGGCCGCGATGATCGCCATGCCCAGGCCGGTGACAATCGCCGCGGCGAGGCCGCTGGCCAGCGGCCGTCGTAGCCGTGAGGCCCACAGCGCCCCTAGCGCGGCGCAGATCAGCACCACCGTGCCCATGCTGGCCCAGAATCCGAGCGGCTTGGCCGCGAACTTCAGCCGGACGATGAGCAGGCCAAGCACTTCAAGTGGCAGCAGGCCGCGGGCGCGTTCGGAAATCGCGCCGGCGAGCACGAGCCCGGCGGGAAGCGCGCCCGAGGTCATGGTCCAGACGAGGGCAGCTCCGGCCAGCGCGCCGGCTGCCGCTCCGCGCCACCTGGCGTGCGTACGCCCACCCCCCATCAGGTCTCTTATATCAGATAACCTATCAGACCACCCCAAAGATTCCGTCAAGCCGCGTGCGAAAGCACGGCGCCCCGGCTAAGGATACCGGGGCGCTCTGGCGTGCTAGGACAGGCCCGGGTCAGCCCGCTCGCCCGGTCCGAGCCCCTCGGCCTCGCGCTGGCGTTGCGCCACCAGGTCTACCAGCCATCGCGGATCCTCGTAGACGTAGTCCTTGCGCAAGGGGTGACCGACCCAGTCGTCGGTCATCATGATCCGCCGAAGATCGGGATGGCCGTCAAATGCGATCCCGAACAGGTCGTAGGCTTCCCGCTCGTGCCAGTTTGCCGCGCTCCAAATGCCGCTGACGCTGGGCACACGAGGATTGTCGCGCGGCACCCTTACCTTCAGCAGCAGTCCGTGACGAGCGGTCATCGAGAAGAGATGGTAGACCACCTCGATCTGCCCGGTCTCGGGGCGGTCCACGCCGGTCACGAACGAGCAGTAGTCCAGCAGGAACGGCGCCTCATCCCGCACGACGCGGCAGATCTCCGCTAGACGGCCCGCGGGCACCACGGCGCCGGGCACGTGGTGGACCGGCGCCTTCGCGGCGTCGTGCTTGTGCGCCGTCGGCTCCTCCGCCGGGGATGGTTCCCCGCGCGGGAAGGGCTCCACCTCGGGAAAGCGGGCCCGCAGATGCTCAACGAGCTCCCAGCTCACGACCGTCCTCCCACCGAGAATATCCCACGCGCAACCGGTTCCTTCGAGTCCGCCCGGTGTAAATCGTCTAGGTCATAGAGCAACCTGTTCCGGTCGCGGGTGCTGGCCTCGTAGAGGGGAACGAAGACGATCGCCTCGGTCGGGCAGACCTCGACGCACAGCGCGCAGTAGCAGCACTTGTCCATCTCGATGTCAAAGCGGGTAAGCAGGCGCTCCTTCCCCTTGCCGGTTGCCTCAATGTGGATGCAGCGATCGGGACAGACGCGCTCGCACTGGAAGCAGATGATGCACTTGTCCTTTCCCGTCGCGGGATCCACGGGCAGGGCCAGGAGGCCGTGCCAGTTCGGGGAAACGTCAAGTCTCTCGATCGGATACATGACCGTGTTCTTCTTGGCCCCCAGGGCCCGCAGCGTCACCCGCAGCCCGGTTGCCAGACCGACCACCGCCTCCCACGCGCGTTCGGCGAGTTCTGCCATGCTCCGCCTACCGATCCACGTCCGAAAGGACGATGTCTGCCGTGCCCAGGATCGCGATGATGTCCGCCACCTTCCAGCCGCGCATCATCTCAGAGAGCGCGTAGAGGTTGGCAAACGACGGCGCGCGGACCTTGAGCCGGTAGGGCCGGTCGGCCCCCTCGCTCACCAGGTAGACCCCGAGATCCCCGCGCGGGGATTCGGTGCGCGCGTAGATCTCACCCCGCGGCAGCTTGACCGCCACCGGGACCTTGGCGCGGATCTCCCCATCTGGCATGCGAGCGATCGCCTGCCGGACGATGCGCACGCTCTGCCTCATCTCCTCCATGCGCACCAGGTACCGGGCGAAGCAGTCACCTGCCTCCTGGGTCGGGACGTCAAATTCCACCTCTCCGTAGGCCTCGTACGGAAAGGCCTTGCGGACGTCAAACGATATCCCGGAGGCGCGGGCCACGGGGCCGCACGCGCCCATGTTGATGGCGGCGTCCTTGGGCAGGACCCCCACGCCCTGCACGCGCGCCAGGAAGATCGGGTTGCCGGTCAGCAGTTCGCCATACTCTTGAAGGTGACCGGGGAACTCGTCGCAGAACTCAAGGACCCGGTCCGTCCAGCCCGCCGGCAGGTCCTTATAGACGCCGCCCGGGCGGAAGTAAACGTAGTGCAGCCGCCCGCCGGTGGCCTGCTCGAAGAGGTCCAGGAGGCGCTCACGCTCGCGGAAGCAGTACAGGAAGACCGTCGTGGCCCCGATGTCGTTCCCCCAGGTCCCCAGCCACACCAGGTGGCTTGAGATCCGCTGGAGTTCCAACATGAGTGTGCGTATCCAGCGGGCGCGCGGGGGAACCTCGATCCCGCCGAGCCGCTCCACGGCCAGCAGGTAGGCCTCCTCGTTGGCCAGGGCCGTCAGGTAGTCCAACCCGCGGTCCACAAGCGCCACGTTCTGGAGGTAGGTCCGGTGCTCCATCATCTTCTCGACGGAAGAGTGCAGGTAGCCGATGTACGGCCTTGCGTTCACGATGTTCTCGCCGTCAAGGGTTACCAGCAGGCGCAGCACCCCGTGCGTGCTGGGGTGCTGGGGGCCCATGTTGAGCATCAGCTCTTCGGTGCGCAGCGCCACCGTACCGACCCGCCCCTAGGCCCCTTCCGCCGCGACGCGGCGGAGGAACGGCCCTGCCTTGATCTTCTCCTGGAGCTTCAGGATCCCCTCGATCAGGGCCTCAGGCCGCGGCGGGCAGCCGGGAATGTAGACGTCCACCGGAACGATCTGGTCAACGCCCTTGAGGATCGAGTAGTTGTCGTAGTAGAACGGACCGCCGCAGGTCGCGCAAGACCCCATGGAGATCACGTACTTGGGCTCGGGCATCTGCTCCCACAACCGGCGCGTGATCGGCGCCATCTTGATGGTGCAGCGCCCTGCCACGATCATCAGGTCGGCCTGGCGAGGCGTCGCCCGGGGTATCACGCCCATGCGGTCGAGGTCGAACCGGCCGGCAAAGGCGGCCATCATCTCGATCGCGCAGCACGCCAGCCCAAAGCCCAGCGGCCACAGGCTGGCGGCGCGGCTCCAGTTGAGCAGCGTCTCAACCTTGGTGAGCACGACGCTGCCGCCGCGCAGCCGGTCCAGAACGTCAATTGCCTTCTCTACGGACGCAGGCCTCGATGACTGGACAAGATCCCGCTGTTGCGCGGTTATCATGCGCTCCTCCCCAGGGAGATTATGGGCGCGGTCGCGCCCCTGGACGCCCGATCCGGAACTGAGAAAACCGCACTCATGGTAGCACCGGTCACGATGACCGTCAAACACAACTATGGCACGGGTTTGGGCCGCACCTGGCCCGGCTGCGGCAGCTGCACACCATGACCAAGTTCCGCCGCAGCCGGTGGAGGTGAACGAACTTTCTTCGCAGAACCTAGAGTCGTCGTTCATCTGTCGCGCATCCTGCGCGCGGGGGCCAACATGAATCGTGAAGTGGATCTAGGCGCGCTACGATCGCGCGCCCATGCCTTTCGCAAGACAATTCTGAAGATCATAACCCGCGCCGGTTCCGGGCACCCGGGCGGCTCGCTCTCGGTCATTGACCTCCTGACTGCGCTCTACTTCCATCAGTTGCGGCACGATCCGAGGAATCCGGCGTGGCCCGACCGCGACCGCGTCGCCCTCAGCAAGGGACACGCCTGCCCTGCCTGGTACGTGGTTCTGGCCGAGTGCGGCTACTTCGACCCCGCTCACCTGTGGACGATGCGCCGGATGGGCAGCATTTTACAGGGGCACCCTGACATGGCCCGAACGCCCGGGGTGGAAATCTCCACAGGCTCGCTGGGTTTGGGGTTCTCGGCCGCGATCGGCATGGCGCTTGCCGGTAAGCGCGACGGACGCCCCTACCGCGTGTACGCTGTGCTGGGCGACGGCGAGTGCCAGGAGGGTTCTGTCTGGGAAGGCGCCATGTTCGCCGCTCACTACGGGCTGGACAACCTGACAGCCATCGTGGATCGCAACGGCATCCAGCAGACCGGCCGCACCGAGGAGCGCATCCGCCTGGACCCCCTCGCCGACAAGTGGCGGGCGTTCAACTGGGACGTGCAGGAGATAGACGGCCACGAGATGGGGGCGATCATCTCCGCGCTGGACCGGGCGGCAGCCGCCGCTGGGCGGCCGCATGCGATTGTCGCGCGCACCATCAAGGGTAAGGGGGTCTCGTTCCTGGAGGGCGTAGCAGGATACCACGGCAAGGCGCTGACCGAGGACGAGCTGGCACGCGCGCTTGCTGAACTGGACAGAGGACCGCGGGGGTAGCGTCGAATGGCGATCACGCTGGCACGGACTGCGGCTACGAAACCAACCCGGGACGCCTACGGTGAGGCAATCGTCGAGGTAGCCCGGGACAATCCGCGCGTCGTGGCGCTCACCGGCGACCTGCGCGACTCCAACCGGCTGGAGGCGTTCGCGGCGGAGTATCCCGATCGCTTCTTCGAGTGTGGGATCGCCGAGCAGAACATGGTCGGCGTGGCAGCAGGCCTGGCCACCTGTGGCAAGATTCCATTCGTCAGCTCGTTCGCCGCCTTTTCACCGGGGCGGTGCTACGACCAGATCAGGGTGCTGGTCGCGCAGACCGGCCTCAACGTCAAGCTGGTTAGCACCCACGGCGGCCTGACCGTGGGCGAAGACGGGATGAGCGCGCAAGCGGTGGAAGAGCTGGCGATGATGCGGTCCCTGGCGAGAATGACCGTGATCGTCCCAGCCGACGCGGTGGAGACGGCGCAGGTGATCCGCGCGGTGGCGGAACACGTCGGCCCGGTGTACGTGCGGCTGGGGCGCGTCGGTGTACCCGTTCTCTTTGACGACTCCTACCGGTTCTCGATCGGGAAGGCCCCGGTGCTGCGCGACGGCAGCGACGTAACGCTGGCGGCCTGTGGGATCATGGTCGCCGAAGCGCTGGAAGCCGCCCGTCTGTTGGAGGCAGAGGGCATCTCCGCGCGCGTGCTCAACGTCTCTACCCTCAAGCCACTCGACGTGACAGCGATCCTGGCGGCGGCGCGCGAGACCGGCGCCATCGTCACGGCAGAGGAACACACGATCTACGGAGGGCTGGGAGGGGCCGTCTGCGAGATGGTCGCCGCCCATCACCCGGTGGGCGTCGAGCGCGTGGGGGTCCAGGATAGGTTCGGCGAGTCAGGACCACCCAGACCTCTGATGGAGGCCTACGGTCTTACCGCGGGCGAGATCGCCGCCGCCGCCCGGCGGGCGGTCAGTCGGAAGAGGGCGCCCTAGCGCGCAGCATACTCGTCCAGGCCCTGCTCCAGCGAGACCCACGGCAGCGTCGCGCACTTGACCCGTACGGGGAACTTGCGTACTCCCTGCAGCGCGATGAGATCGCCCACTTCCTCGCCGGGCTCCTCGCCGCGCATCATGCCCTTAAGCGCTGCGACCAGCGCCCGGACCTCGTCCAGCGTCCTGCCCTTGATCGCCTCGGTCATCATCGAGGCCGAGGCCTGGCTGATCGCGCACCCGTGCCCCTCGAAGCGTACCTCCTCGACCCGACCGTCCCGGAGGTTCAGGTAGAGCATCAGCTCGTCCCCGCACAGCGGGTTTGCGCCTTCCACGGCTACGTCGTTCGGCTCCAGCCTGCCCCGGTTGCGGGGGTGCGCGTGGTGGTCGAGGATCACCTCGCGGTAGAGATCATCCAGCGCCATGCGCGTCCTCCTTTGCCGCGGAGGAAGACCGCGCAAAGAGGCGGCGTACCTTGAGCAGCCCCTCGACCAACGCGTCCACCTCCGCCCTTGTGTTGTACAGGTGGAAGCTGGCGCGGGCGGAGGCCGGTATCCCAAACCGCCGGTGCAGCGGCTCGGCGCAGTGGTGACCGGCGCGCACGGCGATGCCCTCGCCGTCGAGGACCTGGGCGATGTCATGGGGATGGACGCAGTCCAGCGTGAAGGAAACGGCGCCGCCCCGGTCCGTGGCCGTCTGGGGCCCGTATATCACCAACCCAGGGACCTCCTTCAGCCGCAGGAGCGCGTAAGCCGTGAGGTCGTGCACGTGCTCGCTGATCGCTTCAAGGCCAACCTGCCGCATGTAGTCCACCGCCACGCCCAGCGCGATCGCATCCGCCACGTTGGGGGTTCCGGCCTCGAACTTGTGCGGCGGGTCCTTGTAGGTGGACCGGTCGAGACCCACGCTGGTGATCATCTCGCCCCCACCGTGGTAGGGTGGCATCGCGTCAAGCAGCGCATAGCGGGCCCACAGCCCTCCGATGCCCATGGGCCCCAGCATCTTGTGCCCGGAGAACGCCAGGAAGTCGGCGCCCAGCGCCGCTACGTCTACCGACTGGTGCGGCGCGCTCTGGGCCGCGTCAACGACGACGAGCGCGCCCGCCTCGTGCGCCCGGTCTGCGATCTCCCTGACCGGGTTGATCGTGCCCAAGACGTTGGACTGATGAACCAGCCCCACGAGCTTCGTCCGGCCGGCAAGCAGCCGGTCGAAGGCGTCGAGGTCGAGCCGGCCTTCGCCGGTAACGGGAACGTACTTCAAGATGGCCCCGCGCTCGGCCGCCAGCATCTGCCAGGGCACGATGTTGCTGTGGTGCTCCATCTCGGTGAGGAGGATCTCGTCGCCCGGGCCCAGGTGGGCGCGGCCCCAGGTCGCGGCCACCAGGTTGAGCGCCTCGGTGGTGCCCCTTGTGAAGACAATCTCCTCAGACCGCGCAGCGCCGAAAAAGGAGGCGAGATTGGCACGAGCCTCCTCGTACCTGGCGGTGGCCTCCTCGGCCAGCCAGTAGATGCCCCGGTGGACATTGGCGTTGCAGCAGCGGTAGTGCTCGGAGAGGGCCTCCAGCACCTGGCGCGGCTTCTGCGAGGTCGCCGCGCTGTCGAGATAAACCAGAGGTTTCCCGCCCACCGTATGGCTCAAGAGCGGGAAGTCGTCACGGATGCCGGCACCTAGAGCCAAGGGCGCACCTCCTACCTTCTATGAAGGCTCTGCTGTCAAGCCCCGTTGATAACCGTGTCGGCGTACGA
>DYHL01000028.1 GCA_020724185.1 Candidatus Nitrosymbiomonas sp. | reverse complement strand
GACTTCGACCGACGAAAATCCCGTCCGAGAGCCATTTCTCGGACACACTCCTAGATCGATCGGCCTAATACCCCAGGCACAGACGGCCGGTGCAAACTGTCACCGCGACGGTTCGGGGTGCGGACGGCTCGGCCCTCCTACCCCGCGCCCAACAGGCGCGAGACCGCGCGGCGATAGACCATTCGGCAAGATCCCAGGCAGCGCGATTCGCATGGCTAGTATGCGGAGGATTATCTGGCTATAATGGTGTTTAACACCCGAAAAGTCTTCCTGGGAGACACCATGGCCAGGCAAACCAGCATCGCGGAAGCGAGGGACAAGCTGTCGCTGCTAGTGAACGCCGTTGCCCACGGGCACGCGCGGATCGTGCTCACCTCCCGAGGGCGGCCCAAGGCAGCGCTCGTGGGCCTGGACGATCTGGCAGCCATCGAAGGTCTGGATGCCCTCCCCGGGCCGAGCGAGGGCTCGTTCCAGGAACTCGATGCGCTCGCGGTCAGAATCGTTCAGCGTCGCGGCGCCATGCTGCCCGACTCATCCGACGACCTCTCCGCGCTGCGAGAGGGAGCAGAGCGGTGAACGAGGTGTGCGTGGACGCCAGCTTCGCTCTGAAGCTGGTGCTGCCGGAGCCACACAGCGAATCGGTGCGCGCCGCGTGGGCAACATGGGTCAGGGACGAGGTAAGGATCGTCGCCCCCTGGCTCTGGCTTTTCGATGTTCACGCGGTGCTCCGCCGCAAGGTCGTGCGAGGAGAGTTGACCGATGCTGAAGCGGTGGATGCCTGGCGATTGATCCGCCGGCAGGGTATCCACTCCGTCCATCCCCGGGGGCTCTTTGAGCGGGCGTGGGAGTTGGCCGTCGAGTTGGATCGGCCCACCACCTACGACACGGTGTACCTGGCCTCTGCCGAACTGCGGGGATGCGAGCTGTGGACCGCGGACGTGCGGTTGGTCAACGCCGCCGGCGGCAGGTTCCCTTGGATACACCCCTGCTCCTGAGGGGCGCCCGGTCAGGACTGACCGGCCTTCGCCTCGTCGCGCCGGGCCTTGAGTCTCCGGCCCAGCCGCTTGGGCAGCGCCCAGAGGACGTGGTCTGTCGAGGACACCTCGATGCCGAACGTCTCCATGTCGCGCAGGTTGGCCTTGTGCGCTTCGGTATCGCCTGCGACGGTGCCGTCCGACGTAACCACGACCTCGAAGTCATGGGCGAGGGCGTCGAACGCGGAGCACCGGATGCTGCCGAGGGTCTCTACCCCGGCCAGCACCACGAGCTCGACCTCCTGGGCAAGCAGCACGGCATCCAGGTCGGTCTTGTGGAACGCGCTCCACCGCTGCCTGGGTACCACGGCCTCGCCGGAGACCGGCTCGAGTCCCTCGACGGGCGCGTGCCCGCGCGTGCCGGGCACGAACGCGCCGCCGGAGCGGAGGAACCTGTCACGCCGCGTGATCTCTATGTCCGTGCCGTCTGCCCGGTACTCCCGCGTCACGTGGACGACCGGCAGTTCATGCTTCCGGAAAGTATCCAGCAGCTTCCGGATATTGGGGAGCACGCTCTGGGCGCCGCGCACCTCGAATGCCGCGCAGGGCAGGTAGGAGTCGTTCTGCATGTCAACGATGAGCAGCGCCGGCTTTCCCATGGTTGCTCCTCTCAGACGGTCAGCTCATACGGTCAGCGCCGGTCCTCGGTAGGCCCAGCCCGTCAGTCGGTGCTCAATGACCGCGAAGAACGCGAACAGCGCCACGCCCATGGCCGCGACCACAATCAGTCCGGCAAACACGAGCGGCACCTCGAAGCGTGAGCTGGCCGCGATCATGAGGTAACCGATGCCCTTGTTCGCTGCCACGGTCTCCGAGATCACCGCGCCCACGAACGCCAGCGTAACCGATACCTTGAGCGACGCGAAGAAGTAGGGCAGCGATCGGGGAATGCCGACCTTCATGAAGATCTCGCGCTTGGAGGCCCCCAGCGACCGCAGCACGTCCTGCAGCTCGGGTTCCATCGTGGCCAACCCGGTGGCCACGTTTACTACAATCGGGAAGAACGAGATGAGGAACGCGGTGAGGATCGCCGGTACCGTGCCGATTCCAAACCAGATGACGAGCACGGGCACGATCGCGGCCTTGGGTACGCTGTTGAACGCCACGAGCAGGGGGTAGAGCGCTCGGTACACCAGCGTAGAGTAACCGATGGCCAGTCCCAGCCCCATTCCTCCGGCCAGTGCCATGGCAAACCCCACCAGGGTCGTGTAGAGTGTCTGCGAGGCGTTGAACCAGATGGCCTCGCGCCACTTCACCAGCGCTACCCACACCGCGCTGGGTCCGGGCAGGATGAACTCGGGCACGCGCAGCAAGGCGACCCCTGCCTCCCAGATGGCGAAGGCGGAGACGATCACCACCAGCGGGGGCAGCCATTCGGTCAACAGACTCGTACGCTTCATCGTCGGCCCACCCTGCTTGGGCTTTCTGCCTTCATCGCCCCAGCACCTCGCCGATCTGGCGCCTGATCTCGTGATACGTCTCCGTGAATTGCGCGCTGAAAGTATCCTCAAGCGTGCGCGGGCGCGGAACGTCCACGGCGGTCCGTGAGACGATCCGCCCAGGGCGCGTGCTCATGACGTACACCGTGTCCGCCAGGAATACTGCCTCGCGCAGGTCATGGGTCACCAGCAGTACGGTGAACCGCCGCTGCATCCACAGGGCCTGCAGGACCTGCCAGAGCTCCTCTCGGGTGAAGGCATCCAGTGCACCGAAGGGCTCGTCCAGAAGCAGGATCTCCGGATTGTGGATCAGGGCGCGGCACAGACTCGCCCGCTGCTGCTGCCCTCCTGAGATCTGCCAGGGGTGACGGTCGTCGAACCCTTCCAGGCCGACCGAGGCGAGCAACTCGCGCGCCTGCGCCACGTACTCCGAGCGGTGGCGCCGGAACCGCCCCTTGTGCGGGGCGACGACCTCCAGCGGGAGCAGGACGTTGTCCATGACCTTGCGCCAGGGGAGGAGAATCGGGTTCTGAAACGCCATGCCCACGTTCTTCTGTGGACCGCGCACCTGCACGTTTCCCACGCTGGCGCTGCCATTGCCGGGCACGACCAAACCGGCCAGGACCTTGAGCAGCGTGGTCTTTCCACAGCCGCTGGGCCCGGCCACCACCACGAACTCACCCCGCCGCACGGTGAGACTGACGTCCTCGACGGCACGGACCGCCTGGCCTTCGTGTTGATACTCCAGCGTGACGTTGTCGAGGCGGACGAAGGTCTCTTCAGCGGTAAGGTTGCTCAAATCCGTCCCTCTGCAAAGGCATCAATCATGGCGCGCACGTCGTCTCCAAGGGGATACAGGATGGGGCAGGTGCACCCGGCGGCCACGTACTCTCGGACCTTGGCGCGGCACTCCTCCGGTGTGCCCGAGGCGGTGATCATCTGGACTACCTCGTCGGGCACCAGGCGCATCGCCCGGTGGATCTCCTCCGGACCGGCCGGCCAGGTGAGCACCTTGCCGATCTCGTCCAGCAGCGCCGGGTTTACCCCGCTGGCCTTCATGATGTGGGGCTGCTGGCCGAGGTACTGGGTGACCAGTTCCCGGGCGCGGTCCAGGGCCAGGGAGCGGTTCTCGTCCAGGGAGCAGACCACGAGCTGAGGCCGGTCGAGGTCCTCGACCCTGCGGCCGGCCCGGGCTGCGCCGGCGGCAAGCGCATCCATCGCGGTCTTGTTGTAGCTGGGGCTGACCAGGTAGTTCAGCAGCACCCCGTCGGCGATCTCGCCGGTTAGTTCCATCATCTTCATGCCGGTCGCGCCGATATAGATGGGTACCTTCTTGGGCGAGCGGTCGCCGTGCACGATGTCGAGCTCGATGTCGGTGACGTGCACGAACTCGCCGTGGTAGGTCACCCTCTCCATGGCCAGCAGCCGTCGGGTGACCTCGACGACCTCGCGCATCGCCTGCAGCGGCTTGCGCCGGTCCACCCCGACCTTGGTGGCCAGCGGTTCCCACCAGGCGCCGATCCCAAGCATCGCCCGGCCCGGCGCCAGGTCGTCAAGGGTGGAGAACGTCGCCGCCAGCAGCCCCACGTTGCGCGTCCAGAGACTGACGACCCCCGAACCCACCTTGATCCGGTTCGTGACCGCCGCAAACGCGGCCAGCGGGATCGTGGCCTCGCGGACGAGGCGGCTCTCCGCCTGCCACACCGCCTCGAACCCACGCTCCTCGGCGTACCGCACGTACTCCATCCCCTGACGGATGGGATGTTTGTCCTGCAGGTACAGGGCGACGCGTCCACCGCCGGAAGTCATGGCTGCTGTCCTCCTGCTGGTTCGAACTCGTGAGGCCCTATTTCCTCGAGACGGCGCCAGAGGCGCTCGGTCTGCGTCCTTGCCTGCGCTGCGAGCTGGTCCTGGTCCACCCGCGTCAGTCGCCGATCGGCCACGACGAGCTCGCCGCGCACCAGCACGTCGCGCACGTGGCGTGCCGAAAGGCCGAAGAGCCAGTGGCCGGCCAGGTTGCCCTCGTGCAGCGGCGTTGGGGTGGGGTAGTCCAGCACCGTGATGTCTGCCGGCGCGCCGACCTCGATCCGACCCAGCGCGGGTTCGCCCAGGGTCCGCCCGGCCATGCGCGCGCCCGCGGCCATGCGCTGGAGCGGCCACGCGAAGCCGAGGAAGAGATCGTCCTCCCGCCCCCGCCAGTACGCCGCCGCCGACTCGGCGAACATGTCGGCGCCGATGCCGTCGGTTCCGAGCACCACGCGCTCTCCAAGACGGCCCACGCGCGCGCGGCCGACCGAGTTGTTCATGTTGGACCGCGCGTTGTGCGCCACGGTCGCGCCGGACCGGAGAATCGCGGCGATCTCGCCGTCGTCCACGTGAACGCAGTGGACTAGGACCGCCCTATCGTTCAGTGCCCCGGCGTCATCCAGCCGGTGCACCACGCGCCGGCCGAAGCGCGCCAGGGAATCGCGCTGGTCTGCGCGGTCCTCGGCCACATGGATGTGAACGCCCGCGCCTGCGTCACGCGCGATCTCGACGCAGGCGGCCAGCGTGTCCGCCGAGAGAGTGAACGACGCGTGCGCGCCCATCAACCCTCCTGCCAGGGGCCGCTGCGCGGCCAGGAACCGCCGGTTCTCCTCGATCCCGGCGCGCGCCCGCTCAGGCCCGTCGCGGTCGGTGACCTCATAGCAGAGGACCGAGCGCAGGCCGAGTTCGCCGAGCGCGTCCGCGATTATGTCGAGGGAACCCGTGATGGCGTTGGGCGAAGCGTGGTGATCTACGACGGTGGTCGTGCCGGAGAGTAGCGCGCTCATCGCGCCAGCCAGCGCCGATGCGCGGACCGTCTCCTCGTCCAGGGCACGGTCCAGCCGCCACCAGACGCGCTGGAGGATCTGCGTGAAGTTGGCCGGGGGCTCCAGGCCGTAGGGCATGCCTCGCGCCAGGGCAGAGTACAGATGGGTGTGCGCGCAGACGTTCCCAGGGATGATCAGACAGCCCGAGCAGTCGCGGCGGGGGAGGCCCTCCGGAGCTACCCCGAGCGCCTTCACCCTGCCTCCCTCGATCAGCACGTCGGCCTGGAGGAACGCGGGCGCGTCAAGCGATGCAAGAACTGTGCCGCCGGTCAGGGCAAGGTCCATTTCGATCTCACGCACCCTCGACACGGCTGGGCCGCGCCCTCTTGGGCACGAACCCGCGGGCCGCGGGAGAATCCTTCATCGGCAGCCGGGTCCGCCGGATGCCGTCATAAGACCACAGCGCGCCGGCGATCGCCGCGGCGGTGGGAATGTTGCCGATCTCTCCAACCCCCTTGGCCCCGTATGGGCCCTCGGGCTGGAACTCCTCGACGAAGATGCACTCGACCGACGGCATCCCTGCCGGTGGTACGATGCCCAGCGACTTGAGGGAATCGGTCACCGGCACCCCGCCTTTCAGCACCAGTTCCTCGGAGAGCGCGTACCCCATCCCCATGTGGACGGATCCCTCTATCTGGCCTTCCAGCAGGGTGGGATTCATAACCCGGCCGACGTCGTGGGCCGCGATCACCCTGGCTACCCGTCCGTCGTCGTCGAGGATTGCGACCTGTGTGGCCCAGCCGTACGCGAAGTGCGTCACCTGGTCCTCGACGCCCGGTGTCGGCTTGGAGGTCCAGTCAATCACGACCTCGCCGTAGAACTCCTGCCCGGCCAGCGACTCCAGCCGGTTGCCCTCGAGTGCGGCCCGCAGGCGCTTCGCCGCCTCGATGACCGCCAGCCCGCCCAGCACCGTTGCGCGGGAAGCCGTGGTCTCGCCGGTGTCCAACTCCCGCATCGTGTCAACCACGACCTGCACCCGGTCGGGCCTCAGGCCCAGCTCCTCGCAGGCCACCTGTTGCATGATGGTGTGAACCCCCTGTCCCATCTCGGTCCAGGAGTGCATCAGCGTGACCGTGCCGTCCTCCTCGACGCGCAGCACTGCCTTGCCGTACTCGGTCAGGCCGTTGCCGATGCCGGTGTTCTTCACCGCGCAGGCGATGCCGGCGTAGCGCGCCGACCGGAAGGCGTCGCGCACCGCGAGCAGCGTCTTCTTGACGCCCACGCCATTGCCCAGTTTCTGGCCGGTGGCGAAGGTGTCGCCGACGTCCAGCGCGTTGCGCCAGCGGATCTCCCAGCGGTCTATGCCCACCCGCGAGGCCAGGATGTCCATCATCGCTTCCATCGCGAAGCTGACCTGGTTAACCCCGAACCCGCGCATCGCGCCGGCGGGAGGGTTGTTCGTGAAGACCGCTCTTGACTCAACGTCCACGTTCGGTACGCGGTACGGGCCGCAGGCGTGGCCCGCCGCCCGCTCCAGGACCTTGTCCCCGACGCTGGCGTAGGCGCCGGTGTCCCCCACGATACGCGCGCGCACCGCGAGCAGGCGGCCTTCCGCGTCGCAGCCGACCGCGTACTCCATGGTCATGGGATGGCGCTTGGGGTGGAACCGGATGCTCTCCCGCCGCGACAGCGCCAGCAGCACGGGCCGGTCGGCCATCAGGGCCAGCAGGGAAGCGTGCGCCTGGATGCTCAGATCCTCCTTGCCGCCGAAGCCGCCGCCGCTGGAGACCAGCGTGACCCGGACCTTCTCCTCTGGGAGCGCGAGTACCGATGCCACCTGCCGGCGATCCTCCCAGATGCCCTGCCCCTGCGAGAAGAAGTGCACGCCGCCGTCGCCGGAAGGCACTGCCAGGCAGGCCTCCGGTTCGAGAAACGCGTGTTCTATCGTCTGGGTGCGGAAAGTCTCCGTGGCCACGAACGCCGCGCCCGCTAGCGCCGTACCGGCGTCGCCGAGCCGCACCTTCGTTACGGAGAGTAGGTTGCCCATCTCGTGAATCTGGGGCGCGCCCTCGGCCAGCGCCTCGAACGGATCGGTGACCGGGGGCAGCACCTCATACTCCACCTCGATGAGGGTCGCGGCCGCGCGGGCTGCGAATCTGGTCTCGGCCGCGACGACCGCCAGTACGTCGCCGACATAGTTCGTGACTTCGCCCTCGGCCACGAACTGCCGCCAGTCACTGAAGATCAATCCCTGCCGGCGCTCTCCGGGCACGTCGCGCCAGGTGGCCACCGCGACGACGCCGGGACAGGCGCGCGCCTTCGAGACGTCAATGCGCACCACTCTCGCCCGGGGGTGATCGGACCACCGCACGGCGCCGTGGAGCATGCCGGGCACGCGCATGTCGGCCACGAACGGCTTCTGGCCCAGCGCCAGCTCGCGGCCCTGGTACCGGGCGGTGCGTGACCCTACCCTGCCGCTGCGGTCGGGCGCCGGAACCGGTTCCCCGCGCCGCGCGGCCGCGGCGTAGCCGATGGCGTCAATGATCTTGATGTAGCCCGTGCACCGGCAGAGGTTGCCGGCCAGTGCCCTGGTGATCTCATCGCGGGATGGATTGGGGTTGCGGGCCAAGAGGGACTCGGCCTTCATCACGATGCCTGGGGTGCAGAACCCGCACTGTGACGCGCCGGAGGCGACGAAACAATCCGCCCACTGCGCGCGGTGCTCCTCGGGCAGCCCTTCCAGCGTGATAACGCGCTTCCCGGCCACCCGGGCCGCTGGTTGCGCGCAGGAGACAACGGCCCTGCCGTCCACCAGCACAGTGCAGGCGCCGCACGATCCCTCTGGTGCGCACCCGTCCTTCATCGAGGTCAGGCCGCACTGTTCGCGGAGCACCTCCAGCAGGCTCGCGCCCTCGCGGACTTCCAGCGAGACCTGCCGTCCGTTGAGCGTGAACTCCACCGCTATCAACCCAGGGTGATGCGCGTGCCGGTCTCTCCGCCCAGCGCCCGCTCCAGGTTTTCGGGGTTGGTGATCAGCGCTTCGCCCCCGCCCCGTTCCAGATACCCGATGACCGCCTCCATCTTGGGCGCCATGCTGCCCTTCGCGAAGTGCACGCCCTCGGCCAGGTACTCCTTGGCCTGGGAAAGGGTCATCTGCCCGATCATCTGCTGGTTGGACTTGCCGAAGTTGAGGGCGACCTGTTCCACCGCGGTGGTTATGACGAAGAGGTCGGCGCCGATGACCGTGGCCAGCAGCGACGACGCCAGGTCCTTGTCAATGACCGCGGCCACGCCCCGCAGGTTGCCTTCCGCATCGGCCACGACCGGGATGCCGCCCCCGCCCACGGTAATTACCACGAACCCCGCGCCGATCAGGCGCTTGACCGCTTCCTCCTCAACGATGCGGATCGGGACGGGTGAGGCCACTACCCGCCGCCATCCGCGTCCCGCGTCCTCGACGACGCTCCAACCTTCCTCCTCACGCCGGCGCCTGGCCTTGTCCGCGTCCATGAACGAGCCGATCGGCTTGGTTGGCTTCTGGAACGCGGGATCGTCCGCACTCACTTCGACCTGCGTCACCACGGTCACGGCGTCCTTCTTGAGGCCGAGCCGGCGGAACTCGTTGTACAGGTTCTGCTGGAGCGCATAGCCGATGGCGCCCTGGCTGTCCGCGCCGCAAACGTCGAGTGGCACCTCGTGCAGCTCATGGGCGGCCAGCTCCGACCTGCGCAGGATGAAGCCAACTTGGGGGCCGTTGCCGTGCCCGATCGTGACGTCCCAGCCGTTCCGGATCATGCCGGCGATGTGCCGGCAGGTTTCCGTGGCGGCGTCGTACTGGTCCTGCACCGTCTGGTGTTTCGAGTCCTTGATCAGCGAGTTCCCGCCAATCGCCACTACCGCGGTTCGCCTGGCCATGCGATCTCCTCCCGGCTAGCTCATTGTCAGGGCCATCACGGCCTTCTGGCCGTGCAGCCGGTTCTCGGCCTCGTCGTAGACCACCGACTGGGGCCCATCAATCACCGCGTCGGTAACCTCGATGTTGCGGTCGGCGGGCAGGGGATGCATGTAGATGGCATCCTCGCCGGCCATTGCCATGCGGCGCTCGTCGGCGATCCAGTCCTTGTACTTGGAGGACAACTGCGCGCCTTCCTCATCGCTCTTAACCGTGAGCAGGGCGCCCCAGCTCTTCGCGTAGACGACGTCGGTGCCGCGTATGCCGGCCGCGAAATCGTCCATGATCTCGAACCCTACCTTGGCGCGGCGGGCGTTGTCCTTCGCCTGTGCGACGATCTCGGGCATGAGCTGGAACCCCGGCGGATGGACCAGCCGGACGTTCATGCCGAAGCGGGGCATCAGGAGGATCAGACTCTGCGGCACGCTGATCGGCTTCTGGTAGCTGGCGGCGTAGGCCCAGCTCACGGTGATGGTCTTCCCGCGCGGGTCGCCCTTCTTCTCGATGATGGTCAGCAGGTCCGCAAGGGCCTGGAACGGGTGGTAGATGTCGCACTGCATGTTCAGCACGGGCACCCGGCTGGCCTGGGCGACCTCGCGGATGTACTTGTTGCCCGCTCCCCAGTCCACGTGCCGGATCGCTATGCCGTCGTTGTAGCGCCCCAGGATCTCGCCGATCTCCTTGGCGGTGTCGCCGTGGGCGATCTGGGTGGTGCGGCTCTCGATGAACTGCGCATGCCCGCCAAGCTGGGCCATGCCGGCCTCAAACGAGGCGCGGGTGCGCGTGCTGGAGAAGAAGAACAGCATCGCCAGCACCTTGTCGCGCAGGATGGCGTGCGGCTGGCCGAGGGCCCGGCTGCGCTTGAGGTCGAGGGCCACGTCCAGCGCGGTCTCGATCTCCTCTTTAGTCCACTCCTGCAAGGTGATGAGGTCACGTCCGCGGAGATGTGTCTGCACCTTGGTTCCTCCTATTCCACCTATTCCACGGCGCCCAGCACGAGGGCCAGCAGCGCCATGCGAACGACCACGCCGTTGAACGCCTCGGTCCAGTACCTGGCGTGGCGAGTGGGGTCAACGTCGGTGGTAAGCTCGTCCATCCGCGGCAGGGAGTGCAGCACGATCGCGCTGCTCTTGCCCCGCTCGCGCAGCAACTGGCGGGTGATCTTGTAGGCCGCCGGGGTGAGGCCCACGTCGCCGGCTCGTTCGTCACGGGACTTCGTGTAGTCGGGCTGGACGACGGGCTCCATGTAGATGACGTCCGCCTCTCCGATGACCTCCTCGGCCGCGGCGACCTCCCGGTACCGGACGCTGAGCGCGTCCAGTTCTGCCTTGAACTCGGGAAGAAGGGACATCTCGGGCGGCGATACCACGAACGCCTCCATGTCGAACTGAGACATCGCGTAAAGGATGGAGTGCATGGTGCGCATCCGCATGTCGCCCACGCACAGCACCTTGAGTCCGTCCAGCCTGCCCATCTCTTGATGGATCGTGTATAGGTCAATCAGTACCTGGGTGGGGTGTTCCCCCCAACCGTCGCCGCAGTTGATGACCGGCACCGAAGACCAGCGGGCCGCCTCGTGCGGCGCGCCCTGCTGGAAGTGGCGCATCGCGATGACGTCGCCGTAGTACTCGAGCATGTGCACCGTGTCCTTGATGGACTCCTGGTAGAAGTCGCCGGCGCGGGTCATCTTTGCGTCCGAGAACCCAAGCACGCTGCCTCCCAGCCGGAGCATGGCCGCCTCCGTGGCCAGGCGCGTGCGGGTGCTGGGCTGGTAGAAGGCGGTGACCAGGGTCTTGTGCTTCAAGAGATCTGTGTTGCGCCGGTCGCGCGCGTGGGGCTTCAGGTCGTCCGCTACCTGGAAGACCCTGAAGAACTCGTTGCGCTCGAAATCCTTGAGCGACAGGATGTCTCTACCGAGAAAGCTTCTCATTAACCGTTTCCTCCCCTTGTACTGGCCTTGCGGCCCTCGTATTGTCTCATCGTTTCACGCCGGTAAACAACACCGCCACGCGTTCTTCCGGCCCGATGCCGGCCTCGCGATGGAGGTGCAGTAGTCCGGCCAATCCGGCTGAGCCGGTGTGATCTACGCTAATGCCCGTGGCGGCCTGGGCCAGCGCATTGGCTTCCTCCAGCGTTTCTTCCGAGACCAGCACCGGGGTGCCCCCGGTGGTTGCCATTCCGCGGAGAACCGCCAGCCAGTCGTAGGTTTCGTCGTCGAGGATGCCGTGCGCGATGCTCCTCGGCTCCTCTTCCCACGGCCACATGAACTGCGAGCGGTGGGTGGCGGCGTAGCGCAGCGCCTCCTCGACGCGCTCCCGGCCCCCTGGCCCGCTGTCAGGAAGCGGCCCGCTGCCGGGAGCCGCGCCGATCCGCTCCAGCAGCCGGCCATAGGCCCGCTCCAGAGGATGGCCGCCGAGAGTCTGCACCGCGTGGATCCGCGGCATGCGGGTCAGCGCGCCCAGGCGCACCGCGTCCCCGAGCCCCTGGATCACCGCGCTGGCCAGCGCGCCGCCGCCTGTCTGGATGAAGAGGCGGTCCAGGGTCGCGCTGCCGGCTGGCTCAGCGCCGGCGGATGCCAGATCCGCGGCGATCTCATATCCCAGGGTCTTGCCGCCGTCTATCGTCAGTCCATTGTCCGGACCCTGGCAGGTGAACGGCAAGGCGCCCTCGCGCACCGCCTGCTGCAGCCGGTGGTAGGTGGGATCGCCCGGCACGCCTTCCTCCCTGGGACAGATCGTCAGGTGCGCGCCCAGCGCCTCCAGCCGCGCTAGAACCACAGGGTCGGCGCTGGTGGGCACGAACACCCGGAGCCGCCGCCCGCCGGCCCGGGCCACCACCGCGGCGGCCAGCGCCGCGTTCCCGCAGCTTGCGATGGTCAGGTCGGGTGTGCCGGCGCCACGGCCCGCAGCAAGGCCGGCCCGTTCGACGACCTCCAGGTGGATGAGCAGCCCCATCAGATGTCGCGCCTTGTGCGACCCCGAGACGTTGCCGGTCTCGTCCTTCACCCAGACCCCGCCTCCGGCGAATCTGAGGCGGGCGCCCAGCACCTCGCTCCGGAAGAAAGGCGTGGCCGCGAACCCGTGCCCGTCCACCTGTGCCACGGCGCGGTCGAGTTCCTCGACCATGGTGATATAGTCGGCGTCGGTCAAGCCGTGCGTGCGGGCCAGATGGTACGAGTGGGAGAGCGTGCGAAATCGGACGAACGGATTGACCGGGCCGTCGGCGGGAAATCGGAGACCCGCCACCTCGAGCACGGCGGTCATCACGTGGTCGGTATCGTCGCCCCTTCCGGCGTTGGGACACCGGAAGGGGTAGGGATCGCCGGGCGCCGCCGCGGCGCCGCACCCGGCGCAGACAACAATGGATAGAGAAGCGCTCACAGGGCCGCGGCTGCCCCCGTCCGCCCGTTGAACTCCTCGATCATCTGGTCCCAGGCCGGGATGATAGCCCGCATCTCCTGCCAGAACCGCTGATCCCGTCTGGCCTCGAACTCCTCGATCGAAACCCCCTGCTGTTCCACCCAGGTGAAGTACCCTAGGTTGAAGACGCGGTTCCGGTCCACGCGGGTCGCCTCCAGCAGGTGATCGTTGGTGACGCTGCCCAGGTGCCCGGCGAACGTCGCGCCCGCGGCGACCGCATCGAAACCTCCGGGGTAGTACTTCTTCAGCGACTTCTCCCTCTCGGTGGCGTACATCGCGGCGCCGTCGGTGGCGACGGTGACGACGGCGTCGTCGGGCCCCATACCGAAATGCTTTGCGGTCTTGATCGCCCCGAGCACGTTGCAGATGCTGGAGAGTCCTAGCGCCGGCAGTAGTTCAACCACCGTGGGCGGCACGCCCTGCCGGCTCACGAGGTATTCGCGGCCGGCAGGAGTGTTGAACAACACGTCGAGACGGTCGGTGCTCTGGTCCGAGACCGCCGTCACCACGTCGGTGTTCGTCACGTTGTGGATCAAGGGGATGTGCTTGTCACCGATGCCCTGGATGTTGTGCTCGCCAAAGCCGTTGTACAGCATCGTGGGGCACTCGAGGGCCTCCATGGCCACGATCTTCGCGCCGTAGCGCTCCTTGAGGTAGTCACCGGCGCCCAGGGTACCGGCCGAGCCGGAGGCGGAGACGAAGGCGCGCAGCCGCAGGCCGGGATCACTGGCCTGCAGCGACTCGAACACGCGCCCGAGCGCCTTGCCCGTGCACAGGTAGTGCACTAGATGGTTCCCGAACTCGCAGAACTGGTTGAAGATGATGTTGGTCGGATCGCGCTCCAGCTCCGCGCACTTGTCGTAGATCTCCTTGACGTTGCTCTCGGTGCCCGGCGTCCTGATGATGTCCTCGGGATCGGCTATCCAGCGCTCCAGCCACGCGAAGCGCTCCCGGCTCATCCCCTGCGGTAGCACGGCGATTCCCCGGCAGCCCATGATGCGCGAGATGGCCACGCCGCCGCGGGCGTAGTTGCCGGTGGAAGGCCAGACCGCCCTGTGAGCAGTAGGGTCGAACTGGCCGGTGATTATCCGCGGGGCTATGCACCCGTATGCGGCCAGCACTTTGTGGGCGCGGATCATCGGGAAGCGGTCGCCGAGCGTCCACGCCGGTGAGCGCCTTGGGTAACACAATGTGCTCGGGTGATGCCACCCGATCGGTGCGGTTTGCACCGTTGAACCAATGCACCCTGAAGAGGTTCAGAGGGTGCGGGGCATCAGGATCCACGCCGGATAGGGCCTCCCGGATCCGCGGTGAGATCCGGGCCGGATCCGTCAGGTCCGCGAAGGTGGGCAACACGATCCCGGCATCGCGGAAGCGTCCTACCGCGCGCGCATAAACACTCTTATCTACGAGCTCCCGTTCGAGCCCTAGTCTCCTCATCTGTTGACCCCTCGTGCGCTAGGTTGGTCTGTCCCTGCAGCGCCTATTCTACCTCACGGGAAGCATCCGCTCCGCCTTGGGAGGTAGGAACTTGTCGGTGAAGACCTGCTGCCACCTGGGCTTGACAGGGAGTGCGAACGCTTCCGCCAGCAGATCAATGGACCGGCTCAGGCGTTCGCCCTTGACCACGCCGAAGCCGTACGCCTTGACGTCCTTGGTCAGGATGTTGTGTCGGAGGGCGAGCTGCAGGCGCTCTAGTTCCACATCCTCGCGCAACAGGGGGTCGCGCCGCTTGACTATGGCGATGGCCTCTGAGGGGTTGTTGATCGTGTCCTTCAGCGCGCGCGTGAACGCCTTGAGGAATCCACGGACTGCCTCGGGCTCCTTCTCGAGCAAAGCCGGAGGCGCCATGATGGCATTGCCGTACAGCGGAAGGCCCTGATCGTTGTACATGAACGCGACGATATCGGCCGGGTCAACTCGCGCGGCCTTCAGGTTCATGAACGAGGTGAAGTAGAACCCGGAGATGGCGTTGACGTCGCCCCGCACCAGCATCGGCTCACGCAGCGGCACGTCCATGGTGATCCACTCGACCGAGGCGGGGTGCATGCCCACCGCCCGGGCGAAGAGCGGCCAGAGGCGGCGCGGCGCGTCGCCCGCCGGGGCGCCCAGCTTCTTGCCGTAGAGCTCGATCGGCCGGGTGATGCCCTCGCGCCGAAGCGTGATGATCGAGAAGGGCGGCTCGTTCAACAGGATCGCGATGGCCACGAGTTCTCGGCCGGGGTTCCGGGCGTTGAACTCGATCATCGAGTTGATGTCGGCGTAGCCCAGGTTGTAGGCGCCGCCGGCGATCTTGGTCACCGCGTCGGCCGAGCCGAAGCCGCGGTCAATGGTGATGTTCAGGCCTTCCTCGGCGTAGTAGCCCTTTTCCAGGGCAACCAGGAAGGGCGCCTGCGGTCCCTGCACGATGAAGTCCAGGGTGAACTTCCACGTCGTCTGCTTGCCTGATCTGGCGGGCGGCTGGGCAAAGCTCAATCCGGCGGTCAGCACTACGACGGCCAGCACCGCCGCAAACACGGCCAAGAGGCTCCTCACGTCTGGTCCCTCCTTAACGGGACAGGGATTCTCCGGATGCCAGGGCGTATGTTTGGATTCCGGTGTGATCTATGGCTTCGTGATCAGGAAAGAAACCCCCTTCACGACACCCCCGACCGCTAAGGGCTACCTCGTGGGCAACATGCGCTCGGCCCTGGGAGGCAGGAACTTGTCTGAGAAGACGCGCTGCCAGGCAGGCTTCGTTGGGAGACAGAACGCCTCGGTCACCAGGTCTATGGACCGGCTCAGGCGCTCGCCCTTGACGCCGCCGAAGCCGCCCGACCTGACGTCCTTGGTCAGGACGACGTGCTGGAGGGCCAGCACCAGGCGCTCCCGCTCCACCTCCTCGTTCACCATCGGGTCGCGGCGGTTGAGGGCGCTGATGGCCTCGGTGGGGTTCGCGACCGCGTCCTTCCAGGCGCGCGTGATCGCCCTGACGAACCCGCGCAGCGCCTCGGGCTCACTTTCCAGCAGCGTGGGCGAAGCGATGATGGCGTTCCCGTAGAGCGGCAGGCCGTACTCGTTGTACGGGAAGATCACGATGTCGCCCGGCTCGACCCTGGCGGTCTTGAGCGTTATGAAGGCGTTGAACGAGAAGGCGGCTACGGCGTTCACCTCGCCCCGCAGAAGCATCGGCTCCCGCAGCGGCGGGGACATCGTTACCCACTCCACGGAGGCCGGGTGCATGCCGATCGCTTTGGCGAAGAGCGGCCACAGCACGCGCGGGGCGGAGCCGGCCGGCGCGCCGAGCTTCTTGCCGTAGAGCTCGATCGGGCGGGTTATGCCCTCCCGCCGGAGGGTAACAATGCTGGAGGGGATGGCGTCGAACACCATCGCGACCGAGACGAGCTCGCGTCCCGGGTTCCGGGCGTCGAACTCGATCATGGTGTTGATGTCAGCGAAGCCTAGGTTATACGCGCCGGCCGCGACCTTGGAGACGGCGTCGGCAGAGCCGAAGCCGCGGTCTATCGTGACGGAGAGGCCTTCCGCGGCGTAGTAGCCCTTTTCCAGCGCCAGCAGGAAGGGCGCGTACGATCCATCAAAGACCCAGTCAATCGTGAACTTCAACGGTACGATGCGCCCAGGTTTGGTCGGCGCCTGGGCGAGTACTGGTACGGTTACAACC